>DJYJ01000049.1 GCA_002450075.1 Clostridiales bacterium UBA6981
TACTACTCTATAATACAAGGAGATAAACATGAAGAATCTAGGCTTTGGCATGATGCGGCTCCCGGTGCTCTCCGGCCCGACCGACTTTGACTATCCCCATCTCGAACGGATGGTGGACGCCTTCCTCGATGCCGGCTTCACCTATTTTGACACCAGCTATGTCTATCACAACGGCAAGAGCGAGGAGGCGACCAGAAAGGCGCTTATAGAGCGCCACCCGCGGGAGAGCTTTACCGTCGCGACCAAGTTCCCGACCTTCATGCTGATCCCGGAGGAGAAGATCGACGGCGTTTTCGAAAGCCAGCTACGCAATCTCGGCGTAGACTATATCGACTACTATCTGCTCCACAATATCCAGACGGTCTACTACGACGGCTATGACGGCCTCGGCGGTATCGTCAAGACCACGCATCTCTTCGACCATGCGAAGAGATGGAAGGAAGAGGGAAAGATCCGTCACTTGGGCATCTCATTCCACTCCTCCGCGAAGCTCCTTGACCGCGTGCTTGCCGAGCACCCGGAGATCGAGTTCGTCCAGATCGCGCTCAACCCCATCGACTGGGACAGCGAGCTGGTCCAGGCCGGGCTCTGCTATGATGTGATCCGCCGCCACGGCCGCAAGGTCGTCATCATGGAGGCGGTCAAGGGCGGCGGTCTTGCCAGACTGCCGGCGGAGGCAGAGTCGCTTTTGAAGGCCGCGCATCCGGATTGGAGCATCGCCTCCTGGGCGTTGCGCTTCAGCCTGGATAAGGACGACGTGATCGCCGTGCTCTCCGGCATGAGCACGCTCGAGCAGGTGCTCGACAATACGAAAACGGCCAATGAGGTCGAACCGCTCACGGAAGCGGACAAAAAGACGCTCGCCGAGGCCATGCGTATCTACCGCGAAAGCGCGCCGATCCCCCAGAGCGAGATCGACGGCCTTAAGGGTGTTTTGTACCACGGCGTGCCGGTCAGCGCGATCCTGCAGGCGTACAGCATCTGCCAGATCCAGCCCGATCCCGGCTTCTCGGACGACAACAACTATCTGAAAAACGCCATTGCCGAGGCGGAGCATGTGGACTTCCACCATGGCCTTGAAAGGCAGGCCGTGCTCGCGCCGGACGGCCGGGACATCACGGAAACGGTCGAAAAGGCCGTCGCCTGGCTGACGGAAAACAGCTTCTGACAGGAGAACAACCATGTTCAAGGACTGGCAGCTTGCCATGATGGAGGACTACGGCCTAACGGACACCGGCACGGGGCTCATCAACCGTGTCGCGCGCCGTCTTGCCGAAAGCTCAAACGACACGATCGAGACGGGCGAGTTCCGCAGCGCCTGCCTCTCCTGCGGTGTCGATCCCGATTCCTTTACCCAAAGCGATTTCTCCGAGCTGCAGCGAAAGCTGAACGAGATCACATGAAGAAACGAACGGAAAGGAGGGGACGGACATGAACCGGACCCTGCGGGAAGACGCGGACGCGATCGTCCGCGCCTCCATCGCCGCCGTGCTGCCGGACGAGGCCGTACGCCGCACGCTCCGGGATTACCGCCCCGGGGCTGGGAAGACGCTTCTCGTCGCGGCGGGCAAGGCGGCCTGGCAGATGGCGCGCGCCGCGGCGGACACGCTCCATCGTGTCGACGGCGGCGTCGTCATCACGAAATACGGCCATGTGAAGGAGCCGATCCCGGGCCTCGTCTGCTGCGAGGCGGGGCACCCCGTGCCGGATGAAAACGGCTTTGCCGCGACCGGGAAGGCGCTTGCCCTCGTCGAAGGGCTCAGCGCCGGGGACACGGTGATCTTCCTGCTCTCCGGCGGGGGCAGCGCCCTGTTCGAGCTGCCGCTCATCCCCGGGGAGGAGCTGCGGGACATCACGCGCCAGCTTCTCGGCTGCGGGGCGGACATCGTGGAGATCAACGCGATCCGCAAGCGGCTCTCGGCGGTCAAGGGCGGCCGTTTTGCGCTCGCCTGCGCCCCGGCGCGGGTGCTCTCCGTCGTGCTCAGCGATGTGCTGGGCGATCCGCTGGACAGCATCGCGAGCGGCCCTGCCTATCCCGACGGCACGAGCTGCGCCGATGCGCTCGCCGTGGTCGAAAAATACGGTCTGCGTCTGTCGGACGCCGCGCTCGCCCTTCTCCGGCGCGAGACGCCGAAGGAGCTTCCCGGCGTCGAGACCCATGTCAGCGGCTCGGTGCGCGAGCTGTGCGCCGCGGCCGGAAGGGCCGCGAGGGAGCTTGGCTATGAGCCGGTCTTCTTGACTGACCGCCTCTCCTGCGAGGCGCGCGAGGCGGGGCGCTTTTTGTCCGCGATCTTAAAAAGCCATGCCGGCTCCGGCCGCGCGCTTGCTTTTATCGCGGGTGGGGAGACCGTCGTCAGACTGACGGGGAACGGTCTCGGCGGACGCAACCAGGAGCTTGCGCTTGCGGCCTGCGAGGGCATCGCCGGACTCGCGGAGGCCGCGGTCTTCTCCGTCGGCAGCGACGGAACCGACGGTCCCACGGACGCGGCCGGCGGCTTTGTGGACGGCGAGAGCTTTGAAAAGCTGAAAGCCGCCGGGCTGGAGCTTCACACGGTGCTCGGAGACAACGATTCCTATCACGCGCTCGCGGCCATCGGCGGGCTGATCGTCACCGGCCCCACGGGGACGAACGTCAACGACGTCTCCGTGGCCCTGCTGCGCGCATAAACCGCTATATGAAAAGCACCCTGCTTGCATGGACGCAGGCAGGGTGCTTTTCCCTGCGCCGTCCGCGGCGATTCTTGACACCGCCGCGGGGGAATAGGTATAATCAAAAAAACGCGGCGGCGCTGCAAGGCTGTACCGCCGAAAAAAGCGCAGCAAAGGAGTGTCCACGATGACGATCGACGAAAAGATCAGCAGCACAAACGTCAAATCGCCCCCCGGCTGGCTGTACTGGATCCTTATGAAGGTGACGGCGATCTTAAACCGGCTGAGCAACACGCACTTTTGCTATCGCGCGCGCCCCTCGGAGGAGCGCGGCCCGATCGTCATGATCGCGAACCACGCCTCCCGCGTGGACTACCAGTTCACGGCGCCGCCCTGCTACCCGAAAAAGCTGAACTACGTCGTGGGATACAACGAATTTTTCCGCTTCCCCACCAATCTGCTCCTGCCGACGATGCAGGTCATCCCAAAGAAGAACTTCACGCCTGACGCCCACGCCCTGCGCCAGATCCTGCGCGTGATCGCCTCCGGCGGCAGCATCTGCCTCATGCCCGAGGGGATGAGCTCCATCACCGGCATGACGCAGCCCGTCATCCCCGGCGGGGCGAAGCTGCTGAAAAAGCTGGGGGTGCCGGTATATTATTCCAAGATCTCCGGCGGGTATCTGACCTATACCAAGCACTGCCTCGACGAGCGCAAGGGGCGCATCGACGTGGTCGTCGACCGGATGTTCACGCCCGAGCAGCTGGGGGCGATGAGCGTCGAGGAGATCGAGGACACGATGAACCGCCTCCTCGCCCACGACGATTACATGTGGAACCGCAAGGCGCACGTCGCCTTTGACGGCAAGGGACAGATGGCGAAGAAGCTCGACACGCTGCTCTACCTCTGCCCGAAGTGCGGCGCAAAATATGAGATGGACTGCGCAGGCAACACGATGACCTGCCGCAAGTGCGGCAACGGCGTCGAGCTCGACGAGTACTATCAGCTCCACCCGGTGGGAGACAGCGTCTGTCCCGAGCTTGTGACCGACTGGACCATCCTCGAGCGCGAGCGCGCCGCCGAGGAGGTCCGCAAGCCGGACTTCTGCCACAGCGGCCACGTCCGCGTGGGCGTGCTGCCGGAGCATAAGGCGCTGACGGGCGATGCGACCTCGCTCATCCGCGGCGAGGGCACGCTGACGCTCGACCACGGCGGGCTGCACTTCGACGGCGTGCTGGAGGGAGCGCCCTTCCAATTTACGATCGCGAGCACCCAGCTGCCGACCTACGGCATGTGCACGGACATCAGCCGCTTTTACACCTTTGTCGACGGCCGCTTCCTGGAGTTTTATCCGGACGCGGGCGACGTGCTGCTCTGGGATCATCTGACCGAGGAACTGCACCGCTTCCAGGACGGCAAGTGGCAGAACACGCCCTACCGCCACCGTGAGGATTAAAATGAAAAACCGGGGCGGAAAGATTTCCGCTCCAAAAGGAAAAAGGAGCAAACATGAAAAGAAGCATCTGTATTCTGCTGGCAATGGTCCTGCTGCTCGGCCTGTGCGCCTGCGGCGCAAAGCCGGCGGAGGAAGTAAAAGAGTGGACCCGCGCTGGCTATTTCTCGGACGAAAACGAGGATATGCTTTCCATCACGTGGATGGACGATATCGACAAGCCCGGCTGGTACGTCGGCGTCATGCTCGGCGAACTGTGGGGCGGCTGCACACTTCCGCAGGTGGGCAACACCCTGCACGGCGACCTCAACGCCTGGGACGAGAGCGCCGAACCCTTTGTCGTGACCATATCCGAGGAGGGCGAGGACGGCCTGCTGCTTGAGATCGAGGGCGGCGAGAGCTATCACTTTGTCCCGGCGGAAATGCAGGAGGCCACCATCATCACCACCGTCAACACCGAGGGCTTCGGCAACATCGCCACCGGCGAGGGAGAGGGCACGCCGGAGATCGACCCGGAGCGTCCCTTCCAGTCCGCGCAGATCAATCTGGCTGATCCGACCGTATACACCTTTGTCGCCTGGCCGAAAACCGGCAGCCTGTTCGTCAAGTGGACGAAGGACGGCGAGGACTTCTCCACCGACGCGCAGATCACCGTCCGGCTGGACGAGAGCGCGGCGTACGTCGCCGTGTTTGAAGAGGATCCCGACTGGCAGAATCCCGTCATGAACTTTGTCGGCGAGTACCAGTCCGAGCGCGCGAACGCCAAGGTCGAGTGCTTCGGCTATGACGAGGCCCTCGTCAATATCGACTGGGGCGGAAGCGCCTGGGAGACGGCCCATTGGACCATTATCGGCAAGCTTGACACCGAGACGCTTACCATCTCCTATGAGGGCGCCGGCAAGTCGATCCTCACCTATGGCGAGGACGGCGAGATCGCAAATCAGGAGGACGTCTACGGAGACGGCACCGGCACGATCACCTTTAACGCTGACGGCACCTTTACCTGGCACGAGGATCAGAGCGAGTACGGCACAGACATGGTGTTCGCCCCGGCAATGGTCGACTGAGGCGTCCCAAAAGGCGGAGCATCAACAAAAAACGGGCGGCAGATCGTTCGATCTGCCGCCCTGTTGCTTTTCCTTTTATGTGTCCGGCTCCTCCGCGCGGGCGAGATAGGCCTGCTTCTCCCGCTCGTCCTCCGCCTCCAGAGAGCTGGAGTTGTGGATGCCGCCGAGCGATTCCATATGGTGCCGGAACTCGTGGCGCAGGATGCCGCGCAAAAGCTCCTTCGCCTGCGCCGCGCCGATGTCGGGATAGACCCGGTCGAACGAGCCCCTGTACATCACGACCTGTCGGATCCCGGAGGAGATCTGATATTCCCCGAGCGTGAAGAGGTCGTCACCGCGGGCATAGGACGGGATCTTCACCGCCTCCGACACGATCACGCCGCCGGAGAGCTCCCGGAAAAATTCCGCCGGCAGCTCGTCGAGCAGCTCGGACACGATCCGGCTGTATTCCGTCTCTTTGAGCACGCTCTCCCTCCTCTCCGATCCGCGTTTTTCCTTCAGTCGTCATTATACCTCGCCGCACGGCGGCTTTCAACGAAAAAAGGGGAAAAGACCGCGCTTGAAAATCTTGTCTTTCGCGCCGTTGTCTGATAAACTTTCTTCATAGCCCGCCCTGTGCGGGCCAGACACACGAGACTTGACAAAAAGGAGAGATCGCCATGTTCGTATTCTGGGGAGACGGCTCGGCTTCGTCCCGGGCTCTTGTGGACGCCATCCGCGTGCGCAGCACGGAAAATTTCAACTGGACCTTTATCTTTATCCTTGCCGTCGTGTTCTATGTTTACTGGAGCGAGATCAACAAGAAAAACTACGAGGCGATCTACGCCGGGCTCGCCCTTTACGGCGTCCACTGGTTTTATGAGATCGCAAACGCCATCATCGGCCATGTCGCCGGCTACCCGCTGTGGTCGGTCTCCAACGCCTCGACCACCTTTATCCTGCTCATCGGCGTGTGCTGGGAGCTGTCGATGATGTTTTCGCTGGCGGGCATCATCTCCTTCAAGATGCTGCCCCACGACAGATCGAAGCGCTATTTTGCCAAAAACGGCAAGGGCGGTGTCAGCTGCAAGCTCGTCGGCGCGCTCGAGATGGCGCTGCTCTTCGCACTGTTCGAATCCTTCCTCGCCGGAACGAGCAACCACTCCTTCATCTGGGTCTACAAATGGTGGGGCGTACTGCCCGTGTTCATCACGACCTATGTGCCCTTTTTCCTCGCGAGCAACTATGTTCCCGACATGGAGCCGAAAAAGCGGAAGGCCTTTTTGATCGGCCTGTGGGGGCTCGTGGCGCTGCTGCTCGCCGTGCTGATCCCGGCGGGGGTCATCTGAACGAGTCGCCGCCCGAAGCGGCGGATAAAAAGGAACAAGACATATGAGATTCAAGCATACGAACCGAAAGGGCTTCTGGCTCGGCTTCATCGACTTTTTCACGGCGGGGCTTTTCTTCCTCGTCTATATACCGTGCGTGCTGCAGGACGAGCTTGACGCCATCCTCGGTTACAGGACGCAGCGCTATTATATAGCCTATCTGCTCGGTCTCCCGACGCTGACCGTCTATACGATCGTCTGGATGGCGCGCATCGCCGAGGAGCTGCGGGCGAAGGCGATCGAGCTTGGCATCGAGGGCAAGCTGACCTCCTTCCGCCATATGTTCGACTGGAACGTGTTCGGGCTGCTGCTCGGCGGCCCGGCGATCGCCACCTGGCGGTTTTTCGACACGCTCAACAAGATCGAGCGGGAGCTCAACAGACGCAATCAAACCTTATGAGCGGAGAAAGGAGCGGCCGCGCAATACAGAAAAGATAAAAACGGCACCGAGCTGAGCATCCTCAGCTACGGCTGCATGCGTTTTACCAAAAAGGGGAGCGGCGTCGCCCGCGCCATCATGCTGCGCAGGATGCCGGAGGCGGGACGCGGCAAATAAAACCGGAAGAAACGAAAAGAAAGACTGTCGCGAGACAGAGAGAAGGTTGAAGCATGGCGGAAAGAGATATACTGAGCATGGTCTGGTCAGGGATCGATTGGCTTGCTTTTTCGATCGGCCTGCACCTGGTGCTGAAAAAACTCAAGGAGGAGAAAAGCTGGCTTGCCTGGGTACCGGGCGTGCGCTTTTTCAAGCTCGGCCAGGCGCTCGGCATGAGCGCCGAGGGCATCCTCTGCGGCTTGCTGGAGCTGCTGCTGTACCCGATGCGCTTTTATGACTGGGATCAATTCGGCGAGCGCTTTGCGGTCGCGGCTTCGCTGATCCTGCTGGTGCTTATCGTCATCCGCGTGATCTACGAGCTGCGCCTGTTTCTGCGCGTCAGCCGCGTGTTCGGCGCGAAAAAGGGCTGGCTGCCGCTGTGGATCTTTTTCTCGGGACTGACGATGCTCTATTTCGGCGCAAGCAAAAAACGCGTTCCCCTTGAGATCGCCGACCCCGAGGAGGGCCAGAAGGCGGGCACCGCGCCGGCCGCGATCGCGCACGCCGCGGCGGCGCATCACGCCACGGCGGGCGAGAACGGCCTCTCGGTCGATCTGCGCGAGCGGACAGTGAGCGACTTCGGCAAAAAGCGCTATCTGCTCAAGGATATCTCGCTCGACATCCCCAACGGCTCAATGGTGCTGCTGCTCGGCGGCTCGGGCTCCGGCAAGACCACGCTCGTCAACGCCGTCATCGGCTATGAAAAGGCCGACGCCGAGATCCTGCTCAACGGCAAGGACATCTACCGGGATTACGGCCAGATGAAATACCGCATCGGCTTCGTCCCGCAAAAGAACCTCATCCGCGGCAACGACACCGTCATCCGCACCGTGACCGACGCGGCAGAGCTGCGTCTGCCGGCGGCCACCTCGCGCAAAGAGCGCGGCGGCAAGGTCGGCGAGGTCATGGATCTGCTCGGCCTTTCCGCCGGGGCGGACGGCCTTGTGTGCAAAAAGTCCGGCGGCCAGCTCAGAAGGATTTCCATTGCGATGGAGCTGGTCACCGACCCCGAGCTTTTCGTCCTTGACGAGCCGGACTCCGGCCTGGACGGCGTGATCGCCCGTGAGATCTTCACCAAGCTGCGCGGCATCGCCGACAGCGGTAAGATCGTCATCGTCATCACCCACACGCCCGACCGCGTCATCGATCTTTTTGACAAGGTGATCGTGCTCGCGCGCGACTCCGGCCGCGTGGGGCGTCTGGCCTTTTACGGCAGCCCCGACGAGGCAAAGGCCTTCTTCGGCAAGGAGACGATGGAGGGCATCGTCATGAGCGTCAACCGCAGGGAAGAAGGCGGCGACGGTCTGGCCGACCATTTTGTCGAGCGTTTTGCCCGTGAGCGCGAGACGGCGGAAGAGGAGGCGGTATCATGACTGAAAAGATCCGTCATAAGGGGAGGCTCGCCCAGACGGGGATCTATCTGGGCAAATTCCTGCGCATGTTCATCTACCAGAGCGACTGGAAGGTGCTGCCGATGGCCGCGATCATCGCGGGCGTGGTCACCTTCGTCGTGGGCAGCAATCTTTTCGTTACCCAGGAGGGCACGCTGACGGGCTCGTTCGCGCTGGTGTGCGTGTGCATCTGGAACGGCTTTTTCAATTCGATCCAGGTCGTCTGCCGCGAGCGCGAGATCATCAAGCGCGAGCACCGCGCGGGACTGCACATGTCGTCCTATGTCGGCGCCCAGATGATCTACCAGCTGCTGCTCTGCCTGGCGCAGACGGCCGTGACGCTCGTCACCTGCAAGCTCGCCGGTGTGACCTTCCCGGCGCAGGGCATCGTGACGCCCTGGGGCATCGCGGATCTCGGCATCACGATCCTTCTGATCACCTACGCCTCCGATATGCTCGCACTGATGATCTCCTCGCTCGTGCGCACCACGACCACGGCCATGACGGTCATGCCCTTCATGCTGATCTTCCAGCTGGTGTTCTCCGGCGGCTTCTTTGCGCTCACGGGCTTCGCCGAAAAGATCACCGCGCTGACGATCTCCCGCTGGGGGCTCGACAGCGTCTGCGCGATCGGCCGCTATAACGAGCAGCCCATGGTCACGCTCTGGAATACGCTCTTCCAGTTCCGCAACATCGACTACATGGGCGAGCGGCCCCTGCTTGAGATCATCCGCGCGATGGAGCGCGACGGCTCGCGCGACGATTTCCTGCTCTGGTCCGGTACCTATAACCAGAAGGCGGCCTATGCCGCCACGCTGGAAAACGTGCTGCACAACTGGAACGCGCTTATCATCATGATCGTCGCCCTCGCGCTCGGCGCGATGATCGCGCTGGAGTTCATCGACCGCGACAAGCGCTGAGGCGCGCGTGACACCATTCCGTTTCCCCGCCCCATCGAGCGGGGCGAAAAACAAGAGGTGAGAGCATGGTCCGCATCTCTCTTCTTTCGGGCGAGCTGCTCTTTGCCGCGCTCTGGCTTCTTTTCAGAGCGGCCGTCTGGCTGAAAACCAAACAGATCGATCCGAAGCGCGAGGCGCAGCTTCTTGTCATGTACATCAATCTCGCTGTCATCCTCCGCTTTGTGTTCTATTCCGTTTCCCGCGTCGGTGGGCGGGTGCCGCCGCTGCTGTTCGACGCTGCGCTCTCGTGGCCGCCGCGGCTGAATCTCGTCCCGATCGCGCACATCCTGCGCTTTGCGACGCGTCGCGACATGCTCGTGAATCTGCTGGGCAACGTCTTCCTCTTCCTCCCGAGCGGGATCGTCTGCCCGCTGCTCTATCCCCGGCTGAGACGCTGGTGGAAAACGCTGGGGGCGGGTGCGCTGCTCTCGCTGTGTCTTGAGCTTTGCCAGCTCCCCTTTTTCGAGCGGGCGACCGACGTGGACGATCTGCTCCTCAACACGCTCGGCTGTGCGCTCGGCTATGGGCTCTGGGCGCTTTCGCGCACGATTTGGAACCTTCGAAACAGACAGAAGAAAGAAGGACAATAGCATGGAACTGTATCACGGCAGCATCGTCTTTTCCCGCACGGCGGAGGAGCTTGCCTCCTATACCGACAGTTATCTCGCCGTCGACAACGGCACGGTCGAGGGGATCTATCCCACGCTGCCGGAGAACCTGCGCGGCGCCGAGATCATCGAGCTCGGAGACGACGTGCTGATCCCGGCCTTTTCCGATCTCCACGTGCACGCGCCGCAGTATCCCCAGCGCGGCCTCGCGATGGACGAGCTGCTGCCGCAATGGCTCGCGCTCCATACCTTCCCGCTGGAGGCGCGCTTTGCCGATATGGACTATGCCCGCGCCGTCTACGACGCGTTCCTCGACGATCTTATCGAGCACGGCACGCTGCACGCCGTCGTCTTCGGCACGATCCACACGGAGGCGACCGGCTATCTTCTCGAGCGCATGGAAGCGCGCGGCCTTGACGCCTATGTCGGCAAGGTCAACATGGACTGCGACAGCCCCGCCTCTCTTCTTGAGACCACGGCGGGCAGCCTGCGCGCGACCGAGGATTTTCTCGCGCGCTATGCCGCGAACCGCTTTGCCAAGCCCATCCTGACGCCGCGCTTTGCCCCCACCTGCAGCCGGGAGCTGCTCTTCGGGCTCGGCGCGCTGGGACAGAAATACGGCGTCGGGCTGCAGACGCACGTCGTCGAATCCCTCTGGGAGGCGGCCGAGGCCGTGCGCCGTTTTCCCGACTGCTCCTGCGACACCGAGATCTATGAGCGCGCGGGCCTTCTCGACGGCGGCCCCGTCGTCGCGGCGCATTTCATCTTCCCGTCGGAGGAGGACATCCGCATCCTGAGGCGGCACGGCGGCTGGGCTGTCCAGTGCCCGGACGCCACGGTCAGTATCATCGCCGGCATCATGCCCACGGCCGCGCTCGGCGACGCGGGCATCCCCCTCGCCCTCGGCAGCGACCTCGCCGCCGGCCACAGCGCCGGGATCTACAGCCAGGCCGCAAGAGCCGTGCAGCTTTCGAAGATCAAGAGCTTTTACGAGCCGGAGGGCAACCGCGCGATCTCCTTTGCCCGCGCCTTTTCCATGGCCACCAAGCAGTCCGGCGCGCTCTTCGGCCGGGTCGGCAGCCTGGAGCCGGGCTATCGCTTCGACGCGCTGCGCATCGGCGGCCTCGGGGACAGCTTTGAGAGCCTGACCCCGGCCGAGATCGTCGAGCGCTTCTGCTATGCCGGCGAGACAAAGCACATCCGAGCCCGCTATCTGGCCGGAAAAGAGCTCACGTAAAAAAGGAGAACGATATGAAAAGAACCGTATGCATTCTGCTGGCTGTGCTTGCACTGCTCACGCTCGGCGCCTGCGGGAAAAAGACCGCCGCGGCGAACGAGGCGGGCGAGCCGTTCCGGACCGTGCGCCACGCCGAGATCACGGTCCGCGATTACGGCACGATCAAGCTCGAGCTCGACGAGGGCAGCGCGCCGATCACGGTGGCGAACTTTATCAAGCTCGCCCAGTCCGGCTTTTACGACGGGCTGACCTTCCACCGCATCATGGACGGCTTTATGATCCAGGGGGGCGACCCGAAGGGCAACGGCACCGGCGGTGCGGAGGAGAAGATCAAGGGCGAGTTTTCGCAAAACGGCGTGTCCAACCCCATCCGCCACGTCAAGGGCGTGATCTCGATGGCCCGCGCCAAGGATCCCGACAGCGCCAGCTCCCAGTTCTTCATCACCGTCGCCGACGCGACCTTCCTTGACGGCGGCTACGCCGCCTTCGGCCGCGTGACCGAGGGCATGGAGATCGCGGAGCAGATCGCGAAGGACGCCCGCCCGGTCGACAACAACGGCACGATCCCACCGGAGCAGCAGCCCGTGATCGAAAGCATCGTGATCACCGATTGACCCGGCCTGCATCCTTGCGGGGATCCTGCTTCCGACGCTTGTCAAACGAAAGACATAAAAAAGACGGCTGCTGCAGCCGTCTTTTTTAATATAACAGTTCGTGATAGATCCGGCGGTTTTCCTCGCCGTGGACGCAGAAGACCACCTTTTCGATCGCGCTCTCTTTCAGACAGCCCCTCACCGTCTTGACGGCGATCCGCGCGGCCTCGTCCTTCGGGAAATGAAACACCCCCGTCGAGATGCAGCAGAACGCCACGCTCCTCAGCCCCTTTTCCTCCGCCAGCGCCAGACACGAGCGATAGCACGAGGCAAGCATTTCCCGGTCGCGCTCACTCAGCGGCCCGGTGATGATCGGCCCGACCGTGTGCAGCACATAGCGCGCCGGCAGGTTGAAGCCCGGCGTGATCTTGGCCCGCCCGGTCGGCTCGTCGTGACCCTGCGCGCGCATCAGCGCGGCGCAGGCCTCGCGCAGCTGCAGCCCGGCGGCCGAGTGGATCACGTTGTCGATGCAGTTGTGCCCCGGCCGGAAGCAGCCGAGGAGCTGCGCGTTCGCGGCGTTGACGATCGCGTCGGCGTCAAGGCGCGTGATGTCGCCCTGCCACAGCGCGATGCGCCCGTCTCCGGGAACGGTCTCCAGTGCCGCGACGGAGACGACGCCCTTTCTCTCCCGTTCGGCGGAGAGCAGCTCGTCCTGCGCGCGCAGAAAGCGCTCGGAGAGCGCATGCGGCTCGCGCACGTTCATCAGCGCGCGCAGCAAGGCGCGCTGATCGTCCCGCGAAACGGAAAAGCGCGCCGCCTCGGCGCGGAGGGAGGGCATCTCGTCCAGCAATTCCCGGTTCAAAAACAGGATCGTTTCCTGCTCGTTCATCGCTCGATCGCCTCCACGATCTCGCCGATGAACATCGTGTGCGGGCTCACGCGCGTATAGATCCAGTCGTGTACCTCCGCGGGCACCCGGTCTGCTTCAAACTGGTGGGCGTACAGCTTGCGGCAGACGAAGGTCAGCTCCGCCTGGGCAAAATCCACGCCGTGCTCCACGGAAAGCGGCGTGAGGGCGGTCAGAGCCACCTTGTCGCCGTCGCGCCCCGAGCGGCTGCCGAGCAGCGCGAGATCTTTCCGGTATTCCTCCGGGAAAAAGCTGACGGTGAAGTAGTCGTTCTTCTCTAAAAATTCGTGCGTGTAGCGGTCCGGCGAGACGTAAACCGTCACGATGCTGCGTCCGTTGTGCGGCGGCCCCCAGATCGTGCCGAGACTGCCCCAGCCGATCGTCATCGTGTTGTAGTGTTCGATGTTGCCGGCCGTAACGAGCGCCCAGCGGTCGTTGAACATGCGGAAGACGTCATAACGCTTGTCCTGAAAATCCATTTTTGCGGCCTCCCTGTGCTTTTTGTCCAGTATACAGCAAAATGCCGCGCGGTGTAAAGACATACGGCGCGGCGGAGAAGTTTGCAAACGCCCGGGAAGTATGATATATATGATATAAAAGAGGGAAAAAACGTTCTAAACCAACACGAAAAGGAGAGAGCACCATGAGCGAAAACATCATCTATTGCTATTCCGGCTCCGGCCACTGCCTGGACATGGCAAAGAGCATCGCAAGAGCGCTGGGCGACACCGACATCGTCCTGATGCGCAGCTTCCCCGCCGTCACCGACACCACGGGCGCGAAGCGCGTCGGCTTCGTCTTCCCGTGCTACGGCGGCGGCCTGCCCGGCGACGTCGAGGAGTACGTCAGGGCGATCCACATCGAGCCGGGCACCTACACCTTTGCTGTCGAGCAGTTTGCCGGCTATATGGGATGCGGCCTGCACAAGATCGACGAGATCGTCGGCCTTGACTACTGGAACACGGTCTCCAACCACTCCACCTGCATCTGGCTGATGCCCCACACGCTGACCTTCCCGCCCACGAGCAAGGACAAGGCCCAGCTGCGTCTCAACATCACGGCCGCCGAGGTTGCCGCCGCAGTCAAGGCCATGAAGCGCAGCGACAAAAAGCCGCCGAAAAAAGCCTTCTTCGCGCTGGAGAGCAAGGGCTTTTCCGGCATGCACGCGGCACGCTCGAAAAAGTTTGCCGCGAACGGCAGCTGCATCGGCTGCGGCACCTGCGTCAGAGTCTGCCCGCGCGGCAACATCCAGATCGCCCGCGGCAAGCCCAGCTTCGGCACCAACTGCATCGGCTGCCTCAGCTGCGTCCAGTTCTGCCCGAAGGGCGCCATCAACGTCGGCAAGATCACCGAGCGTCGCGAGCGCTTCCCGAACCCGAACATCAAGGCTGCGGAGCTCTCCGAAAAGGTCATCCACATCGATTAACAATCTTTCTCCGACAGATAAAAGGCTGCCGCAGCATCTGCTGCGGCAGCCTTTTTTGAACTTGACCGATCATCAATGGCAGAAATGCCCCTTCGGTGCTTTGGGCATTTTCCCGCCCTTGATGTACGCGGCGATCACGCGGTGATGCACGCCGAGGAAATAGCCCGTCCCCAGCAGCAGCGCGCCGCCGAAAACACCGCATACAACGCGGCGAATGGCCTTTTTCAGCTTTTTCTTCCGCTTTTTCTTCTCGTGCTCGCCGATCGCTTCCACCACATTTTTCTTGTGCTTTTTGCCCATGACGTGACCTCCTTTTTGATTTCTCCGCCATTATATCGCAGGGGCGCCATGCGCGCAAGAGCATTCCGGCTGTCGGTGCGTTTTTGCGAGTGGAAAAACGGCGGCGGCTGTGCTATACTGCACGGGTAAATCAAGGCACAAGGAGAAGACCCCATGGATAAGATCACCGCGCTTCTCTCCCGCGAGCTGGGACAGAAGGAAGAGTATATCGAAAACGTCGTCCGCCTGCTCGACGAGGGCAACACGATCCCCTTCATCGCGCGCTACCGCAAGGAGATGCACGGCGCGATGGACGACACCTTGTTGCGCACGCTCGAGACCAGGCTGCAGTATCTGCGCGGCCTCCAGGAACGGCGCGAGACCGTCCTCGCGGCGATCGGCGAGCAGGGCAAGCTGACGGACGAGCTCGCCGCCGCGATCGAAAACGCCGCCACGCTCGCCGAGCTGGAGGATCTCTACCGCCCCTACAAGCCCAAGCGCCGCACCCGCGCGACGATCGCAAAGGAAAAGGGACTCGAGCCTCTTGCCGAGCTGCTCTTTGCCCAAAGGCGCGACTGCCCCGAGCCGCTTGAGGAAGCGGCGAAGTATATAAGCGGGGAAAAGGGCGTCGCCACGGCCGAGGAGGCGCTTGCCGGCGCGAGCGACATCATCGCCGAGCGCATCTCCGACGACGCGGCGCTGCGCAAGCGCCTGCGCGAGCTGTTCCACCGCAGCGGAGCGCTGCGCGCGAAGGCGGCGGGGGAGGACGACTCGGTCTATCGGCTGTATTATGATTTCTCCCAGCCCCTCTCCCGCCTGCAGGGCTACCAGGTGCTGGCCGTCAACCGCGGCGAGAAGGAGGGCTTTTTGAAGGTCTCCGTTGAGCTCGAGCACGATCGCGCGCTCCAGACGGTCAACCGCGCCGTCGTCGTGCCCGGCTCCCGCGCGATGGCCTTTGTCCGCGCCGCGGCCGAGGACGCCTATGACCGGCTGCTTTTCCCCTCGCTCGAGCGCGAGATCCGCTCGGATCTGACCGACATGGCCTGCACCGGCGCGATCGGCCAGTTTGCGACCAATCTGCGCGCGCTGCTGATGCAGCCGCCGGTCAAGGGCAAGGTCACGATGGGGCTCGACCCCGGCTACCGCATGGGCTGCAAGGTCGCCGTCGTGGACGGCACGGGCAAGGTGCTCGACACCGCCGTCGTCTATCCGACCTACGGCGAGCGGCAGAAGCGCGGGGCGATCGCCGCCCTCTCCGCCCTGGTGCGCCGCCACGGCGTCGAGCATATCGCCATCGGCAACGGCACCGCCAGCCGCGAGACCGAGCAGATGGCCGTCGAGCTGATCCGCCAGGAAAACGAGCGCGGCGCGCATCTGAGCTATATGATCGTCTCCGAGGCGGGCGCCTCGGTGTATTCCGCGAGCAAGCTCGGCGCCGAGGAATTTCCGCAGTACGACGTCAATCTGCGCTCCGCGGTCTCGATCGCGCGGCGATTGCAGGACCCGCTGGCCGAGCTCGTCAAGATCGAGCCCAAGGCCATCGGCGTGGGGCAGTATCAGCACGACATGCCGGAAAGGGAGCTCGGCGCGGCGCTCGACAATGTGGTCGAGGACTGCGTCAACGCCGTCGGCGTCGATCTGAACACGGCCTCGCCCTCGCTGCTGCGGCGGGTTTCCGGTCTCAGCGCGGCAACGGCGCAGAACATCGTCCGCTACCGCGAGGAAAACGGCGCCTTTTCCGCCCGCAGAGAGCTGAAAAAGGTCCCCAAGCTCGGCCCCAAGGCCTTTGAGCAGTGCGCGGGCTTTCTGCGCGTGCCCGGCGGGCGCGAGGTGCTCGACAACACCGCCGTCCATCCCGAGTCCTACGGCGCGGCGGAAAAGCTGCTCGCCCTCATGGGCTATACGGAAGCCGATGTGCGCGCCCATACGCTCACGGAGCTGCCGCAGCGGCTGGAGCGCTACGGCCGCGAACGCGCGGCGGAAGAGCTCGGCATCGGGCTGCCGACGCTGGGCGACATGGTAAACGAGCTGCTCAAGCCCGGCCGCGACATTCGCGACAGCCTGCCCAAGCCCGTGCTGCGCACGGACGTGCTCTCGATCGCGGACTTAAAGCGCGGCATGAAGCTGACGGGCACGGTGCGCAATGTTATCGACTTCGGCGCCTTTGTCGACATCGGCGTCCACCAGGACGGGCTCGTGCACATCTCCGAAATCTCCGACAGCTTTATCCGCCATCCCTCCCAGGCGCTCACCGTCGGCGACGTCGTCGACGTGGTCGTGCTGGACGTTGACGAGAAGAAGGGACGCATCAGCCTCTCGATCAAGCAGGCGAAGGCAGAAAAGACGACCTGACGCGCCATACGCATCCTTGACATCCGCCCCGCGGCGGGATATGCTGATAAATACCGAAATAATCTGTTTTTCAGGAGAATTTCATGAAAACATTTTCCTTTGACACGATCGTAAGAGACCCCGGCGTCTTTGCCGATAACCGGCTGAGCGCCCACTCCGACCATGTGACCTACGCCTCCGCGGCGGAGATGACGGCGGGGGAGAGCAGTCTGCGCCTGCGGCTCGACGGGCTGTGGAAATTTCGCTATTCCGCCAATCCCGCGGCCGCGCCCGACGGCTTTTGGGCAAAGGACTTTGACCTTTCCGGCTGGGAGGAGATCCATGTCCCCGCCCATATCCAGATGGAGGGCTATGACCGCCCGGCCTATGTCAACACCCAGTACCCCTGGGACGCTCAGGAGGAGCTGCGCCCCGGCGAGGTGCCGATGCACTTCAACCCGGTGGCCGACTATGTGACGGAGTTCACGCTGCCCGCCTCCTTTGCCGCGGACGAGGTCAACATCTGCTTCGAGGGCGTCGAGAGCGGCTTTGCCCTCTGGCTGAACGGAATCTATATCGGCTACAGCGAGGACAGCTTCACACCCGCTGACTTTGCTTTGACCGACGCGCTTGTCCCCGGCGTCAACCGTCTGGCCGTCCGCGTCTGGAAGTGGACGCCCGGCAGCTGGTTTGAGGATCAGGACTTTTACCGCTTCTCCGGCATTTTCCGCAGCGTGTATCTCTATCGCGTGCCGCGCACGGCGGTCACCGACCTCTCCGTTGTGCCGACGCTCGGCGAGGACTTCTCCGTCGGCACGGTCGTGGTCACGGCCAAATGCCGCGGCTGCGGACGCGTGCGCGCACGGCTCCTGCGCGGCGGCGAGACGGCCGCCGGGAGCGAGGCGGAGGCAGGCGAGGAGACAAAGCTCACGCTCTCGATCGCGCAGCCCGCGCTTTGGAGCGCGGAGGAGCCGAATCTCTATTCCCTGCGCCTTACCGTGACGGACGAGAGGGGCGCGGTGACAGGCGAGATCGAGCAGGCCGTCGGCTTCCGCCGCTTTGAGCTGATCGACGGCATCATGTGCCTCAACGGCAAGCGCATCGTCTTCAAGGGCGTCAACCGCCACGATTTCAGCTCGGTCTGCGGCCGCGTGCCGGTGCGTGAGGAGTTGGTGCGCGACATCGTCACGATGAAGCAGAACAACATCAACGCCATCCGCACCTCGCACTATCCCAACCAGAGCGCGCTCTATGAGCTGTGCGACCGCTACGGCCTGTACGTCATCGACGAGTGCAACATGGAGACCCACGGCAGCTGGGACGCCGTGTACCGGCAGCAGGCCGGCGCGGATTATGTGATCCCAAAGGATCACCGCGAATTTGCCCCGCTGCTCCTCGACCGCATCAACTCGCTCTACCAGCGCGACAAGAACCATCCCTGCGTGCTGATCTGGTCCTGCGGCAACGAGAGCTTCGGCGGCAGCGTGATCCGCGATATGAGCAATCTCTTCCGCTCGCTTGATCCGCACCGCCTCGTCCACTATGAGGGCATCAGCAACGACCGCAGCTATGACGAGACCAGCGACATCGAAAGCCGGATGTATCTGCCGGTGGCCGAGGTCGAAAAATGGCTTGCCGAGCACCCCGGCAAGCCGATGATCAACTGTGAATACACCCACGCGATGGGCAACTCCTGCGGCGCGATGCACAAGTATACCGACCTCACCGACCGTGAGGCGCGCTATCAGGGCGGCTTTATCTGGGACTATGTGGACCAGTCGCTGTATCAAAAGGACCGCTTCGGCCGCGAGTACCAGGCCTACGGCGGCGATTGCGGCGAGCGGCCGACGGACTATAACTTCTCCGGCAACGGCATCGTCTACGGCGGCGACCGCGCGCCGTCGCCGAAGATGCAGGAGGTCAAGTACAACTATCAGAACATCTCCGTTGACTTTGACGAGCGCGGCTTTACCGTAAAGAACAAGAATCTCTTCGTCGATACCGACCGTTTCGCGGCCTGGGCGATCCTGCTTGCGGACGGCGAGAAATGCGCCGAGCTGCCGCTTTCGATCAGCGTGCCGCCCCTTTCTGAAAAGCACTATCCGATCCCCGCGGAACTCACCGAGCGCATGGCTGCGCGCGAGGCGGCGGCGATCACGCTTTGCCGTCCGCTGCCGGAATTCGCGCTGACGGTGTCCTTCCGTCTGCGCGCCGATACGCTCTGGGCAAGTACCGGCCATGAGGTCGCCTTCGGCCAGAAGGTCTTCCGGCGTGAATTCGCGCCCCATGCCTGCACCGCGCCGCTCACCGTCGTGCGCGGCAAGTGGAACGTGGGCGTCCGCGGCGCACACTTCTCCGCCCAGTTTTCCGCGCTGCGTCCGGGGCTGACGAGCTATGTCTACGGCGGCGTCGAGCGCATCGAAAAGACCCCGATGCCGAACTTCTGGCGCGCGCCGACAGACAACGACTGCGGCAACGGCATGCCCCAGCGCTATGCCCAGTGGAAGATCGCAAGCCTCTATGCGATCGGCCTCGGACCGGGGATGCCGCTCTACCCGCAGGTGGAGGAGCGTGAGCACAGCGTCTGCGTCACCTTCGTCTATCAAATGCCCACCGTCCCGGCGAGCGGCTGCGCGCTGCGCTATGAGGTCTTCGGCGACGGCACCGTGGAGACGACGCTGTCCTACAAGGCGGTCGAGGGACTCGGCGATATGCCGGAGTTCGGCGTGCTGTTCAAATTCAGCGCCGATCTCGACCGCGTGATCTGGTACGGCCTCGGCCCGGAGGAGAGCTATGCCGACCGGCAGCACGGCGCGCGTCTGGGCGTATATGAAAAGAAGGTCTCGGACAGCCTCGCCCGCTATCTGGTCCCGCAGGAGAGCGGCGGCCACTGCGGCGTGCGCTGGGCCAAGGTCGTCGACCGCAAGGGACGCGGCATGCTCTTCGAGGGCGACGGCATGTTCTTCAGCGCGCTGCCCTGGACGCCGCACGAGCTGGAAAACGCCTCGCACGCCTACGAGCTGCCGGAGGCGCACTATACGGTCGTGCGCGCCGCACTCGGTCAGATGGGCGTCGGCGGCGATGACAGCTGGGGCGCGAAGACCCATCCGGAATACCTGCTCCCGGGCGGAGAAGATCTCTCCTTCACGTTCCGATTCCGCGGGATCTGATCGACACACAAACAACAAAAAGCACACGGCTGCCGCCGTGTGCTTTTTTGCTGATTAAAAGGCTTCTTATTCTCTTTCCAGATGCAGCGTGAAGCTGCCGTATTCCCCGCAGTCGAGCGGGAGGGGAAGTCCCGCGTCCATCAGCGCGTCGGCGGAATAGACGCGCCCCGTCTCCCGTGCGCGGTAACGCGCGCCGGGCGTGAGAGAGCGCAGACGGATATAATGCGCCGGCTCATTCGCGTGCTTCTCGCGCAGCACGGCGCTAAGGCGCGCTGCGCTGCCGTCCTCCGCGACAAAGGCCCAGGCACAGCAGACGTCCTTCGCCGGGTCGCTCAGCCGGTAGTAGAGCCCGTCGCGGACAAGCGCGGCATCTGCCTTGTGAGCGGCGATCTGCTCCTTCACGGCCGCGCGCTCCTCGCCCGTGAGCTGGGCCGGATCGAGCTCATAGCCGAACGTGCCCGCCGCGGCCACGACGCCGCGTGTTTCAAAGGGCGTCGTCCGCCCGGTCTGGTGGTTCGGGCAGATCGACACGTGCGAGCCGACGGCGACAGCGGGATAGCCGAACGACGTGCCGTGCTGGATATAAAGCCGGTCGATCGCGTCGGTGTTGTCGCTGCACCAGATCTGGGGGCAGTAATGCAGCATCCCGGCGTCAAAGCGTCCGCCGCCGCCGCTGCAGCCCTCGATCAGCAGCTCGGGATAACGCGCGCAGAGCTTTTCCAGTACCTCGTACACGCCGAGCATGTTCCGGTACAGCACGCGCCCCTGGTCGGGCGCGGCGTGGGAATAGACGTCCGCGATCGAGCGGTTGAGATCCCATTTGAGGTATGCGATATTGGCACCGTCGAGCACGGCGCAGATCGCACGGAAGATATGCTCCCGCACCTCTTCACGCGAGAAATCGAGCACCAGCTGGCTGCGCGAGCGGACAGGCGCCCGCCCCGGGATCGCGAGCACCCAGTCGGGATGCGCGCGGCAGAGCGCGCTGTCCTCGCTGATCATCTCCGGCTCCATCCAGATGCCGAACTTCAGCCCCAGCGCGTTCACGCGGCGTGCAAGCTCGCCCAGCGGCATGCCGAGCTTTTCCTCGTTGACGGTCCAGTCGCCGAGCGAGCTCCTGTCGTCCTGCCGCGCGCCGAACCAGCCGTCGTCCATCACGAGCATCTCCACGCCGAGCTTCGCGGCGTCCTCCGCGAGTGCGAGCAGACTCTCGCCCGTGAAATCGAAATACGAGGCCTCCCAGCTGTTGAGCAGGATGGGCGTTCTTTCCTCGCGGTATTTGCCGCGGCGGACGCGGCTGCGCAGACAGCGGTGAAGAGCATGGCTCAGCCGCTCAAAGCCCGCGGCGCTGTAGGACAGAATGACCTCCGGCGCGCAGATCGACTCGCCGGGGGCGAGGGGATAGGCCGCCTGCACCTCGTCCATGCCGATCGAAAGGCGCGTCTGCGAAAGCTGATCGCGCTCCGCCTCGGCGACAAAGCCGCCGCTCCATACGAGCTGCATCCCCCAGACACGTCCGGCGCTCTCTGTCGCGTCGCGGTCGCAGAGGATCACAAAGGGATTATACTGATGCGAGGAATAGCCGCGCCGGCTGCCGATCGCGTGCGTGCCGCGCCCGAGCTCCCGGCGGTCGAACTGCCGCTCAAAGGCGTAGCGGCCGGGGAAGGTGACGAGGTCATAGTCCCCGCCGACAAAATCGAGACAGGCGCTCTGCAGTCTGCCGAGCGTGAGCGTCCCCTCGCCGCGGTTTTCTGCGATGACGCTGCGCGTGATCACGTCGCAGTGCGGCAGCACGCCGTAGAGCAGCGTGACCGAGAGCCCCAGACGTTCGTCTAAAAGCGCGATCTTCAGCGTCTCGGCCTCGTCGCCGTCCTCGGCATACACGTCGGGCAGCCCCGGCAGGGCGTACTTGCCCTTTACGATCTCATGTCCCTGATAGCGCAGCGCGCAGCCCGCTGTGCCGTCCTCGCCGCGCACGGTCAGCGCAGGCGCGCGGAAATCGCCGCTGCCCCATGCGGGAAACTCCTGCGGCAGCGCGTCATAGGACCAGGTCCGGTCGTCGCCGGCAGCATAGGGGTTGCCGGAAAAGCCGCGGTCGGCAAAGGTCAGCAGATATTCCGTCTCCCCCTCGCAGCGCGCGCCGTAATACAGGTGCAGCAGCGTGCCGAAGCGGTCGACCGCAAGCTGATAGGTCGAGCGGTCGGTGTGCAGGGAAAAAATCTTTTTCTCAGACGAGTAGGAGATCGGCATAGGCGCCATCCTTTCCGGCCAAAGAGGCCGCGAAAATGAGAGATTTCGCGGATATTATACCATCTCTGCGGGAAAAAACAACCTCGGCGAAAAAACAAAAGCCCCGCAGCCATATGGCTGCGGGGCTCGTTTTATTGGGGGAGGGGATTACTTCGCCTGCTCGTGCATCTTGCGGATCTCGATGCGCTTCTCGCGCTCCGCGATGAACTGGGGCAGCACCTTCGGACGATCATGGTACGGGATGTTCTCGACATAGGTGCGCTTGCGCAGGTGGATGGCGTCGAACTTGCAGCGGGAGGTGCACACGCCGCAGCCCAGGCACTTGTTCGGATCGACGAACGAGGCGCCGCAGCCGAGGCAGCGGGCGGTCTCTTTCTTGACCTGCTCTTCGGTGAAGGTCTTTCTGTCGTCACGGAAGGTCGAAGCCTTGGCCTCATCCTTGCCGGGCACCTGGCGTGCGGTGGCGTCGTAGGTACGCTTGACGGTATCGAAGTCGACGTTCTCTTTGTCAAAGGCACGGTAGGTCAGTCTGTCGCGGCCGATCACCAGGCTCTGGCCCGGGTGGACATAGCGGTGGATCGAGATCGCGGCCTGCTTGCCCTGGGCGATCGCGTCGATGGCGAACTTCGGGCCGGTGAAGGCGTCGCCGCCGACGAAGATGTCCTTCTGCGCGGTCTGATAGGTCATGGCGTCGGCCTTGACGCGGCCCTTCTCGTCGCATTCAAGCTCGCCGAGATCCAGCGCGCCGAGGTCGATGCGCTGGCCGATGGCGGCGAGGATCGCATCGCACGCGATCTTCTTGTCGCCCTCGCAGACGAGAGCGGCGACCTTGCCGTCCTTGCCTTCGATTTCAACGGGCTTGTGCTCGAAGAGGAACTTGACGCCCTCTTCCCTGGCCTCGGCCACCTCGGCCGGGTCGGCGGGCATGTCGCTCTCCTTGCGGCGGTAGGCGACGGTCACCTCGGCGCCGAGACGCACCGCGGTGCGGGCGACGTCCATCGCGACGTTGCCGCCGCCGACGACCACGACCTTCCTGCCGATGGCCGGACGCGCGCCGGCGTTCGCCTCGCGCAGGAAGTCGATGCCGCCCCAGACGCCCTCGAGATCCTCGCCCGGGATGCCGAGAGAGGAGCTCTTCTGCGCGCCGACGGCGAGATAGAACGCGTCGAAGCCCTGACGGCGCAGCTCTTCGATCGTCACGTCCTTGCCGACCTCCACGCCGCAGCGGAAGATCACGCCCAGCTCCTTGAGCACGTCGATCTCGGCGTCGAGCACGGTCTTTTCCAGACGGAAGGACGGGATGCCGTAGCGCAGCATGCCGCCGGGCAGCTCGTTGCGGTCGAACACGGTGACCTTGTAGTTGTCGGCCGCGAGGAAGTAGGCGCAGCTGAGGCCCGCGGGGCCGGCGCCGATGATGGCGACCTTCTTGTCGGAGAAGTCATACAGCTTGCGCGGGACAAAGCGGGTGTCGCGGTCGAGCTCACGGTCGGCGATGAACTTCTTGACCTCGTCAATGGCGACGGCGCGGTCGATATCACCGCGGGTGCAGGCCTCCTCGCACTTGCGGTTGCAGATGCGGCCGCAGACGGCGGGCAGCGGGTTTTCCTTCTTGATGAGCTCGAGCGCGTCGAGGTAGCGTCCCTGGGCGGCGAGCTTCAAATAGCCCTGAACGGCGATGTGCGCCGGGCAGGCGGTCTTGCAGGGCGCGGTGCCCTCGGGCGCGATGTATTCGCGGTTGGTGCGGTGCTCGGGATTCCAGTGCTCCTCGGTCCACTCGATGTCGTCGGGCAGCTCGTGGGGCTTGTGCTCGATCGGCGTCTTGGCGCAGAGCTTCTGACCCATCTGAATGGCGTTGTTCGCGCAGTGGTCGGTGCACTGGCCGCAGGCCACGCATTTTTCCTTGTCGATCTCGGCCACATAGTTGCTGGCAGAGGTGGCGGGGCAGTTGTAATACTGCGACACGCCGAGGGCAAGGCAGCTTTCGGTCATGCAGTTGCAGATCGCGAGCGTCTCGTCCGTGTGGAGCGTGGTGACCTGGTGGACGCAGCCGCGCGCCTCGGCCTTCTCGATGAGCGCCTTGGCCTCGGCCACGGTGGCGGGCTTGCCCTTGCCGGTGCGGTTGAACATGTCGCCGACATGACCCAGGAACACGCACAGACCCTCGTCAAGGTCGCCGGAGCCCTCGCCCATCATGCGGCGCACGCGGCGGCACTGGCAGGGCGTGATGCTGATGTGTCCCTCGTTCTCCTCGAGGAACTTGCTGACGCGCTCGTGGTCGATCTGCTCCGTCCCGGCGGGGATGGCGCTCTCGAACGGGATGACGCGCATGATGCCGGCACCCATCGGGGTGGTCGGCGCATGCTCGATCTGGCTGGTGGTGGCGTGCTGATGGAAGGCGTACGCGATCTCGGGATGCGCGATGCAGAACTTCTCGTTGATCAGCAGGAACTCGAAGATACCGGGCGTGTAGGGCGGCAGCAGATAGACCTCCAGCCCCACCTTCGGCACGACGACCTGGACGACAAGACCGATGTCGGTGATCTCGTGCAGGACCTCGCGGGTGCGCTTGATGCTCATGCCGGCCTTGCGCGCGATGATCGGCACGAAGGACGGCTTCATGCTCGTCAGCGCCATCATGACGGTGATCTGCTCGTCGGTGATCCACTGCTCGAACATCTTGTACTCCGCGCAGTCGGGCGTGATCTTATAATGCCCGTCGTTGATCTTCTCGCACAGCTTGATCAGGTTTTGCCTGACTTCCAAATTGATTCCCTCCTTAAATTCGTTGACCCCTCTTTTGGTATCATGAATAGACAAAAGACAACAGATTTCATATCTGTTTAACATTTCCAGTTTATCTTCTAAAGCAGAAAAAGTCAATGCCGCATTCCTTTTGAAAATGGAAATCTTTGCATCGCGGTACTGGAAAAGAGCCTATGGACGTGCTATAATGATCCCATCTATTTAAAAAGGAGTGGCTGATCATGGCAGATAAAAAACCCGTTCCCGGAAAAGACGGCAACAAGTACGTCCCCTTCGACGAGCGCACGGGCGAGAGCTCGGTGGTGTTCTTCACGCGCGACCTCTCCGAAGAGGGACTGAAGAAGATCTATGACCGGGTCTCCTCCGTCCTCTGCGGCAAAGTGGCGATCAAGCTGCACACCGGCGAGGCCGAGGGCCCCAACATCATCCCGCGCCCCTGGGTCAAGGAGCTCATTTCCTCCCGTCTGCCGGAGGCCACGATCATCGAGACCAACACCTATTACGAGGGCAGCCGCTATACCACCGAGGAGCACCGCAAGACGCTTCAGATCAACGGATGGACCTTCTGCCCGGTGGACATCACGGACGCCGAGGGCGTTGCCGCGCTGCCGGTCAAGGGCGGCAAATGGTTCCGCGAGATGCACGTGGGCAAGAGCATGCTCGATTACGATTCCCTCCTGGTGCTGACCCACTTCAAGGGCCACGCGATGGGCGGCTTCGGCGGCAGCAACAAGAACATCGGCATCGGCTGCGCCGACGGGCGAATCGGCAAGAAGGAGATCCATACGCATCCCGGCGCCGGCATGTGGAGCATCGCCGAGGAGGAGCTGATGGAGCGCATCTCCGAGAGCACCAAGGCCACGATCGACCATTTCGCGCCGCACGTCTGCTATATCAACACGATGCGCAACATGTCCGTCTCGTGCGACTGCGAGGGCCCGGGAGCCGAGCCGGTCGTTACGCCGGACGTCGGTCTTGTCGCCTCGCTTGACATCTTAGCTGCGGACAACGCCTGCATCGACCTCATCTACGCGCTGCCCGGCGGCGGCGGAAAGGCCATGATCAAGCGCGTCGAGAGCCGCCACGGTCTCAGGCAGCTGAGCTATATGAAGGAGCTCGGCATGGGCAACGACCGCTACACACTCATCGACATCGACAACGGCGATGCCGTCATCACCGCGGCGGAGGCCGTCCGCGACGTCGATCCCGCGTGGAAGCCCGACCGCTACAATACGTTCTGGGGACGGAACAAGAGAAGATAAACAACCAATTTTCGGAGGATAAACCCCTATGCTTGTGCCTGTACTGCTGTTTCTTGTCGGTTTTGCGCTGCTCATCAAGGGCGGCGACTGGTTCGTCGACGGTGCTGTCGGCATCGCCCACCGCTTTCATCTGCCGGAGCTGCTGATCGGCGCCACGATCGTATCCATCGGTACGACGCTGCCGGAGGTCATGGTCTCGGCACAGGCGGCCGCCGAAGGAAACGCCGGCATCTCCTACGGCAACGCCATCGGCTCGATCATCTGCAATACCAGCCTGATCGCCGCGCTCACCGTCGCGATCCGCCCCGGCAAGGTCGACCCCAAGTCCTTCCGTCTGCCGACGGCCTTCTTCTTTGCCGCGGCGCTGAGCTATGCCGTCATCGCCTGGACGCTCGGCAGATTCGAGCGCTGGATGGGCATCGTGTATCTCTGCGTGTTCGTGGGCTACATGATCCTTTCGACCATGCAGATGAAAAAGCATCCCGACCTGGCGGCCGAAGAGGGAGAAGAGGAGAGCAAAAACGGAGAGACGCCCCTGTGGAAGGAGCTGGCGCTGCTTGTCGTCGGGGCGGCGGCGATCGCGCTCGGCGCGCGCTTCCTGGTCGACAACGGCACGCTCATCGCGGCCGCGCTCGGCGTACCGGACAGCGTGATCGGGCTGACGATGGTCGCCCTCGGCACCAGCCTGCCGGAGCTGATCACCGCCATTACCAGCCTTATCAAGGGACACGGCGCGCTCTCGCTCGGCAACATCATCGGGGCAAACCTCTTCAACATCATCCTCGTCAGCGGCATGGCGATCACGATCGCGCCCTTTGCCGTCCCGGCCGAGAAGACGATCGCGGGCTTCAATTCCAGCCTCGTCGTCGACCTGCCGGTCATGTTCGCCGTCATGGCGATCCTCTGCCTGCCGACTTTGAAGAGCGGCAAGCTGCGCCGCATCCAGGGCGTATTGCTCCTTGCGATCTACGCGGCCTTCACAGTCTATCAGTTCGTATCCTGACGCTTCGGAGCTCAATAAAAAAGGGGCTGTCTCAAAAGTCAGCCCCGAAAAAAGAGGAAAATAACGGCAGCCGTCCCTTGAAAAGGGGCGGCTGCCGGCTTAATATTAGGTTGTGAATCATAACAATAAGCAGGTAGATTATACCCTGTATGAGGCAGGGCGTCAACTGAAACTACCGATGGAAACAGAAATATTT
>DJYJ01000001.1 GCA_002450075.1 Clostridiales bacterium UBA6981
ATCATTTAATCATCGTTTACCTAGAACCTAGTCGGCACGGAAGCCCTCGCCGTGGACCTCGGTCGAATCCATGACGAAGGTGAAGGACTTGGGGTCGGTCTGGCGGATGAGGCGCAGCGTCTGCGCCACGACGCTCCGGCGCGTCACGGTCATGACGATCTGCTTCCCCTCGCCGGTATAGCCGCCGAAGGCGGGGATCAGTGTCGAGCCGCGGTCGGTGTTCTCATTGAGCGCGCGGGCCACGTCCTCGCCGTGCTCGGTCACGGTGTAGATGACCTTGGCGTAATCCACACCCTGTGTGATCGTGTCGATCACCTTGGAGCAGACAAAGATCGTGATCGAGGAATAGATCGCCACGTCAAAGTCACGGAAGATCAGCGTCGCGATCGCGACGACCGTCACGTCCACGAACATCAGCAGCGTGCCCGTCGGCACGTTGGGCAGCAGCTTTTTCAATATCAGCGCCAGCAGGTCCGTCCCGCCGGTCGAGATGCCGCGCACGAACAGTGTGCCCATCCCGAGCCCCGTGACCACGCCGCCCATCAGCGAGGCGACCAGATGGTCGGAGGTGTACTGGGGCAGATAACGCGCGCCGATCTCAATAAAGAACGAGAGCAGCAGTGTTGCGATCAGCGTATAAAAAATCGCGCGCGGGCCGAGACGCCGCCAGGCCGCGATCATCAGCGGGATATTCATCAAAAGCGTCCAAACGCTCACGCGGATCGGCGTGATGAAAGCCAGCGCCGTCGCCAGACCGGAAACGCCGCCCGGCGCGATGTCGTTCGGGACCGTGAAGATCGATAGGCCGAAGCCGACGAGCGCCGTCCCGATCACGGTGAAAAGCAGATCCAGCACCAGATCCTTCACCGAGATGTTTTTCAAATACTTTTCCATGTGACCTCCCGACAGGAGCATGATGGACATATTTTACCATAGACGCCGGAAAAAGCCAAGAGGCAGGTCCCGGGATCGAAACGGTGACAACCTTTGGAAAAAGAAGAATAAATTTTCATTATTTTCCAGAAAATAGCCGGAAATGTAAATTTTTCGGGCAGAAAGCGCGAAATATCTTGCAGTTTCTACATTCTGTGATATAATCATGACGCTGGAGTGTTGCGATTAGGAAGGAGTTTTTTTATGAAATCAACAGGGATCGTCAGAAAGGTTGACGAGCTCGGCCGTATCGTGCTGCCGATCGAAATGCGGCGCACGCTCGATATTGCGGAACGCGACTCGCTGGAAATTTTTGTGGACGGGGACAGTATCATCCTCAAAAAGTACCAGCCTGCCTGCATTTTTTGCGATAATACGAAAGATATCATCAGTTATAAGGGCAAGAACATCTGCCCCGACTGCATCAACAAAATAAAGACCAGATATTAAAGTCTCCGGCCAGATAAAAACGACATATCTGCATTCCGTGGGTATAAAATGAAAGAAACCGCTGTAAAAAGCGGTTTCTTTCATTTTTATCGGGTTTTGACGCAAAAGACTGTATGATTATTCTCTGTGGTAGATCCGCCTGAGCTCCGCGCTCTCGCCGCCGTCCTCTCCGCGCAGGAAAAGCGCCGGCTCGATCGAGAGCCCCGGCTTTCCGCCGCGGCGCCCTTCGACAAGGATCAGCGACGGCGCGGCCCCGGCGTCGACGCAGACAAGGCGCAGCCGCTTCGGCTCAAAGCCGTGCGCGCGCATCGCCCCAAACACCGCGGCAAGACGCTCCGGCTTGTGTACAAGACAAAAGCGACCGCCGCTCCGGCAGAGATAGCCCGCCGCAGCGCAGAGCTCGCAGAGCGTACAGCTCACTTCGCCGCGCGCAGCCGCCTGCGCGGGGTCGTCCGGCAGCGCGCCGCTGCCGAGCGGATAATAGGGGGGATTGGCCACGACGAGATCGAACGCCCCGCTGCCAAACAGCGTACGGGAGTCGCGGATGTCGCCGCAGACGACCTCGCCGCGCGCCTCAAGACCGTTTGCCCGCAGGTTGTCCCGCGCGGTCTCCGCGCTCTCGGCAAGCAGTTCGAGCCCGGTCATGCGCAGCCCCACCGCGCGCGTGAGCAGCAGCAGCAAGAGCACGCCGCTCCCGCAGCCGAGGTCGATCCCTTCCTTCACGCCGCGCACATTGGCAAAGGCGGCAAGCAGCACGCTGTCCGTCCCGAGCGGGAAATGCGCCGCCTGGGAAAAAACGGGCCCTCCCGGCCACAGCTCCTGAAACTCTCCCATATCCCGATCCTCTTTCTGTCCACAGCGCAGGGAAGACTGCCCCGCCGCGGAGCGCTTTGAAAATAGTAACTGCGGGGGCGTAAATACGCCCCCGCAGTTGCCCCTCAACTTGCGATTTTGTGATTACTCGCTGACAATAGCCTCGGCAGGGCAGTTGGCCGCACAGGTGCCGCACTCAACGCACTTGCTGGCGTCGATTTCGTAGTGCAGATCGCCCATATCGATGGCTTCGACGGGGCAGTTGGCCGCGCAGGTGCCGCAGGACAGGCACTCGTCCGTGATAACAAAAGCCATGTATGTAACCTCCGTATCTGTATTTGATCCATCATAGCGAACTTAGGACCATTTGCGCCTTCATTGTAACACATCCTTTTCAAAAATCAATTATTAATTTTGAACAGATTGATAACATTCCAAAAAAGTGGCGATACTTTTTTTGCCCTGCCACGCTTCGCCCTTTTCGGCGGCGCCGGCGGGGCGATAATCGGACAGAAGGTCTGCCCCTCTATACGGCCGAGACGGCAGGGAAGGAGAGCCACCCATGAAAAGCAATGAAAAATTTACCCAGCGCGCTGAAAGCGCGATCGAAAACGCCCTCGCGGAGGCTGCTGCGCTCGGTCACAGCTGCGTCGGCAGCGAGCATCTGCTCCTCGGCATCCTCGCAGAGCGGGACAGCGCCGCGGCGCGTTTGCTGCTGCGCGGCGGGATCGAGCCGGAGGAGCTGCGCCGTGCGACAGCTGCCTCTCTCGGGCGTGGCTTTCCCGGCGCTCCCTCCCAGGGACTCAGCGCGGACGCCCGCCGCGTCGTCGAGGCTGCCGGACGGGAGGCAAGACAGCTGCGCCACAGCTTTATCGGCACGGAGCATATGCTGCTTGCGATCCTGCACTGTGACGCGTGCGGTGCGAAAAAGCTGCTTGACGACCGTGGACTCGACGCCGACGCGCTCTATGCCGAGATCATGGATCTGTTCGGCGCGGGCGGGGAAAAGCGAAGCGGTGCTCCCGGCAGTACGGTCCGCGGCACCGCGCCGCTGCGCCGCGCCGAGACGCGCACGCTTGACCAGTACAGCCGTGATCTCACGGCGCTCGCGCTCTCCGGCGGGATCGACCCGGTCGTCTGCCGTGACGGTGAGATCCGCCGCGCGGTCCAGATCCTCTCGCGCCGTACGAAGAACAACCCCGTCCTTGTCGGCGAGCCGGGCGTGGGAAAGACCGCCGTGGCCGAGGGGCTCGCTCTGCTGATGGCGCGCGGCCGCACGACGGCGGAGCTATCGTGCAAGCGCCTCGTCTCGCTGGACATCCCCTCGCTGCTCGCGGGGACGAAATACCGCGGCGATTTCGAGGAGCGCGTGCGCGCGGTGCTGCGCGATGTGCGCCACGCCGGCGACGTGATCCTCTTCATCGACGAGCTGCATACCGTCGTCGGCGCGGGCAGCGCCGAGGGCGCGATCGACGCGGCCAACATCCTCAAGCCCGCGCTCGGCCGCGGCGAGGTGCAGATCCTCGGCGCGACGACGCCGGAGGAATACCGCCGCTATATTGAAAAGGACGCCGCGCTCGAGCGGCGCTTTCAGCCTGTCCGTGTCGGCGAGCCCGACCGCGAGCAGACCATGACCATGCTGCGCTCGCTGCGTCCGGGGCTCGAGCGCCACCACCACGTCCAGATCGCCGACGGCGCGCTGGAGGCGGCCTATGAGCTGTCCCAGCGCTATATCCCCGACCGCTTTCTGCCCGACAAGGCCATCGACCTCGTCGACGAGGCGGCCTCGGCCGCGCGCGTTGCAGGGACACTGGAGGAGGTGGACGCGCCTGCCGTCGCGGACGTGGTCTCCCAGTGGACGGATGTGCCCGTCAGCCGTCTCGGCGCGGACGAAAAGGCCGAGCTCCTCACGCTCGCCGACAAGCTGCGCCGCCGTGTGATCGGCCAGGACGCCGCGGCCGAGACCGTGGCGCGCGCTATCCGCCGCAGCCGTGTCGGACTGGGCGATCCGCGCCGCCCCGTGGGCAGCTTTCTCTTTCTCGGCCCGACGGGCGTGGGCAAGACCGAGCTCTGCCGGGCGCTGGCCGGGGAGATCTACGGCGACGAGAGCGCGCTGATCCGGCTCGACATGTCGGAGTATATGGAAAAGCACGCGGTCAGCCGCATCCTCGGCTCCCCGCCCGGCTACGTCGGCTATGAGGAGGGCGGCCAGCTCACCGAGCAGGTGCGTCGGCGCCCCTGGTCTGTCGTCCTTTTTGACGAGATCGAAAAAGCCCACGCGGACGTCCGGGGCATCCTGCTGCAGATCATGGACGCCGGGCAGCTGTGCGACGCGGCGGGACGGCACGTGGATTTTCGCAACACCCTTGTCGTCATGACCTCGAACGTCGGCGCGGAGGCGATCAGCGAGGGCAGGGGCGCGATCGGCTTTTCCCCGGACGGCGGGAGGAGCGACACCGAGGCGCGCGTGCGCGAGGAGCTGCGCGCGACCTTCCGCCCGGAATTTCTCAACCGCATCGACGAGACCGTCATCTTCCACACGCTCGGCGGGGAGGAGCTGCGGCGCATCACGCGCCTGCTGCTGGAAGAAACGGCTGAGCGCTTCGAAAAGCTCGGCGTCACGCTGCGCGTGTCCGACGGGGCCGTCGCGCTGATCGCCTCCCGCGGCGGCGGAAAATACGGCGCGCGTCCGCTGCGCCGCGCGGTGCAGAGCATGGTCGAGGATCCGGCGGCCGAGCTGCTGCTCGCGGACGGCGCGGGCGAAGGCGTCACGCTGCTGGCCGAAGCGGAGGGGGAGCGGCTTGTCCTCCGGGCGGAAAAGTGAAAAAACTTCTTCCGATCGCTTGACATAATACGGCCGAGGGGATAAAATACCATGATGGAATCATAGGGTGAGCAGGGGAGCTCTCCGCTTATGATGCCGCCTTTCAATTATGATACGACGGGTTCGCTTGATGGCCTGTCTTCTTTAAAATTGAAAAAGCACCGACCACCACCGCAGAATTCTTTGAAGGAATGGAGGTGTGTATGCTTACGATGCCCTGGTATTCATGGATTGTCATTGCCGTCACGGCTGTCGTTTGTTTTCTGCTCGGCATTCTTTACCGCAAAAAGATCGCGGAGCGTGAGATCCAAAGCGCCGAGGAAGAGGCAAAGCGCATTATAAACGAATCTATCAAGACCGCCGAGAGCAAGAAGAGAGAAGCTCTCGTCGAGGCAAAGGAAGAAATACACAAAAGCCGCTCGGAATACGAGCGCGAGGAAAAGGCCCGCCGGGCCGAGCTGCAGAAGCAGGAACGCCGCCTGCAGCAAAAGGAAGAGAGCCTTGACCGCAAGACTGACGCGATCGAGAAGAAGAGCGAGACGCTCAACAACAAGATCGCGGCCGCCGAGGCGCAGCAGCAGGAGATCGCCCAGATCAAGAAGGGCCAGCTGGAAATGCTCGAAAAGATCTCCGGCTTCTCGATCGAGGAGGCAAAGGCCTACCTCATCGACAACGTGCGTGACGACGTCACCCACGAAATGGCGCTGAAGGTCAAGGAGATCGAAGCCCAGTATAAAGAAGAGGCGGACAGCCGCGCGCGCGACATCATCGCCACGGCGATCCAGCGCTGCGCCGCCGACCACGCCAGCGAAGTCACGGTCTCGGTCGTCGCTCTCCCCAACGACGAAATGAAGGGCCGCATCATCGGCCGCGAGGGCCGCAACATCCGCAGCATCGAAACGCTCACCGGCTGCGATCTGATCATCGACGACACGCCCGAGACGATCACCGTCTCCAGCTTTGACCCTGTCCGCCGCGAGGTGGCGCGTCTTGCGCTGGAAAAGCTGATCCAGGACGGCCGCATCCACCCCGCCCGCATCGAGGAGATGATCGCCAAGGCTCAGCGCGAGGTCAACGCCACGATCAAGGCGGAGGGCGAGCGCGCCGTGTTCGAGACGAACATCCACGGGCTCAATCCCGAGATCATCAAGCTGCTCGGCCGCATGCGCTACCGCACCAGCTACGGCCAGAACGTGCTGAACCACTCGATCGAGGTCTCCCACATCGCGGGGCTGCTTGCCTCCGAGCTGGGCGTTGACGTCAACATTGCCAAGCGCGCCGGCTTGCTGCACGACATCGGCAAGGCCATCGACCACGAGGTCGAGGGCAGCCATGTCTCCATCGGCGTCGACATCGCGCGCAAGTACCACGAGAGCGAGGCCGTCATCCACTGCATCGAGGCTCACCACAACGACGTCGAGCCCCACACGGTCGAGGCCTGCCTTGTCCAGGCGGCCGACGCGATCTCCGCGTCCCGTCCCGGCGCCCGCCGCGAGAACATCGAAAACTATGTCAAGCGCCTCGAAAAGCTCGAGGAGATCTCCAAGAGCTTCCCCGGCATCTCCAGCAGCTATGCCATCCAGGCAGGCCGCGAGATCCGCATCATGGTCAAGCCCGAGGAAGTCAGCGAGGACAAGATGGTCCTGCTTGCCCGCGACATCGCCAAGAAGATCGAGGACGAGCTGACCTATCCCGGCCAGATCAAGGTCCACGTCCTGCGTGAGACGAAGGCCGTCGATTACGCCAAGTAAGAAAAAAGAAAAGCACACCCTGCCCCGGGTGTGCTTTTTTCCAAAGAGAAGGAGCGGACGATGGATCGCTATCAACTCAGAGAGTATATGAACGCCGAGCCGGAGGCCAAGCTGCGCGACCTCGTCAGCAAGCTCATCTATGACGAGATCGTCGCGCTGCGCATCGCGCCCGGCGCGAGACTGAACGTCAACCAGATCGCCACCTCTCTCGGCATCTCCCGCACCCCGGTGGCCGAGGCGATCGCCAAGCTGACGGACATCGGCTTTGCCGTCACCCACCCGGGGCAGAGCGGCAGCTATGTCCTGGATCTGAGTCTCACGGACATGATCAGTCTCTACCAGGTGCGCTCCGCGATCGAGAGCGAGGCGGCTGCCCTTGCGGCATACAGCGCCGACGAGGCCGCCGTGCGCGAGCTGACCATGCTGGCCGAGGCCTTCCACGACAGCGTCACCCGGCGCGACAGCCGCGGCATGAAGGACACGGACATGCCCTTCCACCAGCTTCTCATCGAGAGCTGCGGCAATCCCTATCTCCGCCAGAGCTACGAGCTGCTGCTGCCGAAGCTGACGATGTACCAGTCCTCGATGGTCGAGTTCATCGGCAAACTGGGCGGCGAGGACAACCCCTGGATGCCCAGCGTGAAATACAACCACACCTCGATCATCTCGGCGATCCGTCTGCGCATGCCGGAGCTGGCGCGCGCCTCGATGGCTGACCACGTCAGCGCCTCGCTGAGCTTCACCTCTCTCATCGGCCACGGGGCCGACCCCTTCAGCGCGATCAAAGGGAAATAAGGGCGGGCCTGCGCCTGCCGTTTTCAAACAACAGACCGTCTTGAAAGGAGGCAAACCGCATCGAACTGCCGATGCGGGAAAAACCATGAAAAAGAGATTCCTTTGCCTGCTCCTGATCGTTCTCGCGCTCTTTGCCGTCACGGGCTGCAGCCTGCGCTCCGGGCAGACGACCCAGGTGGACACGCCCCCGCAGACAACGCCCGCCGCGTCCGACACGCAGCTTCCCGCCGAGGTGACCGCCGATCCGGCGGCTGAGACGGGAGAGCAGCCTGAACCCACGCCGGAGCCGACGCCCCTGCCCGAGCCCACGCCGGAACCGACCCCGGAGCCCACGCCCGAGCCCACGCCTGTGCCGGGAGTGGATCCCCCCACCGTGACCAAAAACCCCACGAGAGAGACGGTCACGCCCGGCGGCACGGCCTATTTCATCGCGCGCGCCGACGGTGCGCGGGAGATCAGCTGGTTCATCGCCAGCCCCGACGGAACCAAGGGCTATAACGCCAAGGACATCAAAACGGACTTCCCGAACGTCACCTGCACCGGCCTCGGCACGGAAACGCTCATCATGACCGGCATTCCCTCCGAGCTGGACGGCTGGAAGGTCAAGTGCAAGTTCACCAACCCCGGCGGCTCGGTCTTCTCCGAGGACGCCGAGATCGTCGTCGCGGGCAGCGACTCTGCCTGCCGCTCGCTCGATGAGGTCATCGTTGTGATCCGCAACAAGAAGCCCGCCGGCACGGCCGGCTCCGCGATGGCATCCGCCGCGGCGGCCGCCCGGATCGCGGACTATTTTGCCGCCTCCGACATCAGCGCCGAGGACGTCAAGACGACGATCGGCCAGTATACCGACCGCCTGATCTATGAAAATAAGGTGGCCTACCGCGACAACGCCGACGAGCTCCTCGCCGTCTTCCGCTCCGTTGCTGCCGATCCCGACGCCTTCTCTGCCCAGCTCAAGGACGCCGGCTATGAGGCCAAGAGCTTCCCCTGGGACGACGAGCGCATCGCCGCCTGCTTCGAAGCTCTCACGATCTCGTGGTAAACACATAAAAAAAACCAAGGGCTGCTGCAGTATTCTGCAGCAGCCCTTCTATTTGCCGGATCAAAAAAGTTCCGCATAGCGCTTGTTTTCCCTCTCAGTCTACCCGCTCGCTGCCCCAGAAAAACAGCGCCACGGTGCCGGGGCCGGTGTGACTGCCGATCAGGTTGCCGATGTTGTTGATCAGCACCTTGCCGTCAAGCTTCGGGAAGCGCTCCTCGACCAGATCGGCGACGGCGCGCGCGTCGTCGTAACAGGCGGACATCGAGATAAAGCACTTGCCGGAATAGTCCGTGCCGCCCTCGGCGCACTCCTCCATCTTCTTGACGATCTCGCGGATGACCTTTTTCTTCGTGCGGATCTTAAAGCGCGGGATCAGCCGGCCGAGGTTGTCCATGTTCATCAGCGGACAGATCTCGAGGATGCCGCCGAACACGCCCGCGGCCTTGGAGATGCGGCCGCCCTTGACAAAGAAGGTCAGATCGGAGGAGAAGAACCAGTGGTGGACCTTCAGCCGGTTTTCCTCGATCCATTTGGCAAGCTCCCCGGCGCTGAGCCCCTCGTCGCGCTTGGCGGCGGCGGTGTCCATCAAAAGACCGTAGCCGGAGGACGCGCCGAGCGAGTCGATCACATACACCGTGCGCTCGGGATAGCGCTCTTTCAAAATCAGCGCGGCGTTCTGGGCGGAGTTGATCGTGCCCGAGATGCCGGAGGACAGGCACACGTGCACCACGTCCTTGCCCGCCTCGAGGAAGGGAGTGAAAAAGTCGACATACTCCGAGACGTTGACCTGGGCGGTGCGGGTGTCGGCGCCCTCGCTCATGCGCCGGTAAAACTCGTCAAAGGGGATCGTCTGGCCCAGATCGTCGGGATACTCCACGCCGTCAAGGGCATAGTGGAAGCAGACATAGCGCACGCCGATGCGCTCGAAGTGCTCCTTGGACAGGTCGGCGGGGGAGCAGCAGCTTAAAATATAATCGCTCATAATTCTCATCCTTTCGCAAGCGCTTCGCGGTACAATCACACTGTAAGCGTAAAGCCTGTCAACGCTTTTTTCAACCTATCCGCGCGCCTGCGCGCTCTACATTATAAAAAGACGCGCGTAGAGCAGCAAAAGCATACTCTACGCGCGAAATTTTTTCGCTCTACGATTTGTAGAAATCAGCCTTTTTCGGCCTTCTTGCCCCTGGCGTGCTTGCGGATGCGCAGATTGCAGCCCAGGAACACCAGCACCTCGGCCGGGACAAGGATCAAAAACAGCTGCCAGGGATTGGCCGTCGGCAGCGTGAAATAGACGATCAGAAACAGCGAGGCGACAAAAAGCGCGATGACGTACTGCAGATGCCGCGTCCGCTTGAACACGCAGATCAGGATCATATAGACCAAAATCGCCGCGCTGAGCGCAAAGAGGAACAGCCGCCACTCGACGATGTCCATCAGCCAAAGCGTGACAAAGGCGATTAGAAAGGCCGTCAGCGTTCCGATCACGGCGATGGCGATGATGCGCTCGACGCTGTAACGGACCTCCTCGATCTCGTTTTCCTTCGGCTTTTCCCACTTGTCGTGCGACGAGAGGATAAAGTCCACGCTCACGCCGAACAGCTCCGCCATCTGCGTCAGCACATAGGCGTCGGGGATGGCCTCGCCTCGCTCCCACTTCGAAATGGTCTTGTCGGAATAGTTCAGCCTGGCGCCGAGCTCGGCCTGCGTCATACCCTTTCCCGTGCGGAGCTTTATGATATTGCTTGCCGAGACAAGCTTCAACTCATTTAATTCCATGAAGAGCTCCTTTGCTCTGAAACGAAAAACCCTTATGCTTGCCTCATTTTATCCGTTCACATTCGGCAAGTCAAGGGAAAAAGTTGAAACAATTCAGGATCTCAGGTATAATCAAAGGAGGGAAAACCATGTATAGCCCAGGGGCCGAAACGGCGGCGCCGGGAAGAAGACCCGGCGGTTATTTCCGCTGGCTGAAGGTTTACGGCGGCGCCGTGCGCGTCCTGCTGGGCGGCGGAGCAGGATCGGCGCCGCGCGGGATGAAAGCGCGGCTTGTGGCCCTTCAGAACAGCCTCGTTCTGACGCAAAGTGACGCGCAGGAGCTGCTGCTTGCGGGCTTTCCCGGCCTTGTCGCCGTGCCGGAGGAACTGTTTGGCGGACTTCGGAGGATATTTGCGCTTTCTGTCTTTCCCTGTGCGGGAACGACGGAGGAGGAAATGCTTGCCGCTGTCCGTGACCTCGAGAGGGCAAGCGCACGGCGCTTCGACTGGGACGCCTTCCTTTCCGCCTGCGAGAGACGCAACCGCCGCGCCTGCGCCCTGCTTGCGCTGGCTGCGTGTATCCGCCGGCAGGCCTCTCCGCTGCTTGACACCTCCTCTGCCCGCGCTGCCCTCGACGCGCTTGTCTTACACAGAAAGGAATGACCAAGATGAAAAAGAGAGGAATCCTGGCCCTTGCCGCGGCTGCCCTTGTGCTCCTTCTGGCCGCCTGCGCCGCCTTCGGCGCCCCGACGGCGAGCCCTGCCCCGGCGGAGACGCCGGGTGCGGAAGAGAGCGCGGCCGCGCCAAAGGAAGAGCAGGCCGCCCCGAAGAGCGGGGAGGCAGCCCTGCACTTCTCGACCACGGCCTTTGACGGCTCGTCGGTGGACGAGAGCATCCTCGCCGAAGCCACCGTCACGATGGTCAACTTCTTCGAGCCCTGGTGCCCGCCCTGCATCGCCGAGCTGCCGGAGCTGCAAAAGCTCTATGAAAATTATGCCGACAAAGGCTTCAACCTCATCGGCGTCTACTCGACCGAGGAGGGGACGGCCGCCGTGCTTGCCGACGCCGGGATTGGCTATCCCGTGCTGCGCTATACCGAGGCCTTTGACGTCTTCCAGACCGGCTATGTGCCGACGACGGTCTTTCTGGACGCCTCCGGCGATCAGCTCGGCGAGTCGGTGATCGGCGCGCGCTCCTATGAGCAGTGGGAGGAGATCGTAAAGGGGCTGCTGGGATGAAAAACACGCTTACATGGCTCCTGCTTGCCGCGGCGGCGCTGCTGACGGGCGCGGGACTGTGGCTGGGGCAGCATGCGCTCGTGCTGCAAAAGGCCGTGCGCGTGTGCCTGGAGTGCGTGGGGATCGGCTGACGATGACGGACAGAAAGAGATTTTCAATCCAGACGGCGGCCGCGCTGCTGCAGAACGCGAATTTCAAGGGCTTTTTCACCGGCCGGATCTATCAGGGCGCTTCCAAAAGCGTCTGCGTCCCGGGGCTGAACTGCTATTCCTGCCCAGGCGCGGTCGGGGCTTGTCCGCTCGGCTCGCTGCAGAGCTTCCTCGGCTCGCGGCCTGTTAAGCTCCCCTATTATGTGGCGGGGCTGCTGCTGTTCTTCGGTGCGCTGCTGGGGCGCGCGGTCTGCGGCTTTCTCTGCCCGATGGGCTGGCTGCAGGAGCTGCTCCACCGCATCCCTTTTCCGAAAAAGCTCCGGGGTGATCGCGCGTCGGGACCGCTGCGCAGGCTGAAATACGTCGTCCTCGCCCTTACGGTGGTGCTGCCGCTCTTCTTCGCGCTCACGCCGTTCTTCTGCAAATACCTCTGCCCGGCGGGGACGCTCGCGGGCGTCTTTCTCGCCCTTGCCGATGCGGCGGTCCGCCCGCTGCTCGGCGGCATCTTCGCCTGGAAGGCGGCGGTGCTCGTCTCCCTCGTCGCGGCAAGCCTGCTGATCTGGCGGCCGTTTTGCAAATATCTCTGCCCCCTCGGCGCGCTCTACGGCCTGTGCAACCGCTTCTCGCTCTATCGCGGCGAGCTGGACGCGGACAGATGCATCCGCTGTGAGAAGTGCGCCGCGGCCTGCCGCATGGGCGTCGAGCCGCAAAACGACATCAACAGCGCCGAGTGCATCCGCTGCGGCGACTGTGTCCGCGCCTGCCCCACCGGCGCGATCCGCATGGGCTTTTCGACCGCCGCGCGCCAAAAGGGCGGCGAGGGGGGAAACACATAATCCACGATCTATAGAGGCTGTCTCAAAACGGCAACTGTTTTGTCATCATGAGGAACAACGTGACGAAGGATCTTTTTGGGGTTTCAAAGAACCTTTAGAGAAGGATTCTTCGCTCTGCTCAGAATGACACGGTGCTTTGAGACAGCTTTTTTCTTTCTCTACAAAAACGATGCAATACCGTCCTCCTGACAGCTGGTTTTGTCCTGCTTCTTGAAATCGTTGACATTCTTTCGGAACCGTGATAAAAATGGTTGAGCGATGACTCTGCTATATTCCCAAGTCTCGAGCGCTTGGCAATCACTGGCAGGCCGTCGCTTATTTCTTTGTTATAGCCGATGAACTTTCCGCTTGACTTATCATACTATGCGTAATATAGTATTATACGAAGGGGGGTATTGCCGATGCTGGACGCACAAATGAAGCGCGGTCTGCTCGAAAACTGCGTGCTTGCCGCGCTGGCGCGGGGCGATTCCTATGGCTATCAGATCGTGAAGGACATGTCCTCCTTTGTCGCAGTCACGGAATCAACGCTCTATCCGATCCTCCGCCGCCTGGAGGGCGCCGGGGCGCTCACGGTTTACAGTGTGGAGCACAACGGCCGTCTGCGCAAGTTTTACCATCTCACAGAAGCGGGCCGCCTCCAGCTGGAGCGCTTTGCCGCCGACTGGGGCGAGATCGCCGCGATGTATGACTTCATCCGGGAGGGACTGGGCCATGAATAAACAGGAATATCTCGACGCGCTGCGGTGTGCGCTTGCGCAGATGCCGGGCGAGGAAAAGGAAAAGCAGATCGCCTATTATGACGAGCTGATCCAGGACATGTGCGAGGACGGCATGAGCGAGACCGAGGCCACGGCCCGCCTGGGCGAGCCGGACGCCGTGGCGCAGGAGCTGCTTGCCGCGCTGCCGCTCTCAACGCTCGTCAAGACCCGTGTCAGACCGAGCGGCGGCTTTTCTCCGCTTGTGATCGCGCTGCTCGTGCTCGGCTTTCCGCTGTGGTTCCCGCTGCTCTCCTCCGCCTTCGTCGTGGTGCTGAGCCTGCTCATCACGCTTTGGGCGCTCTTTGTCAGCTACGCCGCGGTGGTGTTTGCGCTTGGCCTGTGCGCGGTCGCGACGCCTCTGGCGCTTGTTTTCGGCTTTGCTGAGGGCTCGCCGTTGGTGCTTGTCGGACTGGCGCTGACCTCCGCGGGGCTTTGCGTGCTCGGCGCACTGCTGATCCCGCCGCTTTTCCGCGGCCTTACCGCACTGTGCCGCGCCGTCGTCCGCGGTGTGAAATCGATCTTTATCAAAAAGGGGAGATAAAAGATGAAAACGGGAACCAAAATCTTTCTTTTGATCGGTATTCTTTTGCTTGCCCTCGGCCTTACGATCCTGCAGATCGCCAACCACCGGGGCATAAGCTTCAACGCCGGCCTTGTGAGGGTACCCGGCATCCATACCGTATCCGACCTCAATTATGACCAAAAGGGGTATACAGTCCTGACAGACGGGGAGGAGAGCTTCCCGGCCGGGGAGGTCCGCACGCTGAAGCTCGACTGGAGCTCCGGCTCCGTGGACGTGGAGCGTTACAACGGCAGCACCGTGCTGGTGCGCGAGGAGGCAAAGCGCGCGCTGAAGGAAAACGAGTGTCTGCGCTATAAGCTCTCAGGCGGCGAACTGTCGATCCTGCCCTGCGCCAACCGCGTCAGCAACATGCCCGAAAAGCATCTGACGGTCTTCATCCCGCAGGGACTCGTGCTCGAGGGGCTTGCCGTGGACGTCTCCTCCGCCGATGTAAAGGCATCCGGCGTCGAGACAGAGAAGGCGATCCTCCTCGAGTCCAGCTCCGGCGCGCTCCAGGCCGAGGACTGCCGCTGCGCGGAGCTGGGCCTGGAATCGAGCTCCGGCGAACAGCGCGTCCTGCGCACGGAGGTCGGCGGCGAGCTCAGCAGCAAGTCCAGCTCCGGCAACTTCCAGGCAGAAAACCTCGTCTGCGCCGCAGCCGATCTCGAAACGACCAGCGGCGATAAGAGCATAGACGGCCTGCTTTGCGACAAACTCAAACTCTCCGCCTCCAGCGGCGCGATCCGCGGCACGGCGCTTGTCTGCGGCTTTGTCGAGAGCGAAAGCTCCTCCGGCAAGGTCTCCCTGGCCTTTGACGCCGCGCCCGCCGGCATCGAGATCGAAACCAGCTCCGGGGACGTGACGCTCACGCTCCCGCGGGGGACGGGGATCAACCTCCTCTTCGACAGTTCCTCCGGAAAGCTCGGCGGCGAGCTGGTCCGCGGCGATCTCCCCGTCGACGTGGAGACCTCCAGCGGCGACCTGACGATCGAATACCGCTGAAAAAGCACAAAACCGCTCCCCTTCGGATGAAGGGGAGCGGTTTTTGTCGGGAAAAGAGCACGGTTCAGGCGAGCGCCTCGCGCAGCACCTTGCCCAGTCTCTTGATGCCCTCGACGATGCGCTCGTCGGTGGCGTTGGAATAGTTCAGTCTCATGCAGTTCTTGGTCGTGCCGCTGGGGTAGAAGCCGGAGCCGGGCACATAGGCCACGTTCTGCACCATCGCCTTGGGGGCGAGCTCGCGGGTATCGATGCCCTCGGGCAGCTCGACCCAGGTGAACAGACCGCCGTCCGGGTCGGTGAACTTGACCTCGGGCGGGAACTCGGCGCGCATCGTGTCGATCATCAGCTGGCAGCGGCGCTTGTACACGGCGCGGATCTTTTCAACGTGCGCGTCGATGTCGAACATATCGAGATATTTCGAGATGACGAGGGCGTTGATCGTCGGGGTCTGCAGCGCGGAGGCCTGCATGATGAGGTTGACCTTTTCCACGATCTCGGCGCTGGCGTTGATCCAGCCCATGCGGAAGCCGGGGGAGAGGATCTTGGAGAAGGTGCCGAAGTAGATGATCAGATCCTTTTCGTCCATGCTGCGCAGCGCGGGCAGGAACTCGCCCTTGAAGCGCAGGTCGCCGTAGGGGTTGTCCTCGATCGTGGGGATCTCATACTTGTTGATGATCTCCATGAATTGCTTGCGGCGCTCAAGCGGCATCGTGCGGCCGGAGGGATTCTGGAAGTCGGGGATGACGTAGATGAGCTTGACGTTTTCGGTCGTGGCAAGCACGCGGTCCAGCTCTTCCATGATCATGCCGTTCTCGTCGGTGGGCACCTCGATAAAGTTGGGCTCATACTGCTTAAAGGCGTTGATCGCGCCGAGATAGGAGGGGCTTTCCAGCACGACGACGTCGCCGGGGTTGAGAAACAGCTTGCCGATGAAGTCGAGACCCTGCTGGCTGCCGGCCGTCAGGATCAGATGATCGGCGTCGGTGATGATGTTGTTCTTCGCGGCCAGACGGTCGGCGATCTGATCGCGCAGATGCTTGGGGCCTTCGGTCACGCCGTACTGCAGCGCGGCGGTGCCGCACTCGTCCATCACGGCGTCCATCGCGGCCTTCAGGTCGGCGACAGGGAAGAGCTCCGGCGCGGGAAGTCCGCCGGCAAAGGAAATGATCTCGGGTCTCGCGGTGAGCTTTAAAAGCTCGCGGACGTCCGAGGCCTTGATGTTATCCATGCGGTCGGCAAATTTTACCATAATACGTCCTCCTCTTTTTATAATAATGAAAAAATATACTGTGCTATTCTTTTTATAGCACAAAACGGGAACGATGTAAACCCGAAAGACGCTCGTTATTTTTTCAGCAGGCGGCCGAAAAGCCCCTTGCGAACGCTCTTTTCCTCCTCCTGCGCCAGCGTGCCCCAGGCCTCCGGGCCGAGATATTTCAGCACGGCCACCTGCGGCTCCATATCCGGCGTGACGGTGAAGGTGTCGGTGGGGTACCAGTGGATAAATTCCGGCGATTCGAACTTGTCCGTAAACTCCGTGACAGACTCGAGCCGGTGCGCGCCGCGGTTGCCGTCGCGATAGTGCATCGGGATGACCACTCTGGCCGCGATCTCGTCGACCGCGCGCTTGGCCTCCTGCGAGGGCAGCGCCGTGATCGATCCGGCGCAGATCATGCACACGTCCGCGCCGTACAGCCGCGAGATCTGCCCGCCGTCGAGCTGTGTGCCGAGATCGCCCATGTGCACGAGCTTATAGCCGTCACTCTCCAGAATGTGGATCGTGCAGAAGCCGCGCCAGTTGCCCAGCTTGAACTCGTGCGGCACCTTCAGCTCCGAGATCACAAAGGGACAGTCCCTCTCCGGCCTGCCGGAGAGCAGGACGCCCTCACGGTAGTTGTGGCCGTAGTGCTCGTGGCTGACGAGCAGCTTGTCCGCCTTCAGCCGCAGCTTCGGATAGCCCGCGGTATAATCGCTGTTATAGGGGTCGATCAGCACCGTATAGCCCTTGTGCGTGATGGCAAAACAGGCGTGCCCCAGCCATTTGATCTCCATAGCTTATTCCTCCACTCACACTTCCTGAAGACGTGCGAGGGAAACTCCTCTTTTCATAGTATAACTCTCCCGCCTTGCGGTTGAACGAAAAACGCTTCGGGCTCACGCTGTTCCTCGCGTTTTTCGACCGCTGCGGATAACCCCCGCCGCTTCATCCGCCCCCGGCGGCGCGGCGTGGCTTATCCTTCCATGATATGCAGCGCGCGGATCGCCCCGTTTTCGATGCGCCGCTGGATCTCAAAGGCATGGGCTTCGAGATACGCCCCGCTGCCGCTCGTCAGTCCCTGCTCCTTGAGTTCGCGCAGCACGCTCGCGCAGATGTCCTCGACAAGCTGGAGCTTCAGCCCGTCCGCCTCGCCGCCGTTTTCGCCCGTCAGCAGAAACTCCAGAGGCTCCGCCATATCCGCGAGCAGCGGCAGCGTGCGCATCGCGCGCAGCGACCACTTGTAATAGGGCATGTGGCGGCGGTTGAGCAGAAAGACCGTCTCCATGGCGGCGCGCACGAACTCGGTCAGAGCCAGCATCGCCGCCCCTGCCTCGCCGTGGGAAAGGCAGCGGGGATAATTATACTGCCCCGCCTGCGCCATCGTGATGACGCGCGCGGCAAGCTTTTTGCGCCGCACGTCCTCCGGCATGCCGCTTTGCAGCGTTTTACGCACGGCGGAAAACGCGCCGAGCTCGTCGCGCCAGACCTCGCCGTTCGTGGCCTCGGCCAGCGCCCAGGAGGGCAGCGAGAGCCACTGCTGCCAGCTCTCCGGCGCGCCGGCCGAGCCGGTATAGCGCCGATAAAAATCGCTGATGCGCCTCACGCCGAGGCCGCTCTCGGCCATCATGCTTTGTGCGGAGGTGCTCCTGCCGCACAGCTCGCGATAGGCGCGGGAGAGCGCCACGCCGAAGCGCGCATCGTCCTCGTCCGTCAGCCACAGACAAAAGCCGCGATCAAAATCGTGATCGCGCGAAACGGCGTCGTCAAAGCCGAAGCACTGCGATCCGTGCCCGGCGAGCCCGACGGCGATCCGATCTTCCACATCGCCGAAGCGCTCGTGCAGCATCGCGCGGCCCTGCTGCTCATAGAACAGCCTTGCCTCGTCAAGTCCGCCCATGGATCCCACCGATCCTTTCCTTCAAATCGGCGGCATAAAGGAAGAAACCAAGCCTGTCGAACACCGGCAGACACTTCGACGCCATAAAGGCGTAATAGCCGTCGCGCGGCAGCGCCGGGTCGTCCAGCGCCGCCCAGGCCTGCTCGAGGCAGTCGGCGATGCGCGGATCCTCCGGATCGGCGCCGTCGAACATCTCCGCCATGCTGCAGAGCGTCACGGCGATCTCGTTCTGCCCGCCGGGCAGCTTTTCCATGATCGCGATCGCAGCGCGAAACATCCCCTCTGCCCCCTCGAGATCGCCTACGGCGACGAGGGACTGGGCCATGTTGTTGTAAAGCCCGGCAAATCGGTAGTCGCCCGGATCGAGATTGTCGGCGTAAACGCGGCTGACGTGGCGGAAGAAGGGCAGCGCGTCCTCATGCTCGCCAAAGCAGCCCATCGTCGTCGCGGCGTTTAGAAGCACCGTCGCGCCCGAAACCGTGCGCCCCATGCCGTGCGCCTTGATGATCTCAAGCGCGTCGGACACGGCGGCAAGCCCCTTTTCGGCGTCCATGCTGCGGCGGTACTGGCCCAGCAGCTCGCTGAGCATCGAGAGCTCTCCGCGCCAGTCACCGATTTCTGCGGCCTCGGCCCGCTTCCTCTCGAGAAAGCTCTGAGCCTCGCTCTCGCGGCTCGCGGCGTACAGCGCGTCGAGCGCGCGGATCGCGGCGGGCACGTCTATCGTCCGCGCGCAGGGCTCGCAGTCCGGCACGCCGGTATATTCGCTTGCGTCAAAGCAGCAGCGCATCTGTGCATCTGTAGGTTTGTCAATGATGTGT
>DJYJ01000010.1 GCA_002450075.1 Clostridiales bacterium UBA6981
AACTATTTTGAGACAACGCCTTTGATGTTGGTCGTATCAGGCGAGACCGCCACAGGTGAAGAAATCCTCGACCATGAGAAGAGGAGCGGCCTTGTCCTCCAGATGATGGTTGAGCCGGCTCGGCTCGATCGGCACGCTGTGGGACGAATCGACGCCCTCGCGCATTTCCGCAATCAGCTTGGAGAGATAATAGGGGTTGTCGAACATGTGCCCGTAGAGGACGATCTTGCCCGGATCGAGCGTATAGATCACGCTCTTGAGCGCGGCGGAGAGAGCCTCAACCGCACGGTCGATCAGAGCTGCGATCACGGCCTCACCGCTGCGCGCCGCCTCAAAGACGTCGTCGAGCGTGGGCAGCTGATCCTCACGGCCTTGCGCCAGGCGCCACAGGACGGGCGTTTCCTCCGCAGAGAGGAGCTCGCGCGCGTCGCGCAGCATGGCGCTGGGGGACGCGATGGTCTCCAGACAGCCGGTCTTGCCGCAGGAGCAGGGCTTGCCGCCGCGCTTGACCACGGGGATGTGGCCGATCTCCGCGCACTGGCCGGAGCTGCCAAGCCAGATATGTTCCCCGATCGAGAACGAGGCGCCGATGCCGACCTCACAGCGCAGGAAGAACTGGCTGCCGAGCGAATGATCCTTTGAAAGGAACATCTGGGCGGCAAAGAGCGCACGGACGTTGTTACTCATGACGCACTTCAGCCCCGTCCGCGCCTCGACCCGGTCGCAGATCGGATAATCAAAGGCGTCGAGCGCGCCGAAGCTGTTTCGAACGAGACGCGCGTCGTCGGAGGTAAGTCCGCGCATCGCAACGCCGACGCCGAGGATCTCCTCGCGCTGCAGGCCGTGCTCCGCGCTGAGCGTCATCAGCCTGTCGCAGAGAGAGGAGACGGTATCGTCCGCCGGGGCGTGCTCGGGGATCGCGAGCTGCTCGGAGAAAATGACCGAGCCGTCAAGCCAGACGGCGGAGAGAACGGCCGTTCGGAGATTGATGAAGATGCCGAGCGCGGCATGCGCACGGTGATTGAGCTCGACCATGACCTCGCGCCGGCCGACGCCGCTGCCGGGCAGAAGGCTGCCCTCGGTCAGAAGCCCCTCGGCGATCATTTCGCCGACGATCTTGGTGATGGCGGCGGGAGTGAGCTTGATGCTCTCCGACAGGCGTTTGCGCGACATGCTCCCGTTCTCATGCAGAACGCGCAGCGCGGCGCTGCGGTTGGTGCGCTTGACGCCCATCATGTTGTCGCCTTCGTATGGCATGGATAAGCTCACCTCTTTCTTCAATGACGGATCTTGACGCGGTGGTCGTGGTGGTGATGATGGTGGTGGCGAAGCTGGTCGTCGGGTGTGGAGCTCTCCCGGTGGAGCCTGCTGCGCAGCAGGATGACCGCCGCGCCGAGCAGCACGACCAGGATCCCGAGCGTCTTTTTCAGCGTCAGCTCCTCGTCGAGGAAGAGAACGCCGATGAAGCAGCTGACGACGGGCATCAGCAGCAGGTACAGCTTGACGACCCAGACTTCATAATGCTTGAGATTGCGGTAATAGAAGAAATAAATGCCGGTCTGCGCAAGGCCGCCGAGCAGCACGAGCCACCAGAAGCCATTGATCGTATCGGCGGCGGGGAGGCGCAGATCGCCCGCAAAGGCTGCGGACGAGCCGAAGAGGACGAGCACAACAAAGTTGTTGTAATACGAGATCATGTCGGCGTCCTCGTGGAAGCGCTCCTGTGCGGTCTTGATGATGAAGGCGTTGGCCGTGACGCACATGGCGCTGAGGATAAAGAACAGGTCGGTCGGATTGAGGCGCATCCCGCCGAAGTCCACCCCCAGGACGAGCAGCACGCCGAATAACATGACGAGCGTGCCGATCCAGTCGGAGAGGTAGAGCTTTTTGTGGTAGAGGATCACGGTGACGAGGTTGACCATCAGCACGTCGGTTTTGAGAAGCGCCGTGCCGGTGGACAGCGCGCCGTGGGCATAGCCGAGATTGGCGAAGAGGTCCAGCAGAAAGCCGAACACGCCGATCACAACGAGGATCAGGACGGCTTTTCCCTGGTGGAAGAGGCGGGCAAAGTTCCGGTCGAGCAGCAGCTGTGCCGTCAGGAAGAGCAGCGCGGCGCTGCGCAGCAGAAAGCCCGCGAGATAGGGCGAGCCCGTCACGCTGACCATGACCTTGGACACGGCATAGTAGATCGACCAGGAGACGACCATGGCGCCGATCATGAAGGCGTTTTTCAGTCGCTCTTTCATCTCAGCGCTTCAAACATCCTCCGCAGCGCGTCCTCGTCCATATGAACGGGGTTGTTGTTCATCAGCGGGTGGGCGGCGCAGTCGCGGCAGAGCTTGTCGAGATCGACCTCGCCGAGGTCGGAAAGACGCGTGCGCAGACCGCCGAGCGCCTTGAGCGCGGCGATGCGGTCGGCGAGCTCGTCCGTGCCGGAGAGACCGACAGCGCGACAGAGGTATTCAAGCCGCTCGTCGGCATTGATGCGCACGAGACTGTCGAGCGTGAAGGCGCAGGCCTCGCCGTGGGGCAGATGATAATCCTCGCTGAGCGGATAGCTGCAGGCGTGGCTGGCAGCCGTCTTGGGCAGCGCGAAGGACAGGCCGCCGAGCAGGGCGGCATAGGCCATATTGGCGCGGGCCTCCATGTCAGTGCCGTCGCGGTAAGCCTTTTCGAGGTTCGCGAGGATGATGCGGACCGCCTCGATCGCCATGAGGTCGGAGATCGGCTGGTGGTTGCGGCTCCAGTAGCCCTCAAGGGCGTGGGCCAGCGCGTCAAGACCGGTATTCATCGTCGTGCGCGGGGGAACGGTGGAGGAAAGGACCGGGTCGACGATCGCGGCGCGCGGCATGAAGACCGGGTTGTTGATCGTCTTTTTCTCCGTGCCGTGGGAGACGACGGAGACCTGGGTGACCTCGCTGCCGGTGCCGGCCGTGGTCGGAACGGCGATGATCGCAAGACGCTTGTCCGGGAAGGGGCGCGTGCCGCGGTAGTATTCCTCGGCCTCGCCGTCGCCCAGGCTGATCGCCGCGGCGAACTTGGCCGTGTCGAGCGAGCTGCCGCCGCCGATGCCGATGACGGCGTCGGCGTTCGTCTCACGGCAGATCTTCACGGTCTCGATGATGCCGGAGAGCTGGGGGTTCTGCTCGACGCCGCCGAAGACGCCGACGATCGCGCTGTTCTCCTCACGCATCTTCTCAGCCTGGGAGGCGAAGTGCCTGCCGCAGGCGATGACACAGTGATGAAGCCCAAGCTCGGCGAGGATGTCGCCGAGAGAGGCAAATTTACCCTCGCCGAAGAAAATCTTGACCGGCTGGGAATAGACGAAATTATTTGCCATAGATCTCATCCTCAATCGCGGAGACCTGAACAGCGAACTTCTTCATGTTCTCCTTGCGCCAGTCCTCCAGATCCTGGCACCACTCGGTGGCGAGGAAGGTCTTGGTCATCTCGACGGCCATCTCAGGGCCGACGATCCAGCCGCCCATCGCGAGGATGTTGGCGTTGTTGATCGCGCGGGCCATCTTGGCGGAGTACACGCCCTCGCAGGCGACGGCGTAGACGCCCTTGAACTTGTTGGAGACGACGCACATGCCGGCGCCGGTGCCGCAGATCAGGACGGCCTTGTCATAGGTGCCGTTCTGGACCAGGGGAGCGACCTTGTTTGCCACGGCGTAGTAGGGGACGACGTGGTCGAGGTCCTGCGTGCCGAGATCGTCGAATTCAACGCCCGCTTCGGTGAGATAGGCCTTGATGGCTTCCTTGGCGGAAAAACCGGATTTGTCGCTGCCGATCGCAATTTTCATGATAAACTCCTTCTGCCGCTTGGGCGGCATCATTTTTTATTTTTCGTTGGAAAGCTCCATGCGCCGCAATCAGGCGCATGGAGCGTAGCGCTTGTTTTTTACTTGAGGGACGCGGCCTTGCGGGCGGCGGCGAGGATGTCCTCCTTCGTGAGGCCGAGCGCCTGGCGCAGGTAGGGTACCTTGCCGACTTCGCCGAAGCGGTCCTGCACGCCGAAGGCGCTGACGGGGACACGCTCAAGAGCGAGAGCCTCGCACACGGCGGAGTGCAGACCGCCGATGACGTTGTGGTTTTCCACGGTCAGAACGGTGCCGGTCTTGCGGGCGGAGGCGATGACGGTCTCGCGGTCGATGGGCTTGATCGTATGGACATTGATGACGTCGCAGCTGATGCCCTCTTTTGCAAGCTCGTCGGCGACGTCGACGACGTCGCGGGTGAACATGCCGGAGACAAAGATGGACAGATCCTTGCCCTCGCGCAGGGTGTCGGCCTTGAAGAGGTCGAACTTGTAGTCGGGGCCGAACACATCGGGCGTGACCTTGCGGAACAGGCGCATGTAGACCGGGCCGTAGTAGTCGTTGAGGACGGGCATGGCGGCGCGCAGCTGGGTCTCGTCAACGGGCTCGAAGATCACGACGCCGGGGATGGAGCGGACAACGCCGATATCCTCCATGCTCATGTGGGTGCCGCCGTTGAGCTCGGCGGAGATGCCGGGGTCGGTGCCGACGATCTTGACGTTCTGCTTGGCATAGGAGATCGAGATCGCGATCTGGTCGCAGATACGGCGGGTGGCAAAGGGCGTGAAGCTTTCGATCCAGGGCTTGAAGCCATAGCTGGAGAGACCGGCCGCGATGGAGGCCATATCCTGCTCGGCCACGCCGCAGTCAAACATCTGCTCGGGGAACTGCTCGTACAGCTTACGGGTGCCGCTGGCCTTGGCCAGGTCGGCGTCGAGGACGACGACATGCTTGTCCTCTTCCATGAATTTCGCCAGGCATTCGGCGTAAACAGCTCTCATTTCCATTGTTTCAGTCCTCCCCTCTGATTTCGCGAATGGCGGCCGCGGCCTGCTCCTCGCTGATGTTGGTGTTGTGGTTGCCGGCGCCGAGATCCTCGATCCACTTGACGCCGCAGCCCTTGCGGGTGTTGAGGATGACCATGGTGGGCTTGTCGGTCGTGCGGTTGAGCTTGGCCTGCTTGACGGCGGCGGAGACCTGGTCCACGTCATTGCCGTCGGCAACGTCGATCACGTTCCAGCCAAAGGCTTTCCACTTGTCGGCGAGCGGGGCAATGTCATTGACCTTGGCGACGGTGTCGTCGATCTGCAGCTTGTTGTAGTCGGTAAACGCGATGAGGTTAGAGAGCTTCTTGGAGGCGGCGAACATGCCGGCCTCCCAGATCTGGCCCTCCTGCGACTCGCCGTCGCCGATGAGCGCATAGATCGTGGCGCCGTCCTTTGCGAGCTTGGAGCCGAGCGCGACGCCGACGGCGCAGGAGAAGCCCTGGCCGAGGGAGCCGGTCGTCATGTCGATGCCGGTGGTGAGGTTCATGTCGCAATGGCTGGGCAGGTGAGTGCCGCCCTGGTTGAGGGTGAGCAGTTCTTCCTTGCCGAAGTAGCCGCGGTTGGAGAGCGTGGCGTAGACGGCCGGGCCGGCGTGACCCTTCGAGCAGACGAAGCGGTCGCGGCCTTCCATCTTCGGGTTGGCCGGGTCGATGTTCATCTCTTCAAAATACAGCACGGCCAGCAGCTCGACGACGGAAAGGCAGCCGCCGATGTGGCCGACGCCGAGGTGACCGATGCAGGTCATGATATCACAGCGGATATCCTTGCAGAGTTCTCTCAAGTCTTTGTTCAATGTCAGTTCCTCCTAATTTGATTAAAAGGTTTAACTAATTTGGATTGTAATCCCTGCATACCCCTTTGTCAAGGGAGAAGCGGAGAAAGACGAAGAAAAATTTTTGCTTTTGTGTTGACATCCCGGCGGGCGGAGTCTATGATAATTCACAGAGTTTATTAAATACGGAGGGCTTCTATGAAAACCTTTTCTCCCGTTTATATCCCGGTCGGCGTGCCGACCTTCCATCTCGAGAGCGCCCAGGCGCAGTTCGACGCTTCTGTCGCGCTCTTAAAGAGCATCGACGAGCGCTTTGCCGTGCCGGAGAAGATGCTGCTGAATCTCGACGATCTGCGCTCCTATCTCGACACGCTCACGCCCGATCTGATCGTATTCCAGAATCTGACCTTTGCCAACGCCGCCTATATGTCCGAGGTGCTGCGCCGCTTTGACTGCCCGGTGCTGCTCTGGACGCTGCGCGAGCCCGTGATCGACGGGGGACGGCTTCGTCTCAACTCCCTCACCGGCGCGTACAGCGCGGCGAATACGCTGCGCGCCTTTGACGACCGCAGCTTTGAATATCTCTTCGGCGCCCCGGGCGAGGAGCGCTCGCGCGAGACGATCGAGGCCGTTGTCAAGGCTGCGGCGCTGAAAAAGGAGATGCGCAGCCTCAAGATGTCCGCCGTCGGCCACACGCCCCAGGGCTTCGGCTTCGGCCGGGCGCTCGACAGCGAGCTGATGAACGCCTTTGGCGTTGAGCTTGAGGCGATCGAGGCGCGCGAGCTGATCGACAAGGCCAAGACCTATTCCGACGAGGAGGTCGCGGCCTATCTTGAAAAGACCGAGCAGATGACCTGCGGCCTTGACAAGACGCCGGAGCACAACCGCATCGACCATGCCCGCCTGCTGAAGGCTTACAGTGACTATGTGCGCGAGCACAACATCGGCGCGCTGGCCTCCCGCTGCTGGCCGGATTTCTTCACGGCCTTCGGTACGCCGGTGTGCACGGTGCTGTCCATGCTCAACGACGAGGGCGTGGCCGCCGCGTGCGAGGCCGACATTTACGGCGCGCTGTCGATGTGGATCGGCATGCAGCTCTCCGGCGGGCCGGTCTTCTTCGGCGACCCGGTTTCCCTCGACGATGGCGAGAACACCGTGACCTTCTGGCACTGCGGCGCGGCTGCCTGCAGCCTGGCACGGCATGACACCGGCGCGGTCGTCGGCGTGCACCCCAACCGCAAGATCGGCCCGGCGATGGACTTTGGCTGCGAGGCCTTCCCGGAGGCGACGGTCTTCCGGATCGGGCGCGAGCCGGACGGCTTCTTCCGCTTCTTCCTTACCGAGGGCGAGGCGCTCGACAAGCCCAAGCAGTTTATCGGTACGTCGATCGTCGTCAAGACCGACAGCCCCGCCCGCGAGGTCGTGGAGAAGAGCGTGAAGGACGGCTTTGAGCCGCACTTCGTCGTGATCCGCGGCCGCCACGCCGCTGCGCTCGAGGCGCTGGCGAACATGTACGGCTTTGAGGTCTGCCGGTACTGAGCGTTTCATAGTTGCTTGATGAAGTGAAAAGCGGAGCTTTTTCATACGGGAAAGCTCCGTTTTTTCGAGGTCGATGCCTTGGGATTTGCGCATTGACTTTGGAAGGGCGGGGAATTAAACTATCCCCAGATTGAGCAGAGAGAAGGAGCGGCTGGTGAAGGAGACAAAAAAATCAAAGCTGATCACGGCTATCAATGCGGTGATCGATATCATCGCCGCGGGGCTTTTATGGCTGGTGTGCTCGCTGCCCATCCTCACGCTCGGTGCTGCCAGCACGGCGCTGTATTACGCCGTGGTCAAATGTATCCGGCATGAGCGCGGCGCGCTGGGCAAAAGCTTCTTTTCCGCCTTTCGGCGCGAATTCAAGATCAGCACACTGCTGTGGCTGATCTTTCTCGGTGTTCTGCTTGTGCTCGGAGCCGATGCCTGGGCGATCGGGCTGATGACGCAGGGGAGCGGTATGTTCCCGGCCTTGAGCCGGATCCTGCTTCTGCTGCCGCTGATGCTCTTCCCGTGGGTATTCGCGTTCGTCTCGCGCTTTTCCAACACTGTGGGCGGGACGCTGCGCTACTGCGCGTATCTCGCACTGCGGCATATCGGTCTGACGCTTGCGATGGCGGCGGAGCTGGCCGGCTTCGCGCTCATCGTCTATCTGATGCCGCAGATCGCACCGCTCCTGCCGGGCATCGTGTGTCTGCTGCTGAGTCTGCATATCGAGCCGGTGTTTAAAGCGATCACCGCCGAGATGGATGTGCAGAACGAGGACGACTGGTACAACGAATAATCCTGTTTCATTATTATGTTTTGGAGGCTGTCATGTGGAAGCTTGACGAAGCTGCAAACGCTTTTACCATCACGCTTGGCGGGAAGACGCTTTTGCGCCATAGCCCGGAGGAGCCGATGCTCTTTGCGGGAAAAGGCGAGGAGCATATTGAAATGTATCGCGGCAATTTTGACATCACCGACCGCGTCAGCGAGCGCTTTGCCCTGCATTTTGCGGGGACGGAGCGTGACGGGGAAAGATGCGTGCTGCGCTTTGACCATCCGTGCCTCGCGGGCGAATGCCGCGTGGAGGTCGAGGAAAAGAAAGGTCTGCTGTTCTTAAACGGAGCGGTGGAGGACATGGCGGTCAACCGTCTGTTCCTGCGCCTGCCGGCGGAGAAGGGCGAGCATGTCATGGGCGGAGGCGAGCAGTTTTCCTGTCTCGATCTGCGCGGAAGGCTCTTTCCGATCTGGACGCGCGAGCAGGGCGTGGGGCGCAACAAGCTGACCGAGATCACGCGTCTGGCCGAGCTCAACGACCGCGCGGGCGGCGACTATCACACGACCTTTTTCCCGCAGCCGACCTTTGTCTCGTCCCGGCTGTATTTCGCGCATCTGATGAATGAGGAATATGCGGAGCTTGATTTTCGCGACGTGCGCTTCCATGAGATCGCGCTGTGGGCGCGGCGCTTTACACTCGTTCTCGGCGCAGCGGAGAGCTATCGCGCACTGCTCGAAGGGCTGACCGGACTTCTCGGCCGCCAGCCGATGCTGCCCGATTGGGCGATGCGGGGGATCTGGCTCGGCGCGCAGGGCGGGACCGAGCGCGTTACCGGCCTTCTGGAGAAATGCCGCGTGGGCGGCGTGGAGATCCCGGCCGTGTGGATCCAGGACTGGGAAGGAAAGCGCATCACTTCCTTCGGCAAGCGGCTGCAGTGGGACTGGCGCTGGAACCGCGAGATGTATCCCGGACTGGACGCGGTGATCGCCTCCGACCCGGAGACCAAATGGATGGGTTATATCAACCCCTATCTCGTCGAGGGCGGCGTATTGTTCCGTGAGGCGAAGGAAAAGGGCTATTTCGTCAAGAACCGTTTGGGGGAGGATTATCTCTTCGACTTTGGCGAATACGACTGCGGCGTGGTCGATCTCACGATGCCGGAGGCGTTCGAATGGTATAAAAATGTCATCAAGGAGAACCTGATCGGTCTCGGCTTCCGCGGCTGGATGGCGGACTTTGGCGAGTATCTGCCCGCCGACGCGGTTTGCTATGGCGGCAGCGGCATGGAAAAACACAACGCCTGGCCGATGCTGTGGGCCAAGTGCAACCGAGAGGCTGTCGAAGAGAGCGGCCTCGTGGGCGAGTGCGTGTTCTTCATGCGCTCCGGCGCGGCGGGGAGCGGACGCTATTCGACGCTGCTCTGGGCCGGCGACCAGAACGTGGACTGGAGCGAGGACGACGGGCTGCCCTCCGTTGTGACGGCGGCCATCAGCGCGGGCATGAGCGGCTTTGGCCTTCACTGCAGCGACGCGGGCGGCTATACGACGCTCTACGGCATGAAGCGCGACCGTGAGCTTCTGCTGCGCTGGCTGGAATTCGCCTGCTTTACGCCGGTCATCCGTACGCACGAGGGCAACCGCCCGGATGACAACGTGCAGATGTATTCCGATGAAACCGTGATTGCCGGCGCGGCGCGGATCGCGCGGCTCCACAGTGCGCTGCTGCCGTATCTGCGCGCGTGTGTGGCGCAGAACGCCGCAAAGGGAACACCGGTCATGCGGCCGCTGTTCTTTGACGATCCGTCCGATGAGCGGGCCTATGAGCGGGACAACTTCAGCTATCTCCTCGGCGACGAGCTGCTCGTCGCCCCGGTCGTGAAGCCGGGAGCGGAGACGAGGACGCTTTACCTCCCAAAGGGAGGGTGGGTGCATCTGTGGAGCGGGGAATGCTGCGCGGGCGGCGAGATCACCGTGGCGGCGCCGATGGGCTTCCCGCCGGTGTTCTACCGCGCGGGCGGCGCAAACGAGGCGCTTTTCCGGGAACTGCGTAAGGACTTTCAATAAAGAAAAATGACGGCTGGAAGAGCTTTTACGAGGCTCTTCCAGCCACTTTTTTGGGCAAGATCCACAAATCGGAGGGAATAAAATCTACATTTCCGCGAGGGGTGAGACCTTTACAAAATCCGCCTGCGCCTTTATAATCAAGCTGTAAGGGCCGCAAGGTCTTTTTCTTGCGGCAGAATATTTAACAGCGTTAATTAAAGATTCGGAAATACCGGATCTAAAAAAAGGAAAAGGAGAACAAACATGAAAAAAGCATTAGCACTGCTTCTCGCGCTCTGCATGGTCTTCGCGCTGTGCGCATGCGGACAGCAGGCCGCTCCGGCTCCCGCTGCCGAAGCCCCCGCTGCCGAAGCTCCCGCTGAGGAAGCTCCCGCCGCCCCCGCACAGGAGATCACCATCAACTTCCCCAGCGTCTGGGTCGGCACCGACTCCAAGGCGCCCTACATGGAGAAGCTGATCGCGCAGTTCAATGAAGAGAACGCCGGCTCCATTAAGGTCGTTGTCGAAGAGCAGACCGACTACCAGGCCGCTCGCGACAAGCTGCGCACCACCATCACCACCGGCAACACGCCCGACCTGTGCATCCTGGACGGCACCTATGATTTCAAGGCCTATACCGAATCCGGCAAGTTTATGGACTTCGCTCCTTATCTCGCCGAGGGCTGGGGCGATGACTTTGCGGAAGGCACCTTTGATGCCTGGAGCTACGATGGCAAGACCTGTTTCCTGCCCTTCGAGTCCGCCGTGTTCACCCCGATCTACAACACCAAGATCTTCAACGAGATCGGCTGGGATCATTTCCCCGCCACCTATGACGAGTTC
>DJYJ01000003.1 GCA_002450075.1 Clostridiales bacterium UBA6981
GATAGGCGGATAGATAAAACAACCAAAAAACCTCCTCGTGAGAGGAGGTTTTTTTCATGCCCGCCGCTCTTGACAAATCGGTAATATGCGGTAAAATATGTCGCATGCGACATATTTTATAAGGAGTGAACCATGAACCAGACAAACATGCCGATCGGCGTGAAATTTGCGGTGATCCACCGTGCCTTCCGGCGTGAGATGGACGCCATGCTGCGGGAAAAGGACGTGACCGGTGCCCAGTTCGGCGCGCTGCGCGCGCTTGCGTATCTCGAAGCCGAGCGCGGCGGCGAGATCAGCCAGCGCGATCTCGAGGAGATCAGCCGCAGCACCCACCCGACAATGACCGAGATCTTAAAAAAGCTGGAAAAGAAGGGCTTTATCGAGACCAGACCCAGCGAGACCGACCGAAGAAGAAAGGCGATCCGCCAGACGGAAAAGGCGCGCGAGCTGAGCCTCGCGATGTCCCGCGCGGACGAGGAGACCTTTGAAAAGATCTGCGCCGGCTTTGACGCCGACGAGATGCGCACATTGAATGAAATGCTCGACAGCCTGCTGAAAAACACCTGCGGCGGCTGCGGAGAGGAGGCATGAGAAGATGAGACATTTCAAAAAGCTGCTCGGCAGCGTGCGGGAGTTCAAAGCGCCCGCGATCTTCACGATCCTTTTCATCATTCTCGAGGTGTTTATCGAGGTCGTGATCCCCTTTATCACAGCCGACATGGTCAACGCGATCAAAGACGGCGCGGCGCTCGCCGGCGTTGTAAAAACGGGACTGTTCCTGGTTTTGCTCGCGGTGCTGTCCCTGTCCTTCGGCGCGGCGGCGGGCTTTTTGGGCTCCAAGGCATCGTCCGGCTTTGCGCGCAACCTGCGCCACGACGTCTACTGCCGCGTGCAGACCTTTTCCTTTGAAAATATCGACCGGTTTTCCTCCGCCTCGCTCGTCACGCGCATGACGACGGATATCGGCAACGTGCAGATGGCCTTTATGATGCTCACCCGCATCGCGATCCGCGCGCCGCTGATGTTCGTCTTTGCCATTGTGATGGCCTATGTCATGGGCGGCTCGCTCGCGACGACCTTTGTCGTGCTCGTGCCGGTGCTGGCTTTCGGTCTTATCATGATCGCGCGCAAGGCGATGCCCGCCTTCCGTGCGGTGTTCCGCAAGTATGACAAGCTCAACGAGTCCATCGAGGAGAACGTGCGCGCGATGCGCGTCGTTAAGGGCTTTGCGCGCGAGGATTACGAAAAGCAGAAATTTGCCGCCGCCTCGGACGACATCCGCAGGGACTTCACCTATGCCGAGCGCGTCGTCGCGCTCAACTCGCCCCTGATGCAGCTGTGCCTTTACTTCAACATGATCTTTGTCCTCTCGATCGGCTCGAAGCTCATCATCACCGGCCGCGGCCAGGCGATCGACGTCGGCCAGCTCTCGGCGATGCTGACCTACGGCTTCCAGATCCTGATGAGCCTGATGATGATCTCGATGATCTACGTCATGCTCACGATGTCGGCCGAGTCGATGAAGAGACTGGCCGAGGTCATGGACGAGCAGCCCACGCTCACCAACCCCGCCGAGCCGGTTTTCGACATCCCGGACGGCTCGATCGATTTTGAAAACGTCTCCTTCAAATACGCCCGCACGGCGAAGGTGGACGCGCTCTCCGACGTCAATCTGCACATCGCCTCCGGCATGACCGTCGGCATCCTCGGCGGCACGGGCTCCAGCAAATCCACGCTTATCCAGCTCATCCCCCGTCTGTACGACGTGACCGGGGGCTGCGTCAAAGTCGGCGGGCGCGACGTGCGCGAGTACGACCTGGAGACGCTGCGCAACAATGTCGCCGTCGTGCTGCAGAAAAACCTGCTGTTCTCCGGCACGATCAGGGACAATCTGCGCTGGGGCGACCCCGACGCCACGGACGAGGAGATGGAGGCGGCCTGCCGCCTGGCCCAGGCGGACGAGTTCATCCGGTCCTTCCCCGACGGCTATGACACCTACATCGAGCAGGGCGGCTCCAACGTCTCCGGCGGCCAGAAGCAGCGGCTCTGCATTGCGCGTGCCCTGCTGAAAAAGCCGAAGATCCTGATCCTCGACGATTCGACGAGCGCCGTCGATACCCACACCGACGCGCTCATCCGCGAGGGCTTCCGCAACTATATCCCCGAGACGACCAAGCTCATCATCGCCCAGCGCGTGGCCTCCGTGCAGGACGCGGATCTGATCCTCGTCATGGACGGCGGACGCATCATCGCCTCGGGCACGCATGACGAACTCATGGCGTCCAACGAGATCTATCGCGAGATCTACGAGCAGCAGAACAAGGGAGGTGAGCGCGATGAATAAGCAAAAACGGAAACCCGACACAAACTCCCTTTTCCGCACGATCAAGCTGTTCTTCAGCTTCTATCCCGTGCTCGCGCCGCTTGCGGTCGTGTGCATCCTCTTTGCCTCGGTCGTCTCGTCGATCCCCTCGCTGTTCATCCAGAACGTCATCGCCACCATCGAAAAATGGGTCGGCAGCGGCGACTGGGCTGCGGCGAAGGCCGAGCTGACGCCGTATCTGGTGCTGCTCGCGGCGCTGTATGTGCTCTCGATCCTCGCCATCACGGCCCAGACACAGCTGATGGCCTATATGACCCAGGGCTTCCTCGACAAGATGCGCCGCAAGCTCTTCGACGGCATGCAGAATCTGCCCATCCGCTATTTCGACAGCCACAAGTTCGGCGACATCATGAGTCATTATACCAACGACATCGACACGCTCCGCCAGCTCGTCTCCCAGACGATGCCCTCCTTCATCCAGTCCGGCGCGATCGTGCTGGTCGTGCTTGCGATCATGCTGTACTTCTCCGTGTGGATGACGCTGGTGCTGCTTCTCGGCGTCGTGGCGATGGCCTTCGTCGCGAAAAAGATCGGCGGCGGCTCGGCGCGCTCGTTCATGCAGATGCAGAAAACGGTCGCCGAAAACGAAGGCTATATCCAGGAGTCGATGAACGGCCAGAAGGTCATCAAGGTCTTCTGCCACGAGGAGAAGGGGATCGAGGAATTCGACGAGATCAACAACCGCCTCTTCGAGCACAGCTACCGCGCCCACGCCTTTGCGAGCACCCTCGGCCCGATCATCGGCAACATCGGCAATGTGCTGTATGTCACGCTGGCGCTGGTCGGCGGCGTGTTCCTGCTCACCGGCGTGCCGAATCTCTCCCTCTCCGGCAAGGCCTTTTCCATCAGCATCCTCATCCCGTTTTTGAACATGACCAAGCAGTTCACCGGCAACGTCAACACACTCTCCCAGCAGATCAACTCCATCGTCATGGCCTCGGCCGGCGCGCAGCGCGTCTTCGCCCTGATGGACGAGGCGCCCGAGACGGACGACGGCTATGTCACGCTGGTCAACTGCCGCATCGCGCCCGACGGCACCATCACCGAGACCGACGAGCACACCGGCCACTGGGCCTGGCGCCACCCGCACGGGGACGGCACGCTGACCTATACCGAGCTTCGCGGCGATGTGCGCATGGTGAATGTGGACTTTGCCTATGAGGAGGGCAAGGAGGTCCTGCACGACGTCTCCGTGTACGCCGAGCCCGGCCAGAAGGTGGCCTTCGTCGGCGCGACCGGCGCGGGCAAGACCACGATCACGAACCTCATCAACCGCTTCTATGACATCGACGACGGCAAGATCCGCTATGACGGCATCAACGTCAACAAGATCCGCAAGGGCGATCTGCGCCGCTCGCTCGGCCTGGTGCTCCAGGACGTCAACCTCTTCACCGGCACGGTGCTCGACAACATCCGCTACGGCAAGCTCGATGCCACGGATGAGGAGTGCCGCGAGGCGGCGCGTCTCGCCGGCGCGGACGATTTCATCACGCGTCTGCCCGCGGGTTATGACACCGTGCTCGAGAACAACGGCGCCAACCTCTCCCAGGGGCAGCGCCAGCTGATCTCCATCGCGCGCGCCGCAGTGGCCGATCCCCCGGTCATGATCCTTGACGAGGCGACCTCCTCGATTGACACGCGCACCGAGGCGATCGTGCAGAAGGGCATGGACAGCCTTATGAAGGGGCGCACGGTCTTTGTCATCGCCCACCGCCTCTCCACGGTCATGGACGCCGACGTCATCATGGTCCTTGACCACGGCCGCATCATCGAGCGCGGCAGCCACGACAAGCTCATCGCCGAAAAGGGCACCTATTACCGCCTTTACACCGGCGCCTTCGAGCTCGAATAAAACAAAGAAAAAGCCTCCCCATCCGGGGAGGCTTTTCCCAGTCCCGTTATGAAAAGTCCGCGATCCTGATAAACAGCACAGCCTTGCCCTCATGGGCAATCTCGGCGTAAGTCGGCTTCATCTCGCTGTCGAAGAGCACGGTCACGTCGACGTCGTCCTCCGGAACGAGCTTGACGGCAAGCTCGCCGCCCTCTTTCCACAGCGAGTCCACGCTCCCTTGCCGCAGCGCGCGCACGAGGAGCGGCAGCGCCCCCATCGGCGAGAGCCCCGTTCCGCTCTCGTCGCCGGTGTCGATGGCCACGCTGTCGTAGACGAGCTTTGTCCCGTCCGCGTTCATGCGCGCCTTTACGCCGCGGATCAGCTCCGGATCGACCACCTCGACGACACAGCCGCCGTCGGTACTCTCGGCATAGTGCAGCGTAAAGGTGCAGGTGCTGTCCTCCTGCTCGGCGCGCACCTCCGCCGTCGCCACGACGTCGCTGCGCGAGCGCAGCTCCTCGGCAAAGGCGTCAAAGCGCGCCTCGTCCCTGTGGCCGCAGCCGGAGAGCAGCAGCGCCAAAGCCAGCAGCAGGGGAAGATAAATCCTTTTCATGTTTGTGCCTCCCGGATCTGTTTGCTTCCATCCTATGCCGCCGCCCGCGCGGCTATGCGAAAAACGCGAAAAACCCTTGCCATCGCGCGCAAACTGTGGTAGAGTAACGTCTGTTAAAAGCCTTGATACGGGAAAATAACTGCAGAAACACCACAGAGAGCGACGGTCAATTGGGCTGAAAGCCGCCGCGGATCGCTTCGCTGTTTGGTTCGCCCGCGAGCTCCGGCCAATCCCCGGCGTCATGAGACACGTTACCGTCTCAAACAAGTGCGGCTGCCTTTTTGGGAAGCCGAACACGGGTGGTACCGCGGAAGTGTTGCTTTCGTCCCTGCTGTACGGGGACGGGAGCTTATTTTTTTCTCAAAGGGAGAGAGGAACATGAAAGAATTGATGCAGAACCTGCGTGAGGCGGCGCTTCGCTCGATCGCCGAGACCGCAGACATGGAAAAGCTCGAGGCCCAGCGGGTCAAATACCTCGGCAAAAAGGGCGAGCTGACGGCGATCCTGCGCCAGATGGGCTCGCTATCCGCCGAGGAGCGCCCGGTCATGGGCCAGCTGGCCAACACCGTCCGCGCCGAGATCGAAAAGGCGCTCGACGAGCGGCGCGAGGAGCTGTCGAAAAAGCTGCTGGAGCGCAAGCTCGAGAGCGAGACGGTGGACGTCACGCTGCCCGGCAGGACGGCGGCGCTCGGCCATAAGCACCCGATGTACAACGTCCTCGACCAGATCAAGGACATCTTCATCGGCATGGGCTTTGAGATCGTCGACGGCCCGGAGGTCGAAAAGGCCGAATACAACTTCACCAAGCTCAACATCGACGAGGCCCATCCCTCCCGCGAATGGACGGATACCTTCTACTTCACGCCCGACAGCAGCATCCTCCTTCGCACCCAGACCTCTCCGATGCAGGTCCACGCGATGGAGTCGCGCCCGCTGCCGATCCGCATCATCGCCCCCGGCCGCGTCTACCGCAAGGACGAGGTCGACGCCACCCACAGCCCCATGTTCCACCAGATCGAGGGCATGGTCGTCGACAAGGGCGTCACGATGGCGGATTTGAAGGCCACGCTCAATCTCGTCGTGGAGAAGATCTACGGCGAGGGCACGGTCACGCGCTTCCGCCCGCACCACTTCCCGTTCACCGAGCCGAGCTGCGAGCTCGATATCCGCTGCCACAAGTGCGGCGGCAAGGGCTGCCCCACCTGCAAGGGTGAGGGCTGGATCGAGGTGCTCGGCGCCGGCATGATCCACCCCAAGGTGCTCGCCGGCTGCGGCATCGACCCGGACGAGTATTCCGGCTGGGCCTTCGGCATGGGGCTCGAGCGTCTGGCGATGGGCGAATATAAGATCAACGACCTGCGCCTGATCTTCGAAAACGACAAGCGCTTCCTCGAACAGTTCTAAGAGCGGGGAAAGGAGAACGATCATGGATTTATCAAGAAAATGGCTCAATGAGTTTGTAAACCTTCCCATTGAGGAAGTCGACGACCACAGCTTTGCCGAGGCGATGAGCATCTCCGGCTCCAAGGTCGAGGTCACGCGCGATCTTTCCAAAACGATCCGCAATGTCGTCGTCGGCCGGATCGAGGCGCTGGAAAAGCACCCGAACTCCGACCATATGCTCGTCGCGCAGATCGACGCGGGCAGGGAAGCGCCCGTCCAGATCTGCACCGGCGCGTGGAACGTCCACGTGGGCGATCTCGTGCCCGCGGCGCTCGACGGCGCGCTGCTCCCGAGCGGCGCCGAGATCCACAGCGGCAAGCTGCGCGGCGTGGTCTCCGACGGTATGCTCTGCTCGCTGCGTGAGCTGGGCATGACCGCGCATGATTTCCCGGAGGCGTCGATCGTCCCCGCGGCGATCCTCGGCGACTATCATCCCCTCGACAAAAACAAGCCCTCGATCTCAGCGGAGATCAAGGCCGGCGACAAGATCTTCGGCAGCGTCCGCGCCGCCGCGGTCAGGGCCGTCGAAAAAGCGGGCGCGAAATGGAGCGTCACGCTCTCCCTCGGCGACGAGGAGCGCGTGTGCCTCAGCGCCTGCACCAACCTGCATGCCGGCGACCTCGTCGCCTATGACACGGCGAAGGATCACATCTGCACGCCCGACGACCTGCACGCAAAGCAGGAGGAATTCCCCCATTGCATCACCGACGGCATCCTGATCCTGCCCGATACCTATACCCCGGGCGAGGATATGGCGAGGCTGCTCGGCCTTGACGACCACGTCGTCGAATTTGAGATCACGCCGAACCGCCCCGACTGCCTGTGCATGATCGGTCTCGCGCGCGAGACCGCCGTCACCTTCGGCAGGGAGCTGCGTCTCCACGAGCCCAAGGTCGAGGCAAAGGGCGAGGGCAACATCGCAGGCCTCGCCAGGGTCATCATCGAGGACGGCGAGCTTTGCCCGCGCTACACCGCGCGCATGGTGCGCAACGTGAAGATCGCCCCGTCGCCGGAGTGGATGCGCGAGCGCATCCGCAACGCCGGCATGCGCCCGATCAACAACATCGTCGACATCACGAACTATGTCATGCTCGAGTACGGCCAGCCGATGCACGCCTTTGACTTCTCCTGCGTGAAGGACGGCGAGATCCACATCCGCCGCGCCCGCGCGGGGGAGAGCATCACGACGCTCGACGGCAACGAGCGCAAGCTGACGGAGAACATGCTGTGCATCTGCGACACCGACAAGCCTGTCGCCGTCGCGGGCGTCATGGGCGGCGCGAACAGCGAGATCGTCGGCGACACCGCCATGGTCCTCTTCGAGAGCGCCAACTTCTCCGGCCCGAGCGTGCGCCGCACGGCCACGGCGCTCGGCATGCGCACAGACGCCTCCTCCCGCTTTGAAAAGGGGCTGGACGTCAAGAACACCGAAAAGGCGCTCGAGCGTGCCTGCGAGCTGGTCGAGCTGCTCGGCGCGGGCGAGGTCGTCCCCGGCGTGATCGACGCCGTGGCCGGCGAGATGAAGACCGCGACGGTCAAATTCGAGCCGGAGAAGATCAACGCCCTGCTCGGCACGGACATCGATCCCGACACCATGAAGAAGATCCTGCTCGACCTCGGCTTTGACTTCGACGGCGAGACGATCCTGGTGCCCTCGTGGCGCGGCGACGTCGAGCACTATTCCGACATCGCCGAGGAGGTCGCCCGCTTCTACGGCTATAACGAGATCCCCACGCGCTTTACCGGCACGGTCTCCACCTGCGGCGGCTTCTCCGAGATCCAGCAGTGCGAGCGCCGCGCGGGCGAGATCTGCCGCAGCCTCGGTCTTGACGAGATCATCACCTATTCCTTCATCAGCCCGACCTATTACGACAAGATCCGCCTCCCGGCCGACTCGCCGCTGCGCGACAGTCTGAAGATCCTCAACCCCCTGGGCGAGGACACCTCGATCATGCGTACGACGATCCTGCCCTCGATGCTCGAGATCCTCACGCGCAACTACAACTTCCGCAACCGCTCGGCCGCCTTCTATGAGATCGGCAAGATCTACTTCAAGCGCCCCGACGGCCTTGCCGACGAGCCGAAGATCGTCTCTCTCGGTGCCTACGGCGAGGGGATCGACTTCTTCGCGCTCAAGGGCTGGGTCGAGGAGCTGCTCGGCACGCTCTGCACGGGAAAAATGCACTTTGCCGCGCTGCGCGACAACCCGTCCTATCATCCCGGCCGCTGCGCCGAGGTGTTTCTCGACGGCGACCGCGTCGGCGTCCTCGGCCAGATCCACCCCGAGGTGGCGGAGAATTACGGCGTCGACACGCCCTTCTACTGCGCGGAGCTGAGCTTTGACGCGATCTTTGCCCACCGCGCGCCGCTGGCGGTCTACAAGCCGCTGCCGCGCTTCCCCTCCGTCAGCCGCGACATCGCCGTCGTCTGCGACAAGTCCGTCCCGGCGGGCGACATGGTGGACTGCATCCTCGAAAACGGCGGTCAGTATCTCAAGGACTGCGCGATCTTCGACGTCTACACCGGCGGCCGGATCGCCCCGGGCTTAAAGTCCGTGGCCTTCTCGCTGACGATGCGCGCCGACGACCAGACGCTGACCGATGAGCACGCCGAGGAGACGGTGCGCGCCGTCCTCGCCGCGCTGCGCGCGCGCTTCGGTGCCGAGATGCGCTGAAAAGGGCGTTGTTCCCGTCCGCTTCGCCACTTTTCGACAAAATGTAACGAAAAGAGACTGCTTTGCCCCCACTTTGACGGAAAAACTTAAGAAAAAAACAGGAAACTCCGATAAAATTCGACTTTACTTGACAGAATAATATGCTATAATAAAGTCAGAAATTAGGAAAAAGGGAGGACCCGTCATGGAAGATACGACCAGAAAATTTACCGCGCTTGACAGCAAGACCGAGATGAAGGAGATCCTTTCGAGCGTATATAACTCCCTGATGGTCAAGGGCTACAACCCGATCAACCAGATCGTGGGCTATATCCTTTCGGAGGACCCGACCTACATCACCAACTACAACAACGCCCGCACGCTGATCACCCGTATCGACCGTGACGAGCTGCTGCAGGAGCTGGTCAGGACTTATCTGGCGAAGTAAAAGAAAAAAATACCGGGAAACGACAGTTTCCCGGTATTTTTTCATAGTGCGCCCGGCGAG
>DJYJ01000072.1 GCA_002450075.1 Clostridiales bacterium UBA6981
GGTGCGGCCTGCTTCGGTAGAACACGCGATTCGCACCGTGATTGCCTCTTGCTGGGATCGCTATGACCATTCTGATCTTAACCGCGTTGCAGGAATCGAGCTGGAAAACATGCCAACAAACAGCGAGTTTATTGACATTCTTGCTGCCTATCTCCGTTATGGAGCATACGAAAGGCAATAGAGGAAAGTGAACGGTTCTTCCCGTTCACAGAAGCGCACCACAGATGGCACGTTTCTGTGAGCCGGAAGGCTCAGACAAGTGAATAGGGCAAGCAGATACGTTCCGCTTGCGGGAAGCTAGGCAGCGGGTGCGCCAGGATCGTCAGTCGGTGAGGAGGTGAAATCACCGACGACAGAGCGAACAACACCACCGCTGTATGCAGCCAATGGCACGGCTGCCGGTCATGATCCGCAAGCGGGCATAATGATACCTACGTTGATGGCACGTCACAGAGTCAAACGTCCCGCCATAAGCATGGAGGGAGGCACGAAAAACATATCCTACGGAGCGGCCCGCCCCGCCGCCGTCTGTCCTTTGCCTTTGAAAACATCGTGATACCTTCGATCCGCACTACGCAAGAGTGCGGATTTTGTCGTTTTTATTCGTTTCACGGTGAAACGCATTTAGGAGGAAAACGTTATGCTGCAGTTTTTACTTGGCCTTATGGCAGGCGGTTTTTTCGGCGTTGCCATTATGTGCCTCATGCAAATGGCCCGGAAACACGATGATAAATAAATCTCTAAAAAATGTTCTGAAAATTTGACAAGAATCGACAAAAATGAGAAAATCATGATAGGAAGTGTGTTCCCTATGTACCTTGAAAATGTTGAATATCCTGTCATTTATAAAGTTGATTTGGCTGTGAGCTCGCGGAGCGGAAACGGGCGGGAATGATATGGAAGAACTGCTCTTTGAAGCCTACCCGGACATTATGACCGTTCTGCAGGTCAGCGAGGCTTTGCACATCGGACGGAACAGCGCCTATAATCTCATAAACAGCAATTCGATCCGGCACCTTCGCATCGGATCGTCCATTCGGGTGCCAAAATCGTGCCTTGTAGAGTATGTGGCCTCCGCGTGGTACACAGCGAAGAAACCTGACAAAGCAGGCTGCTCTGACTGTCAGAAAGGAGACAGAGATGACTGGCAGCCTGCAAATCAAAAATGACAAGTACTATATCATCGTCAATTTGAAAGAGAACGGAAAGCGCAAGCAGAAATGGATCGCTACCGGGCTCGATGTAAAAGGCAACAAGCGAAAAGCAGAACAGCTTTTGCGGGAAACGCTTTTGGAGTGCGAGAGAGCCCCAGCAAGGCCCGTGAGTAGCATCTTGTTCGCGGACTACATCCGGGCATGGTTGAAAGTTGCGGAGCGTAGAGTGGATTCTGTGACCTTTCAGGGCTATAAGCTGATGGCAAACGCCCAGGTGATCCCCTATTTCGATCAGAGCGGACTTCTTCTCCAGGAGGTCACCCGTGCGGATCTGCAAGCCTTTTTCGATGAAAAGGCAGCAAGAGGCCGCAAAGACGGAAAGGGCGGCCTGTCTCCCTCGTCTCTGCGGCAGTACAAAAATATTATCCTCCAAACCTTGAATGAGGCGGTGAAGAACGGCATGCTGCAAACGAATCCCTGTCAATTCGTCGAGCTTCCGAAGAAGCAGCGGTACGAATCCAGCTACTACAGCGCCGACCAGCTCAAAACCCTGTTTGACGCGATCCGGGATGATCCCATCTATCCCCTTGTGAAGATCACCGCCCTGTACGGTCTGCGCCGGAGCGAAGTCCTGGGTCTGAAATGGGACAGCGTGGATTTCACTGCCGGACGGCTCACGATCAAGCACACCGTTTCCAAGGTAACGACAACGGTATGCAAGGACAAAACAAAGAACAGCTCCAGTCACCGCTCTTTCCCCTTATCGCCCGAGGCAAGAGAAATCTTTATCCAGGCCAAAACCGAGGAAGCAATCAACCGAAAGCTCTGCGGCGCGGACTATGAGGAAAACGACTTTATCTTCAAGTGGCCCAACGGCACACCCTTTTCCCCGGATTACGTTTCCTCCCATTTTTCGCTTCTTTTGAAGAACAACCACTTGCCGCATATCCGTTTCCATGAGCTTCGGCACAGCTGCGCCAGCCTCCTTTTGAACAACGGATTTACGCTGAAAGATGTGCAGGAATACATGGGTCACGCCGATATTCAGATGACCGCAAACATTTACGGGCACCTGGATATGCAGAGAAAAGAGCTTCTGACGCAGAAAATGGCGTCCAGCCTCTTCTAACGCCCCGTTAGAAAAGTGTTAGAAAAGCGTTAGAAATCGGCCCTTTGTCGAAGGAAAGTGAGAAACGGCGAAAAATAAACTTGCTCAAAAAGTTCTCAGAAATATAAAAATTGACCCCAAATCTTTCGATTTGAGGTCAAAATGTGGTGCGCGAGGCGGGACTTGAACCCGCACGCCCGGAGTGAGCACTAGAACCTGAATCTAGCGAGTCTGCCAATTCCACCACTCGCGCATTTGGAAGCTTTGTTATCATAGCACCGCCGCCCCCTCTTGTCAAGAAAAAAATCGCGCCGATCCGGTTTTATTGCCGCTTCCGGGCAACGGCGACCCGAACTTATTCTTTACAGCCATCGTCGCGGGGTGGTATATTAGAATAAAGAAAAAAGTGAAAGGATTCTCCGATATGTATACCAGCCGTCGTCTTCTAAAGGCAAACGCCCGGACCATTATTCAAAGTGCAAAGCCCTCTGTGATATCCGCTGCGCTCATTTACATCGCTGTGACAGCTCTGTTGAGCTATCTGTCACGTGCCGTTGCAGGATATACTCCCGAAGATCTCGCCGAGTTGATAGAGAAATACGCATACGGCAGCGCTTCGATGAACGGGCCGACGGAGCTTTACTACGCCCTGATTCCCTCGCCTTTTGCCCGCTTTCTGATCATAGCGATCCGGGTCGTGAGTTATGTTCTCAGTGCCGGCTTTTTAATCTTTCTATTTAATACGGTCAAAAAAAGCGGAGCCGTCTACGGCAATCTGCTCGACGGCTTTGAGCTGACTGGAAAGCTGATCTGGCTCTCTTTCTTGCAGGGACTGTTTGTTTTTCTTCTGACACTGCCGTTCTGTTTCCTCTTCTCCCTGGTTTTCTTCCTGATCATTTACGTTGCCACAGCCTCAAACGGTTCGGCCGCAGCCTTTTTGGACGCAGCGTTTTCTGCCGTGGGTTCTCCTGTTACGGATCCGGCGCAAATGGTGCCTCTGCTTCTCTATATGCTGGGCATGTTTCTGTTGATGACTGTATGTGTGCTTGTCCCCATGTTTATCTTTAATTACCGATACCGCATGGGCCTCTTCTATCTGCTTGATCATCCCGAAATGCGTGCAATAGACTGCCTTCGTGCAAGCAAGAAAATGATGAGCGGTCACAAGTGGGAATGCTTCAAGCTGGATTTGAGTTTTCTTGGCTGGTATATTCTGTTGTTTGTTCCTGTTTTTGCTTTCGCGTTTGCGCCATCTTTTCTTCCGCTTGTTGGTACCGCCCTCAGCTATGCTGTGTTGGTATGGGTCCAGCCCTATATCAACACCACAATGGTGCTCTACTATATGGCCCTGGCCGGGAAGCCGGTCATTATCTCCCCGTCTCCGGCGCAGCCGCCTTACGGGATGTAAAGGAAAAAAGCAAGCCTGATTTTACCAGGCTTGCTTTTTTTGGGTCAGTAGATCATGGAGAAGTGGGCGGGTTTCGGCTTGTATTTGACGCCGGAGACCAGCCCGACCGCCGAGAAGAGCGTGACCATCGACGAGCCGCCGTAGGAGAAGAACGGCAGCGGGATGCCGATAACGGGCGTAATGCCGATGCACATGCCGATGTTGATAAAGGTCTGGAACGCGAGGGCGCCGGCCACGCCGATGCAGATGAGCATGTCGTACATTCTGCCCGCGTGGAGCCCGATATAGACGCAGCGCACGATGATGATCGTGAGCAGGATGATAACGAAGATACAGCCGATCATGCCGAGCTTTTCGCCGATGCTGGCAAAGACAAAGTCGGTATGCTTGCCGGTAAAGACCGTAGCGCGGTGGCTCGCCTCCGCGCCGGACATGCGTCCGGCCATGAGCGAATATCGGCTTTGCGTGGTCTGCCACGTGATGCCCCAGCCGTCGGGGTCGATGGATTTGTCATAGGGCGCGATCAAGCGCTGTTTCTGATAGTCCTTGAGGAAATAGGTCCACAGCAGCGGGATGACCGCCGCGACGGCGGCGCCGCCGATGGCGAACCAGTAGAGTCGGATGCCCGCGGCGAAGAACATCAGCAAAAACAGGGCCAGGATGATCGTGCCGCTGCCCAGGTCGTCGCCGACGACGACGATCATGCCGAAGACGATAACGAAGTGCGCCGCGATCTGGGCGACGGAGAGAAAGGAATTGATGTCCTTATGCTCCTTGAGATAGGTCATCTGCTTGGCCGCAACGACGATGTAGAGGATCTTGACGATCTCGGAGGGCTGAACGCTGATGCCGGCGAAGCGGATCCAGCTTCGGCTGCCGCTTTCACCTTCGGAGCCGAAGATGACGAGCACGACCATGAGCGCGACGTTGATCACGCACAGCCAGCGCCACTGCTCGCCGAGGATGTCCGCGTCGATGACCGTAAAGAAGACGAAAGCGCCGACGCCGATGCCGATCGAAAGGATCTGGATGATGACGCACTTGGTGGGGCTGATGATAACGCCGCCGGCGGCCATGCCGCTGGTGGCAACATAGACGGCGTAAATGCTGAAGCAGGCGCAGAGAAAGCACATCGAAAAGAGGAAAATATCCGCCCGCTTGAAGAAATCTTTGACATACGGAATGACTTTTTTGATGAGGATCACTTCTCTTTCGTGAAAAAAAGCCGAAACACAACTTTCATACGGAGTGCATTTTAGCACAAGTTTGCTCTTTACGCAAGCTGTGATAAGGTGGTATAATAGCCCAGAATGATAAGGAGAGGACAGTATGGCGGTTTTTCACTCGAAAAGCGAGGCCGAGACAGAGGCGATCGGCGCGGAATTTGCGCGCGAGCTGCCCGGCGGCACGGTCGTGGCGATGTACGGCGACCTCGGCGCGGGCAAGACCGCATTCGTGCGCGGCATGGCGCGCGGGATGGGGCTCGACTGCCGGGTATCCAGCCCGACCTTTACGATCGTCAATGAGTACTTAGGCGAGCGCGAGCTGATCCATTTTGACATGTACCGCCTCTCCTCCGCCGACGAGCTGTTCGACATCGGCTGGGAGGATTACCTCGCCCGCGGCGCCGTGTGCGCGGTGGAGTGGAGCGAGAACGTCTCTGACGCCTTTTGGGGCGATGAGATCAACGTACGCATCGAAAAGTGCGGCGACACGGAGCGTATCATCACGATCGGGGAGGACGGAACATGCTGATCCTGGCTTTTGAATCCTCGGCCAAGCCCGCCTCGGCCGCGCTGGTGCGCGACGGCAGGATGCTCGCGCAGACGACGCAGATCAGCGCGCTGACCCACAGCCGGACGCTGCTGCCGATGGCGGAGGATCTGCTGAAAAACTGCTCGCTTACGCTCGGCGACGTCGACGTGATCGCCGTGGCGCACGGCCCCGGCTCCTTTACCGGGATCCGCATCGGCGTGTCCACGGTCAAGGGATTGGCCTGGGGCGCGGACAAGCCCTGTGTCGGCGTTTCGACGCTTGAGGCGATGGCATGGCACGGTCTGGCCGCCGGCGGAATGATCTGCCCGGTGATGGACGCGCGCCGCTCCCAGGTATACAACGCGCTGTTCCGCATCGCGGACGGCAGGCCCGTTCGGCTGTGCGCCGACAGGGCGATCTCGCTGGAGGATCTCGCGGCGGAGCTGGCCGGTTATGAGGAAAACGTTTTCCTCATCGGCGACGGCGCGGCCATGACGAAGGCATATCTTGACGGCTGCGGCATCCCCTGCACGCTTGCGCCGGACAATCTCGTCTGGCAGGACGCGTGGGGCGTCGCGATGGCCGCGGCGGACAAAAAGGCCGTTTCCGGCGCGGAGCTGCTGCCCGTTTATCTGCGCCTGTCGCAGGCGGAGCGCGAGCGGCAGGAGCGTCTGGCAAGAGAAGAGAAGTAACCAGGGCATAGTGTCGACTTGCCCTTGCTTCCCCCTTGGGGGAAGTGCCCCGAAGGGGCGACAGGGGCAGTGCGAAGTTCTACGTCCTCCGCCTTGCCGCGATTGCCTTTTCCGGCACTCGCCTATAGGCTCATGCCGCAAAGCGGCGCGGCTGCGGAAAAACCCCTTCCGGTCTCGCTGCGCTCAACCACCTCCCCCGGTGGGGGGGAGGCTGTAAGGTTTTGTTTTATCTAAATTTAATATAAGGAGATCGAGACATGAGCAACGTTTGCGTATTCGACCACCCCCTGATCCAGCACAAGCTTTCTATCCTGCGTGATGAAAAGACCAGCGTCAAGGAATTCCGCGAACTCGTTTCCGAGATCGCCATGCTGATGTGCTATGAGGCTACCCGTGACCTGCCCCTGGAGGAGGTCGACGTGCAGACTCCCGTCGCTCTGGCCAAATGCCGCCGCATCGCGGGCAAGAAGCTCGCCGTCGTCCCCATTCTCCGCGCGGGTCTGGGCATGGTCGACGGCATGGTCAGCATGATGCCCAACGTCAAGGTCGGCCACATCGGCCTCTTCCGCGACCCCGAGACCAAGCTGCCTGTCAAGTACTACTTCAAGATGCCCGCTGACATTGCTGAGCGCGACGTCATCGTCGTCGACCCGATGCTCGCCACCGGCGGCTCCGCCTCTGCGGCGATCACCTTCCTCAAGGAAGTCGGCGTGAAGCACATCAAACTCATGAGCATCATCGGTGCCCCCGAGGGCGTTGCGAAGATGCAGGAGGATCACCCGGACGTTGACATCTTTGTCGCCGCGCTGGACGATCATCTCAACGACCACGCCTACATCGTCCCGGGTCTTGGCGACGCGGGCGACCGTATTTTCGGCACCAAGTAAGATTTCCCTTTGGGCCTCCCCCTTGCGGGGGAGGCTTTTTCTTAGCCTTGTGTTACGCAAAAGCGGGGCCGCTGCAGTATCTGCAGCGGCCCCTTTTGTTTTGTCTGCCCGGCAGCGGTCTCAGCCGAGCGCTGCCGCGATCACGTCGGCGGTCGCGCGTTCCAGCACGGTGAACGACGATGCGTCGGCGTCCATGTCCATGACAGTATAGCGCACATTCCCGATCAGGAAATCAGCCGAGGCGATCTCGGTCTCGGAGATCTGCTCCGCGCCGTAGCTGATGAAGAAATGTCCGTCCTCCTCAGCAGCCTGCTCGGCTGCGGTTTTTTCATAGTCCTCGGGTACTAACTTGTAGGTGTCCTGACGCATGCTCACGGCGATCCCATCGATCCAACGTGCTTCCGCCGACAGAGTGTCGGGTGCTTCACTCTCCGCCAGGACAGGCGAAAGGCTGAGAAGCAGCTCCGAGGCACCCGGTTTTGTATAGGTGGCGTTGACGGTGTAATATTCTCGTTCCCTCTCGCCGTTTTCGTCATAATCGGCCATGCCTGTAACGGCAAGACGGGAAAAGCGGTAGCCGTCCGAAAGGCTTTCCGGCACGATCACGGGATACCCCGCGATCCGCTCGACCTCCGGCAGCGCCGCGAGATCGGTATATTTCCCCGTTTCGGGCATGGCACAGGTCGCGGTTGCGCGCCCGGCGCCGGATACGGCGTAGGCGGCAGCGCCGAGCGCGAGGATCAGCACCGCGGCAAGGGCAAACGACAGCAGACGTTTTCTGTTCATGTGTACGATCCTTTCCGAGGGAGCGCGCAGCTCTCCCGGGGAAAAGACCGCCGTTTCACTGATATGGCGGCCGTCCAGCAGGTTCAGCGCCTGAGAAAGCGTTTCCCTGTTCATACGGGCACTCCCTCCTTCAACAGTTGTTTTTTCAGCTTTTCTCTGATGCGGCAGAGATGAACGGCGGCCGTTCCGTAGCGCATGCCCGCCATCCGGGCGGCCTCCGGCAGCGGATCAGCATACCAGTAGCGGCGCATGAAGAGGAACCGGTCTTCATAAGAAAGGGTGTCGAGGAAACGGTCGATCGCCTCCGCCAGTTCCTTGGCGGAGAGCGCCTCCTCGACGCCTCCCCGATCCGGCAGACACTCGGCCAGCTCGTCGAGCGCGAGGTCGTAGCGTCCGTCTCTCTTCTGTGCCGTGTTGGCATGATACCGCTTTGTGGCAAGATTGCGCGCGATCCTGCACACGAAGGTCCGCAGCGGCGCGGGTCTCTGGGGCGGGATGGCGTTCCAGACGCCGAGCCAGGTGTCGCTGAGACATTCCTCCGCGTCCCGCTTGTCGCCGAGGATGTTTCTGACGACGCGCTCCGCCGCTTTGCCGTGTTTTTTTGTCAGTTCCGTGATCGCCTGCTCCGAACGTTCAAAGAACAGGTCGATGATCTCCTCGTCTGACATGGGCTCTCACCTCTTTCCGCTTCACCCTGATACTACGGATCCGCGGCTGTTTTTTACACATTCTTTTTTCTTTGCCCTTATCTCATCGCAAAAAAGCGCGTCCCTCTTTGTGAAGGACGCGCCTTTTTACTCTTATCATCAATCAAATCCCTGCTGCTTGCACCAGATGTCCATGACCATGTCGACGGGCAGATGCTTGACGAGCGCCACCTGCCGCCGCACCGGCGCGCCGAGGATGGAGACCGTCTTTTTCTTCTCGAGATCCGCCATCGCCTGCGCCGCCACCTCGTCCGGGCCGTACCAGCGGTCGACATAGCGGATGTATTCGTCGTGCTGCGCGTGCTCCTGGAACTCCGTTTTGATCCAGCCGGGGCAGACGCACATCACACGGATGCCGCGGGGGCGCAGCTCGCGCCCGATCGCGCGCGAGAGAGAAAGCACATAGCTCTTCGACGCGCCGTAGACCGCCTGGTAGGGCACGGGCTGCCACGAGGAATTCGAGCCCATGTTGACGATGCTGCCGCCGCGCTTGATGTAAGGGATGCTGACGTGGCACATGGCCGTGAGCGCGAGCGAATTGAGCGTGGCGCTGTGCAGCAGCGCGTCAAGATCCTTTTCCGCAAAGGGGCCGAACACGCCGCAGCCCGCCGCGTTGATGAGCAGCGCGATCTGGGGCTTTTCTTCTTCAAGCGCCGCGCGGTAGGCCTCGATCCCCTCCCGGGCGGAGAGGTCGAGCGCGAGGGGGCGCAGCGGCGTGCTGCATGCTTCCTTCAGTTCCTCCAGCCGCTCGGCGCGCCGGGCGATGACCCAGATCTCATCAAGCTGGAATTTCTGATCGACGGCATAGACGAACTCCCGTCCGATGCCGGAGGAAGCTCCGGTGATAACTGCGATCTTCATGGTGTCAACTCTCCTTTGTGCTGCGGGCGAAATCCCGGATCAGGCCCGCGATCTTCGCGCTGTGGACGATATAGGAGCCGTGATCCTCGCCCTTGAGGATCTGCAGCTCCGCCCCTGGGATGAGCGAGGCGATATGCCGCGTCTCCTTTTCCGGGATCAGATCCCCGCTGCCGGCGAGGACGAGCGTCGAGGCGCGGATGCGCCGCAGCTCCTCGTCCGCGATGTCGGGCTCCCGGAGCATGAGAGCGAGCTTTTTGTCCTTCCTGCGCAGATAGGACGCGCGGACAGCCAGCCGCAGCCACAGCTTGACCCCTTTGGGGCTCGTGTTCGCGCCGCTGACGATCAGCGTCGTGATCTGCTCGCAGCGAGCGGCGGCCATCAGTCCGACGATGCCGCCGTCGGAAAAGCCGTAAAAGATCACGTCCTTCAAGCCGAGCGCGCGGATGAAGAGGATCACGTCCGTGGCCATGTCGCGGTAGTGCAGCTCGGCGGTGTCGGTGCTCTTCCCGTGGCAGCGGGAATCGAGGCAATAGCAGGTATACTCCCCCTTCAGCTCGCGCACCGCCTCGTCAAAGATCGTGTGATCCTCGCCGTTGCCGTGCACCATGACAAGAGGCCTCCCCTGCCCGGTTTTTTCATAGTAGAGACGAATGCCGTTTACCTCTGCGATCATGTCCTGTCCCCCAATGTGTAGAAGCGTGCCGGGATGTGGCAGTAGCCGCCCGGGTTCTTCTCGAGATATTTCTGGTGGTACTCCTCGGCCGGGAAGAAGTTCTTGACCGGCTCGCACAGCACGGCGAGCTTGCGCCCCGCCTTTTCCGTCTCGCGCGCAAAAACGCGCCCGATCGCCGCAAGCTGGCTCTCGTCGGTATAGAACACGCCGGTGCGGTACTGCACGCCCATGTCCATCCCCTGGCGGTTATAGGAAAGCGGGTCGATGACCATGAAATAAAAGTCCAGCAGCTTTTCGAGCGGCAGCTTCTCCTCGTCGTATTCGACCAGCACCGTTTCGGCGTGGCCGCTCGAGCGGCAGACCTCCTCATAGCTCGGCGCGAAGTCCGGGCCGTTGGCATAGCCGACCTCGGTGCGCAAAACGCCGGAGAACTGGTCAAGGAATTTCTGCATACCCCAGAAGCAGCCGCCGGCCAGATAGATCGTTTTCATATCGTTTCCTTCCCTTGCAGAAGCTTTTCATATTCCGCGGCCTTGAAGCCGGGGATGACTGCCGTCTCCGTGATGAGGAGCGGCCGCTTGACGAGCATCCCGTCCGTCGCGAGAAGGGCAAACTGCTCGTCCTCGCTCATGTTTTCGAGCCGGTCCTTCAGGCCCAGCGCCTTATACTGCAGCCCGCTCGTGTTGAAAAAGCGCCGCAGCGGCAGGCCGCTTCTGCGGTGCCATTCGCGCAGCTCGGCTTCGGTGGGGTTGTTTTCCTTGATGTCGCGGATCTCCGGCTCCGCACCGTGCTCCTCGAGCCAGGCCTTTGCCTTTTGGCAGGTGGTGCAGCGCGGATAACAGACAAACAGCATGTTCCCTCTTCCTTTCTGCCCGTCGATTTCTCTTTCACGCTCTGTTTTTCCCATGTCCAGTATAATATCCCCCGCGCTGTTTCGCAATCGTTTTTTCGGCGGTTTTTCCTTGGGCCGCAAGTGAAAATAGGCTTGGCTAACCGGGCTGGTTTTTGTTGACAAATCCCCCTTTTATCCTTTATTCTGAAAAGTGGCCGGAGGGCCGAAATCAATCTTAAAAAGAAGGAGGAAACGTCATGGACGACGGAAGCAGTACCGGCGCCGAAGCATGCCGAAGTCGCACGGAGAAACGCCGTTCGGGACGTTTCTCCCCTATTTGAATATTGCTGAACTTCGGCCTGCTTGATCAGGCGCGCGTCGGACTTCCTTGGACTAAGGCGTAAAGAGCCAATGAAGGAGGTAAGAAGCGATGGCAGTGCAATTTGAGAAGACGATCCGTACACTTCTCGATGAGAAGAAGTATCAGACCCTGAAGGACATCCTGGTGACCATGGAGCCGGCGGACATTGCCGGCGTGCTCGAGGATCTCGAGGAGGAGCGCATGCCGGTGCTGTTCCGGCTGCTGCCCAAGGAGACCGCGGCCGAGACCTTTGCCGAGCTGGACAGCGAATGGCAGGAGCTGCTGATCCGCGGTTTTTCTGACCGTGAGCTGCACGAGGTCGTCAACGAGCTTTACGTCGACGATGCGGCGGATCTCGTCGACGAGATGCCGGCCAATGTGGTCAAGCGTATCCTCGCCCAGGCCGACCCCCAGATGCGCAATGAGATCAACGAGATCCTGCGCTATCCCGAAAACTCCGCCGGATCGATCATGACGACGGAGTATGTCTCGCTGCGGCCGAACATGACCGTGGCCGAGGCGATCACCCGCATCCGCCGCACGGGCGTGGACAAGGAGACGATCTACACCTGCTATGTCACGGAGGGGCGCAAGCTCCTCGGCGCGGTGTCGGTCAAGGATCTGCTCCTCGCCGCGGACGACGACACCCCCGTGAGCGAGATCATGGACGAAAACGTGATCTCCGTCAGCACGCTGACCGACCAGGAAGAGGTCGCGCAGATGCTGTCGAAATACAACTTTCTCGCGCTGCCGGTGGTGGACACGGACGGGCGCATGGTCGGTATCGTGACCTTTGACGACGCGATGGACATCCTCGTCGAAGAGACCACGGAGGATATCGAGAAGATGGCCGGTATGCTGCCGTCGGAGAAGACCTATCTGCGCTCGAACGCGTGGGATCTTTTCCGCCACCGCATCCCGTGGCTGGCGCTGCTGATGGTGTCGGCCACGTTTACGGGCATGATCATCACCGGCTTTGAAAGCGCGCTCGCCGCCCAGGTCGTGCTGACGGCCTTTATCCCGATGCTGATGGACACGGGCGGCAACTCCGGCTCGCAGGCCTCGGTCACGATCATCCGCGCGCTGAGCCTCGGCGAGCTCGACTTTGCCGATCTGCCCCGCGTTGTGTGGAAGGAGATCGAGACCGCGGCGCTCTGCGGAACGGCGCTCTCGCTGCTGTGCTTCGGCAAGATCATGCTGGTCGACCGGCTGCTGCTGGGAAACCCGATCACGCTCGCCGTCGCGCTGGTCGTGTGTCTGACGATGGCGATGACCGTGCTGATGGCCAAGATCGTGGGCTGTACGCTGCCGCTGGCCGCGAAGAAGATCGGCTTTGACCCCGCCGTGATGGCAAGTCCCTTTATCACGACGATCGTCGATGCCCTCTCGCTGCTCGTGTATTTCGGGATCGCCAGCGCGCTGCTGTTTTGAGCAAAAAGGGATGCTGCGAAAAAGGAGGCAGCATCCCTTTCTTCACAGAAAGTTTACCGTTCCCGGACTGGACGGAAACGGCAGCCTGTGCTATGATTCCGACTCAACAAAGGGCGTCTTGCGCCCTGTGACAAGAGGTTATTATGCGAAATCGCTTTTCCCATATCATCCGGCAGAGCGACGAGCCCTGGGTCCTGCCCCATCTGGGCCAGCGCATCGTCAAGACGACCGTCGCCGTTTTTCTTTGTCTGATGTTTTATTATCTGCGCGGCTACCGCGGCCAGGACATGCCGACCGAGGCCGCGATCACCGCGATCATCTGCATGCAGCCCTATGTGCGCGACACGGGCGAATATGCGCTCAACCGCTTTATCGGCACGATCATCGGCGCCCTCTGGGGGCTGCTGCTGTTGCTGCTGCTCAATGATTTTCCCGTGCTCGGGGCGAATATGCTCGTGCTGTATCTGATGATGGCGGCGGGCGTGCTGCTGTCGCTGTACAGCGCGGTCATCCTGCGCATGCCGGACGCCTCGGGGCTTGCCTCGATCGTGTTCCTCTGCATCGTGATCGCCTTCCCCGACATTGAGGAGCCGCTGCGCCAGGCGGCGCACCGTCTGCTGGACGTGTTCGTCGGCACGACGATCGCGACAGTTGTGAACGTAGTCCGTCTGCCGCGCTCCAAGCGGCGGGATCTGTGCTTTTTTGTGCGGACGCGCGATCTGGTGCCCGACCGTTTTTCCCACATCTCCCCCACCGCCCTGTTCCAGCTGAACTATCTGTACAACGACGGGGCGAAGATCTGTCTCATGAGCGAGCACGCACCGGCCTTTTTCATGCTGCAGATGAGCGGCATCCGTCTCTCGGCGCCGCAGATCGTGATGGACGGCGCAGCCATCTATGACGCGAACGAAAACCGGTATCTCCAGGTCGAGACGATCGCGCCGGAGGACTCCGCGCCCGTCCGCGCGAGGCTCGAGGCACTGGGGATCAGTTATTTCACCTATACGATCCATAACGACAAGACCTGCATTTTCCACTCCGGCGCGCTGCGCGAGGAGGAAAAGCTCGTCTATGAGCGCATGCGCTCCTCGCCCTATCGCAGCTATCTCGAGGGCGAGATCTATGAGGCGGCGGAGATCGTCTATTTCAAGGTCATTGCGACGGAAAAGGAGATCGGTGAGATCGAGTATTCCCTGCGCGGCGTGATGCCAAAGGGGCGGCTGCGCCGCATTGTCCGGCCGCAGGCCGGGCGGGACGACCTCGCCGCGCTGTATATCTACGCCCACACCGCCACGATGGAGCAGGCAGAGAAGCGTCTCATGGAGATGCTGCGGCAGGACGAGCCTGCGCTCAAGGCCGTGCCCGTCCGTCTGCGCGGCGGCTACCGGTCCGAGCGCGACGCGATCCATCTGCTGCACCTGGTCGCAAACGCATATGAGCCGGTGCTGCTCTTCGGCAAGCGGCAGGACGGCGAGATCGTCGGATAATGCCGGATGTATAAAAAAGAAGCTGTGACAATTCACAGCTTCTTTTTTTGTTATTCTTTTGCCCTTCGGCGCAGCTCCCGCAGCAGCTTGTCCTGCACCGGCAGACGCTGCGAGCGCGGGAAGAGCCGTTCAAGCAGTGCGCCGACCGCCCCGGCGTCCGCGGTGGAGAGGAGCGGCAGCAGCGGCCGCGTCAGACCCTGGACGGCGATGAGCATCCAATAGGCCGCGCGCGGGGCGTCCGCCGTCTGCGGGGCGGAGATAACGTATTCCATGATCTCGCGCACATCGGCGCTCTCCGCGCCGGAGGCGGCGAGCTCGTCATAATACGCATGCAGCTCCTCGGCAAAGCGGTCGTGGCAGGGGTCGTCCGCGACGCCGCCCTTGAGCCCGAACCAGCCCGCGCCGGGCTTGCGGTCGCGTTCCAGCGTTATCGTCTTGTCGAGATAGGCCTCATAGAGCTTTCGCAGCCGCGCAAGCGCCTCGTTTTGCTCAGGCAAAGGGATTCTCCGTCGGGTAGGGCAGAGACTTCGGCTGGTTGTAGCCGATGTCCTGCACGCCGAGATACTTGAACACCTCGAAGAGCGCCTTGCCGTGATGACCGAAGGCCACCGCGCCGTGGTGCGGGAAGCGCTTTTCGATCAGCACGTGGCGGTAGAAGCGGCCCATCTCATGGATGGCGAACACACCAATGCCGCCAAACGAGGTCGTCGCAACGGGGAGCACCTCGCCCTCGGCGATGTAGGAGCGGAGCTTGCCCTCGCTGTCGCACTGGAGGCGGAAGAAGGTGATCTCGCCGGGGGCGATGTCGCCTTCGAGCGTGCCGCGGGTGAAGTCGGGCTCGCTTCCTTCCGGCTCAAGCAGACGGTGCTGGATGAGCTGGTACTTCACGGCGCGGTCGGCGCACATCTTGCACGACGGCGTGTTGCCGCAGTGGAAGCCCATGAAGGTGTCGGTCAGGCTGTAATCATAGGTGCCCTTGATCTGGCTCTCCCACATCTCGGCGGGGACGGAGTTGTTGATGTCGAGGATCGTGACGGCGTCCTGGCTGACGCAGGCGCCGATGTATTCACTGAGAGCGCCGTAGATGTCGACCTCGCAGCTCACGGGGATGCCGCGGGCGGCCAGACGGGAGTTGACGAAGCAGGGCTCAAAGCCGAACTGCTCCGGGAAGGCGGGCCAGCACTTGTCGGCGAACGCGACATACTTGCGCGCGCCCTTGTGCGCCTCGGCCCAGTCGAGCAGCGTCAGCTCGAACTGCGCCATGCGCTCGAGCAGGTCGGGGAAGTACTTGCCCTCGCCCATTTCCCTGGCCATGTCCTCGCAGACGGCGCCGATGCGCTCGTCGCCGGCGTGAGCCTTGTAGCTGACGAGCAGGTCGAGTTCGGAGTTCTCCTCGATCTCGACACCCAGCTCATAGAGGCCCTTGATCGGGGCGTTGCAGGCGAAGAAGTCCTGCGGACGGGGACCGAAGGTGATGATCTTGAGGTTCTTCACGCCGATGATCGCGCGGGCGATCGGGATGAAGTCGCGGATCATGGAGCCGAGCTCGCCGGCGCGGCCGACGGGATACTCGGGGATATAGCCCTTGAGGTGGCGCATGCCGAGGTTGTAGGAGCAGTTGAGCATGCCGCAGTAGGCATCGCCGCGGCCGTTGATCAGGTCGCCGTCGCCCTCGGCGGCCGCCACGAACATGCAGGGGCCGTCAAAATATTTGGCGATCAGGGTCTCGGGCGTCTCGGGGCCGAAGTTGCCGAGGAAGACGACCAGCGCGTTGCAGCCTGCGGCCTTGACGTCCTCGACAGCCTTGAGCATGTCCTTTTCATTTTCCACCGTGACCGGGCACTCGTACAGCCCGCCGCGGCACTGTTTGACGATCGCCTCGCGGCGGCGGATCGAGAGGTTGATGGGGAAGCAGTCGCGGGAAACGGCAATAATACCGAGCTTGACTTCGGGGATGTTGCTCATCATGTCAGATGTCCTCCTTGATATCGATGTTGTCGCCGCTCAAACCGATGTGAGCGCCGTTTTTGGCCTGGTTGGATTCCGGATGCGCCAGCAGCCACTTGTTGCGGGCCGTCATCCAGCGGTCCTCCTCGCACTTCGGCTCGAAGACCGGAAGATCGGTGTTGGTGCCCTTCGGCAGCACGACCGCCACGCGGAAGCCGCAGTGGGGGCAGGTGTGGCAGGGGGCAAAGTGCAGCGTGGTGGCATAGACCTCGACCGGAACGCCCTTCGGCACGCGGAAGGCCTTGACCTTGGCGGTGTCGAGCACGCCGTTTTCGATCTCGTCCTGCTTGCCGAGCAGCAGGATGAAGTCCTTGGTGCCGATGTTCACCTCGCTGTCGCGGTGATACTCGAGACAGTTCAGCTTGGTGTTGTGCCCCCAGCACATGCCGAGCTGGATCGGCATGCCGCCGTAGGCGCGGTCGCGGAAGTCGCCATAGATCGCGCAGGCCTCGAGACTCGCGATGCCTGGCTCGTAGGCCGTGCCCTCCTCGGGCATCTCGATCTTCTCCATGGCCGCGAGCAGCTCGGCGGTGTCATAGCCCTCGAGCACCTTGCCGTAGGGTTTGAATTCAGGGTCGGTGACGGAATAAATGTGCATCGTTTTCCTCCTTATCGGATCGCGGCGAAAAGCTCCCGCATCGCCGGATAGATCCGTTTGAATTTCTGATACTGCGCCTCGTAGCGCGCCGTGAGCTCACTGTCCGGCTCGGTCGTGGAGGCAAGCTCCACCAGCGCGTCGGCAGCGGCCTGGACGCTGGGATACACGCCGCAGCCGACCATCGCGAGCATCGCGCCGCCGTAGCCGGGGCCCTGCTCGGTTTTGACCATGTCAAGCGGGATGCCGAGGACGTTGGCAAAGATCTTGCGCCAGAGCGGCGACTTGGCCCCGCCGCCGCACAGGAAGCTGCGCGGGATCGCGATGCCGAGAGACTTGGCCACCTCGAAGCTGTCGCGGATGGCGAAGGCCACGCCCTCGAGCACGGCCTGCACAAGGTCGGCGCGCGTCGTGTCCATCGTGATGCCCGTGAAGGTGCCGCGGGCGTTTGTGTCGTTGATCGGGCTGCGCTCGCCCATCAGATACGGCAGGAAGAACACATGGTTGTTCCCCAGCTTGTCGTCGGTGATGCCCGTCTGCTCGGCGGCGTAGTCGGTCGTGTGCAGGATCTCCTCACACAGCCACTTGTTGCAGCTGGCCGCGGAGAGCATGCAGCCCATCAGATGCCAGCCTCCGTCGGCATGCGCAAAGGCGTGCAGGGCGTTGTTCGGGTCGACCGCGAACTGTTTTGAGGAGATGAACAGTGTGCCGGAGGTGCCGAGGGAGATGTTGCAGCCGCCCTCCCCCACGACGCCGGTACCGACCGCGGCCGCCGCGTTGTCGCCCGCGCCGGCAACGACGATGCAGTCACGCGGCAGACCGAGCGCGCCGGAGACAAAGCCCCGGATCGTGCCGATGGGCTCATAGCTTTCAAAGAGCTGCGGCATCCAGGCCTCGTCCACGCCGCAGATTGCGAGCATCTCCTTTGACCAGCACCTGTGCTCGACGTCGAGCAGCAGCATGCCGGAGGCATCGGAATAGTCGCAGCTGTGCACGCCGGTGAGGCGGTAGTTGATGTAATCCTTGGGCAGCATGATCCTGCGGATGCGGGCGAAATTCTCCGGCTCGTTGCGGCGCATCCACAAAAGCTTCGGCGCCGTGAAGCCGGCAAAGGCGATGTTCGCCGTGAGAGCAGAGAGCTTTTCCTTGCCGATCGTGTCGTTGAGATAGGCGACCTCCTCGCCGGTGCGGCCGTCGTTCCACAAGATCGCGGGGCGGATGACCGCGTCGTCCTCGTCCAGGGCGACAAGGCCGTGCATCTGGCCGCCGACGCCGATGCCGCGGACGGCGGATTTGTCAATATGCTCCGTCAGCTGGAGGACGCCGTGCTGCACGGCCTTCCACCAGTCCTCCGGGTTCTGCTCCGACCACCCGGGGTGCGGGAAGGACAGCGGATATTCCTTTGTGACCTCGCGCTCGATCCGCCCCTGTTCGTCAACGAGCAGGAGCTTGACCGCCGATGTGCCGAGGTCGATGCCGATATAGTACTGGATCGTGACCACCTCCGAAACATATGTGCGATTCTCTTTACAGCAGGTCATGCGGCCTGTTATACTCGATTATATCATATAAGAAAGGATCGTGCCATGAAAAGGACGGGGAAAGAATGGGCGCTTCGCGTTGTGATCCTGCTTTCAGGACTGACGGTCGCCCATCTGGGCGTGACGCTGTTTTTGCTGTCCTATCTCGGCTCGGATCCCTTCAACCTGTTTGCCCAGGGGATCTTCCGCACCTTATCGCGGCTCGGCGGCGTTGCCGGCGCGGGAACGCTCGTGTGCATGTTCCTCGTCGGGCCGGTGGCGGGCTTTTTCCTCCCGCTGAACGGCCGCTGGATTGAAGCGCTTGTGAGCCGGATAAACGACTAAGGACGGACCGGGATACGCAAAGCGCCTGGAGAGGTCATTCCTCTTCGGGCGTTTTGCCTGTCTCCTCCGTCTTGTTTTTTTCTGCGGCCGCCTCACGGCGATAGCGCAGCAGGCTGTAAAGCCCGAAGCCCAGCCCCGCCGCCATGAAGCCCACGCCGCAGCCCCAGGCCGCGGCCGGAGAGAGTGTGGAGGCGCCGACAAGGTATGTGCGCAGAAGGTCGAAGCCGAGATAGACGAGATAGGCCGCGACCGCAAGCCGCAGTGCAAAGAGATTGACGGTGCGGCTGCTTTTTGCCGCGCTTGTCTCTCTGTTTTTCTCGTCCATAGTTCTTTCTCCTTCCGCGCCGGATCTTTGTCTGACCGGACGGCTGCTTTCCGGCAGCCGTCCGGTCGGCTATTTTCTCAGCTGTTCTTTTTCTTTGAGACGACGTCGAAGATGACGGCGGCCAGGAGCACGAGGCCCTTGACGACCTTCTGATAGTTCGCGTCGACGCCCATGATGCTCATGCCGATGTTGATAACGCCCATCAGCAGCGCGCCGATGATGACGCCCGGGACCGTGCCGACGCCGCCATAGGCGGAGGCGCCGCCGATGAAGCAGGAGCCGATGGCATCCATCTCATAGTTCTGGCCGTAAGTCGGCTGGGCGGAGGTCATGCGCGCGATCGTCAGGATACCGGCGAGGCCTGCGAGCAGACCCATGTTGGTATAGGCGAAGAAGTAGATCTTGCGCGTGTCGATACCGGAGAGCTTGGTCGCCGTCTCGTTGCCGCCGATGGCGTACAGATAGCGGCCGACCGTGGTCTTGGACGTGATGTAGGTGTAGATCAGCACCACGACCGCGACCCACAGCAGCGCCATCGGGATGCCCTTGTACTGGGCCAGGCGCAGCGTGAAGAACATCACGACCGCCACGATGATCACGGCCTTGATGATCGTCTTCGTCAGCGACTCGACCTCGAGGTCGTTGCGTTTGCGCACGGCGCGGCTGCGGAGCGTGAAGAACAGATACAGCGCGCAGGCGATGACGCCGACGATGACGCACAGGAGGTTGATCCCCTCGCCGTGGAAGATGTCCGGCACATAGCAGTTGGCACCGCCGCCGAAGAGCTGGACGAACTTTTCATTCGTCACGGAGACCGTTTTGCCCTGCAGCACGACGTTCGACAGGCCGCGGAACACCATCATGCCCGAGAGCGTGGTGATGAAGGGCGGGACCTTGACATACGCGATCCAGAAGGCCTGCCACGCGCCGATCAGCAGACCGACGACGAGCATGATCAGCACCGCGAGCCACATGTTCAGATCGCTGCGCATCAGCACGGCGCCGATCGTACCGACAAAGCAGACGACCGAGCCGACGGACAGGTCGATGTTGCCGCCCGTGAGGATGCACAGCAGCATACCGGTGGCCAGCACGAACACATAGGCGTTCTGGGCGATGATATTCGTCAGGTTCTGGGGCAGCAGCAGCTTGCCGTTGGTGCGCCAGGCGAAGAACGCCGTCACCAGTACAAGCGCGATGATCATCGTGTATTTCTGAACGAAGTTCAGGATCTTTGTCTTTGTCGTCATTGCTCTTTCTCCTTTTCTGCCTTTGCCGGATCGGTGGAAAGAATGCAGGCCATGATTTTTTCCTGAGTGGCATCGGCGGCCTGGAACTCACCGACGATGCGGCCCTCGTTGAGCACGTAGATCCGGTCGCTCATGCCCAGGACCTCGGGAAGCTCGGAGGAGATCATGATGACGGACTTCCCCGCCGCCACCAGATCGTTGATGATGCAGTAGATCTCATATTTCGCGCCGACGTCGATGCCGCGGGTGGGCTCGTCGAGGATCAGGATGTCCGGGTCGGCGTACATCCACTTGGCCAGCAGCACCTTCTGCTGGTTGCCGCCGGAGAGGTTGCCCACGTTCTGCTGGACGGAGGGCGTCTTGGTGTTGAGCTTTTTGCGGTATTCCTCCGCCACGGCCAGCTCCTTGTCGTGGTTGATCACGCCGTGGCTGCACACGCCCTTGAGGTTGGCGAGCGTGGTATTGACGGAGATCGGATTCGAGAGGATCAGTCCGCTGCCCTTGCGGTCCTCGGTGACGTAGGCAAGGCCTGCGTCGATCGCCTGGCGCGGCGAGTGGAGCTTGACCTCCTTGCCGTGGATCTCCACGGTGCCGGAGATCTCCGAGCCGTAGCTGCGGCCGAAGATCGACATGGCCAGCTCGGTGCGTCCCGCGCCCATCAGGCCCGAGAAGCCAACGACCTCGCCCCTGCGCACGGTGAAGGAGACGTCGTCGATGACCTTCTTTTCCGTGTAGATCGGGTGATAGACGTTCCAGTGCTTGACCTCGAGCGCGACCTCGCCGATCTTGACGTCGTGGCGCTTGGGGAAGCGGTCGTCCATCTCTCGGCCGACCATGCCGCGGATGATGCGGTCCTCGCTGATGTCGTCCGTGCCCTTGTGGAGCGTTTCGATCGTCTTGCCGTCACGCAGGATCGTGATGTCGTCTGCGACGTAGGAGACCTCATTGATCTTGTGGGAGATGATGATCGAGGTCATGCCCTGCTTTTTAAACTCCAGCAGCAAATCCAGCAGCGCCTGAGAGTCCTCCTCGTTGAGCGAGGAGGTCGGCTCGTCGAGGATCATGAGGCGGGCGTTCTTCGCCAGCGCCTTTGCGATCTCGACCATCTGCTGCTTGCCGACGCCGATATCCTTGATCAGCGTCTTGGACGATTCGGTCAAGCCGACGATCTTGAGGTATTTCGTCGCCTCGGCGTGGGTCTTGTCCCAGTTGATGGCATATTTTTTCCCCTGCTCGTTGCCCAGGAACATGTTCTCGCCGATCGTCATATACGGGACGAGCGCCAGCTCCTGGTGGATGATAACGATGCCTTTTTCTTCGCTGTCTTTGATCTTGGAGAACTTGCATACCTCACCCTCGTATACGATGTCTCCGCTGTAGCTGCCGTAGGGATACCAGCCGCTGAGCACGTTCATCAGCGTGGATTTCCCGGCGCCGTTTTCGCCGACCAGGGCGTGGATACTGCCCTTCTTTACGGCAAAGTTGACGTTGTCAAGCGCCTTGACGCCGGGGAATTCCTTGGTGATCCCCCGCATTTCCAGAATGTTTTCCGTCAAATGATCCCCTCCAGACCCATGAGTTTTCTTGCCCTTTTCGGGTAAACGCATTGGCTGTATGTACTGCTTTGATTTTACGGGTCCGTCTCCCGCCTGTCAAGGCGCTTTTCACCCGACAGAGCCGCGGGCGGACGTTATCCGTCTTTTGGCTTGTCCTTGGCCGGCGCAGCGCTTTCCTTTTTCTTTCTTCTGCTTCTGTTCTTGCGCATCAGCACGAGGCTCTGCAGCAGGATGAAGAAGCTGAGCATGGCGCCGTTGGCCATTTCCTGCCACCAGGAGGCGTTGAGCGGGCTGAGCGCGATGATCTTCTGGATCGTGGCGAGGATCATTGAGCCGAAGAAGGTGCCGATCACGTTGCCGACGCCGCCGGTGAGCAGCGTGCCGCCGATGATGGACGAGGCGATCGCGTCCATCTCGCTGCGCATGGCCACGCTGGCGTTGCCGGCCGGCTTGTGCATGAGAAAGACAAATCCCGCAAGCCCGCTGAGCAGGCCGCTGATCACATAGCTCCAGAAAACCGTGCTCTTGACGTTGATGCCGAGCATCAGCGCGCTCTGGCGGTTGCCGCCGACAGCGTAGATGCTGCGGCCGAGCCGCGTATAGCGCAGGATCAGATACATGAGGATGACGACGCACACCGCGACGATCGCGCCGATCTCGATCTTGGCCGGGATCAGGTTGCCGTTTTGCGCCGTGTAGCCCAGCCAGGAGATCTTCAGTTTGGCCTTTACCAGAGCAAGGAAGCCCTCGTGCGTCACTTTGACCGGGTTGACGGACAAAATCGTCGTCAGGCCGCGCGCCAGGAACATGCCGGCGAGCGTAACGATAAAGGGCTGGATCTCCAGATGGCTGACGAGAAAGCCCTGCAGCACGCCGAAAGCGAGCCCGATGCCTAGCGCCAGCAGGAGCGTGAGCAGAATGCTCACGGCGCTGTTTCCGTCGGCGTTGCTGTTCAGGAACAGCGCGCAGCTCATAACGGTCAGCCCGATCACGCCGCCGACGCTGATGTTGATGCCGCCGCCGATCATGACGATCGTCAGCGCGCAGGAGATGATGATCAGCGCCGCGTTGTCGTTGATTAGGTCAAAGATCATCTGCGGCTTGAGGAAGCCGCCCTTGAGCGTGAGCATGGCTGCGATGTACATGGCGGCGAAAATGCCGATACTGATGTACATCAGCATCTGGGTATCGCTCAGCGGCTCTCTGACGTGAAGACGGTTATGGTTGTTTTTCTCCGCCATTCAGTTCACCCCCTCTTTTTTGGGGCTGCCGCCCGCGGAGCCGGAGCGAAGGCGATTGAACAGGTTCGCCAGGCGGCTCTTGACCACCGGGGAGCCCGCCACGACGATGATGATGATCGCGATCGCCTTAAAGGCCTTGACGTTGACCGGGGCGACGTTCATGGCATAGAGCGTGGTGGTCAGCATCTGGATGATATAGGCGCCGAGGATGCTGCCGGTCAGATTGAAGCGGCCGCCGCCGAGGTTGTTGCCGCCGATCGCCACCGCAAGGATCGCGTCCATTTCGATATCGACGAGCAGCGTCTTGTGGTTGAGCTGGCCGAGACGGCATACGCCGATCAGTGCCGCGACCGAGACGCACACGCCGAGGAGAATAAAGCTGATGAGCTTGATCCTCGTGGGGTTGATGCCGTTGAGTCTGGCCGCGCCCTCGTTGATGCCGACGGCCTGGGTATAGATGCGAAGACTGGTAAAGCGGAAGAGCAGCGCCAGCAGCAGTCCCACGAGGATCACCGCGAAGATCGGCGTGGGAACGGGGATGCCGGGTATAGTCATGCCGATGGAGTTGATGATGGGACTGTTGAGCTGCGGGGTCGCATCGCCGTTGATCCAGTAGGCGATCGAGCGGCCGCAGGAATAGAGGATCAGCGTGGCGATCATCGGCTGGATGCGGAAGACCGCGACCAGCGTGCCGTTGAAGAGCTTGAAGAGGATCGTCGCAAGGCAGCAGACCACGAAGCCCGCGATCACGCTCGCCGGTGTGATGCCGCCCATGGCCTGGATGATCTTGACAAACACGGCGCCGGAAATGGCGCCGACCGCGCCGACGGAGATATCCTGTCCGCCGCAGGCCGCGGTCACAAGCGTCATGCCCATCGAGATGATGGCAAGCTCGCTGGCGCTGTCGATGATGCTGATCAGGTTGCCTGTCAGCACGATGTTGCCGGCGTTGTTCACACGCATGCCGATGGAGAAGAAGCTGATGTCGCGGATCAGGTTGAATACGATCAGGATGCCGAGCGCCACCAGCGGGATCAGCAGCTGTGAGAGCGCGCCGGTGCTTTTGTTTTTCCGTTTCATCTTTCTTCCTCACCTCCCGCGATGGTCTTCATGACCTGCGCCTGCGTCAGCTCGTCTCCGCTCAGTTCGCCCACGATCTTGCGGTCGCGCATGACGATGAGACGCGAGCAGGTGCGCAGCATTTCCTCGATCTCCGAGGAGATAAAGGTGATGCTCATGCCCTCCTCGGCCAGCTTGAGCACCAGCTTCTGGATCTCGAGCTTGGTGCCGACGTCGATGCCGCGCGTCGGCTCGTCGAGGATCAGGTACTGCGGGTGCGTCAGCAGCCATCGGGCCAGGATGACCTTTTGCTGGTTGCCGCCGGAGAGGGACTTGATCGGTGTGTCCTGCGAGGCGGTCTTGATCTGCAGCGCCTCGATGTATTCGTCGGCAAAGGCCTCGGCCTTTGCGCGCGGGATCGGCCGGTTCATCCCCTGGATGGTCTGAAGGGCCAGAATGATGTTTTCCCGTACCGAGAGGTCGGCAATGATGCCGTCTCGCTTACGGTCCTCCGGCAGATAGCCGATGCCGTTTTTCATAGCGTCGTGCGGATTGGAAATACGCACGTCCCGGCCGTTGATCTTGACCTTGCCGCCGGTCACCTGGTCGGCGCCGAAGATGGCGCGCACGCTTTCGCTGCGGCCGGAGCCGAGCAGGCCGGTAAAGCCGTTGACCTCGCCCTTGCGGATCTGAAAATCGAAGGGGCGGCACTCGGCGCTTGAAAGGTCCGTCGCCTCGTAGACGACGTCCTCATGCGTGCTGTCATGCCGGCCGATCTGTTCGAGCTCGGCCAGATCGTCAAGGCTCTTTCCGATCATCTTGGCGACCAGCTCCACCTGCGGGAGCTTGTCGACGGCATATTCGCCCACGAGCTCTCCGTTGCGCAGGACGGTGATCCTGTCGCTGACCTCATAGACCTGCTCAAGGAAGTGCGTGACAAAGATGATGCCGACGCCTCTTGCGCGCAGATCCCGCATCAGCTGGAAGAGCATGGCGACTTCTTTATCGTCAAGCGAGGAGGTCGGCTCGTCGAGGATCAGTACCTTGCAGTTCATATCCACGGCGCGGGCAATGGCCACCATCTGCTGCACCGCGAGGGAGCAGCGGGAGAGCTCCTGCTTTGCCCGGGCCGGGATCCCCAGATTGTCAAGGATCTCCGTCGCCCTTTTTTCGTATTCTTTCCAGTGAACGACCGTGTCGTTCGTTCTGCCGATAAACATATTTTCCGCAACCGTCAGATTCGGGCAGAGCGTGATCTCCTGATAGACGGTGCTGATGCCGATGTTTTGAGCCTGCTGAGGAGAATGAATGTGTGCCTCGCCCGGGTATCCCTCAATCTCGATGCTGCCGGCGTCCTTTTCATACACGCCCGTCAGAACCTTGATCAGCGTGGATTTCCCGGCGCCGTTTTCCCCCATCAGCGCATGGATCTCTCCCTTGCGCAGCGTAAAGTCGACATTGTTGAGCGCTTTTACGCCGGGGAAAGATTTGCATATCCCGCGCATGGCTAAAACGATTCCGTCTTCCATCCGTTCATCTCCTGTTCGATAAATCTAAAAGAAACGCGGTGTGGATCGCGGATTGCTCCACTTTCCACACCGCGCTGCATTGCTTATTCTATGAATAGATCAGTGTGCGGGGATGATCAGCCAAGACCGTAGGTGTCGATATCGTCCTGGGTGATGGTGCGGGCGTCAAAGCCCTTCTCAACGGAGATGATCTGGTTGAGCTCGTTCAGGCCTTCGATGGAACCGCCGGCCTCAAGGGTCTTGATCATCTGGTCGATGACACCGGCCTGGAACGGGCTGCACTGGCCGTCGTAGTTCCACTCGCCGGCAAGCAGCTTCTCCAGAGCCCACTTGTTGCAGTCAAAGCCCATGACGATGACGTCGCCGTCAACACCGTGGGTGATGCCCGCAGCGTCGAGCGCCTGGACAACGCCGTCAGCCATGCCGTCGTTCTCGGCATAGACGATGTTGAACTCTTCGCCCGCGTCAATGGCGGCCTTCGCGATCTTGTTGGCCTCGTTGGGATCCCAGCTGTCGCCGCCGGTGCCTTCGCGGACGATGGTCCAGTTGTCAGCCTCGGCGCACTTCTCGGTCAGAGGATCGCTGCGGCCGATCTGAGCGGCGCTGCCCAGCTGTCCCTGAATGTGCAGGATCTTGTACTCTTCCAGGCCCAGGCTCTCAAGCCAGGCAACAGCGGTCTCGCCTTCCTGACGCATGTCGGAAACGACAGCGGCCGTGTACAGGCTGGGATCGCAGTCGATCATACGGTCGAACAGGAAGACCTTGATGCCGGCCTCTTTGGCCTCTTCAAGGACTTCGTCCCAACCGGTGGTCTCAGCGGCGGAGACAAGGATGTACTTTACCTCAGCGGTGATGAAGCCCTTGGCGGCCTCGAGCTGCTTGTCGGCAGTGGGGGCGGTGACGAAGGTGGCGTCATAGCCGTTCTCGGCGGTGAAGGTATCGGTCAGATCCTTGACGTTGGCCTGGCGGTAGCCGGACTCGGACGGGTCAAGGTTGATGATGCCGACCTTGATGGGTTCGGCAGCGGCAGCAGGCTCAGCGGTGACGGGGGCAGCCTCGCCCTCGATGCCGAGCTGCTCAAGAGTGTAGTAGCCGGAGTCGATCAGCAGTTCCTTGTAGTTCTCGACCGTGCAGGCCACGGGCTCGCACAGGAAGCTGGGGATGATGCCGGTGCCGTTGTCATAGGTCTCGGTGTCGTTGATCGGGGGCTCCTGGCCCTTCATGATGGCGTCGACCATCTCAACGACCTTGGCGGCGAGGGTACGGGTGTCTTTGAAGACGCTCATCGCCTGCTTGCCGTCGATGAGGTTCTTCATGATGGCGATGTCGCAGTCCTGACCGGTGATGACCGGGTAGACGCTGCCGCTGTAGGAAGACTCGAGCGCGTTCTCAACGCCGAGAGCCGTGGAGTCGTTGGAGGCGAGGACCGCATCCAGCTGCTTGTCGGCATAGTTGGAGCTGAGGATGTTCTCGAAGCGGGCCTGAGCGGCGTCGGTCGCCCAGTTGGCAGTCGCGACGACAGCCTTCTCGGTCTGGCCGGAGGGGCAGACGAGCTGGCCATTGTCCAGATACTGCTGCAGGATGCTCATGGCGCCGTCAAAGAAGAAGTTGATGTTGTTGTCGCCGGGGTCACCGGTGATGAACTCGATGTTGAACGGGCCCTTGCCGTCCTTCAGACCGAGCGCCTCTTCGATGAACTCGCCCTGCTTGGTGCCGACGAGCCAGTTGTCGAAGGTGGCATAGTAGGTAACGGCGTCGGAGTTCATGATCAGACGGTCATAGGCGATGACGGGGATGCTCTTCTCCTTGGCCTGGGCCAGCACGGTGCCGAGGGAGTCGCCGTCGATGGAGGCGACGACCAGGACCTTGCAGCCGTTGGCGATCATGTTCTCGATCTGGGAGACCTGGGTAGCGATGTCATTTGCGCCATACTGGAGGTCGACCTGGTAGCCGGCTTTCTCGAGCATAGCCTTCATGTTCTCGCCGTCCTGATTCCAGCGCTGCAGATCCTTCGTCGGCATCGCGACACCGACGAGATCGCCGCCGGTCGCGGCGGGAGCCGCGGCCTGGCCGCAGGCGGCCAGTGCGAAGATCATGACGAGTGCGAGGACAAGTGCCAGAACTTTTTTCATTTTGGATCCTCCTCTTTCAAGTTTGATACTCGTATTAAGCCTCTTCTCGAGGCTTTCATAAGCAGATTTTACAAATGTTTTAAGAGAGTGTCAAGACAGTTTTTACGTTTTTAACTTTTCTTGTGCGTAATAGACGGCTTTTCTCTCGATTGATTAGGCATAATATCAAAAAACAGTTTCTTGATCTGTAAAGCAACTTTATAAATGTTGCGAAAAAGGACTTGACTTGGACGATTTTTCCCTTACAATTGAAAACAGATGCGCCGAAAGGAGGAGCGGACGACATGAAACAGCTCCGGGAAAACAACCCGATCCGCGGCAGGATCTATCGCACGCTGTATGAATCCAGGGAGTTCTGCTCGAAGCAGACGCTGGCCGCGCGCTGCGAGATCAGCATGCCGACCCTATATCAAAACCTCAGTGAGCTGCTCGCGGCCGGGCTTATCCATTATACCGGTGAAGGCGAGTTCACCGGCGGACGCCGCGCCCAGGGGCTGGACATCGTGCCGGAGGCGCGCGTCGCGCTGGGCGTGTCGATCACGGAGCGCAGTCTGCGCCTTGTGGCGGCCGATCTGCGGCTGCGGGAGCTTGCCTATCACTCGGTGCCCTACGACATGGTGGCCAATCTGCCGACCGGCGCGGCGGATCTCGGGCGCATCATCGAGGATTTCATCGACGAATTCTCGCTCGATCGCGGCCGGATCCTCGGCGTGGGCGTGACGATCCCGGGGCTGTTGACGGCGGACCGGACGCGCATCCTCTTTGCTCCGACGCTCGGGCTGCGCGACGTGTCGCTCGGCGAGTTGACGCGGGGTCTCCCCTATCCCGTCCGCGTCGACAACGACGGCTCGGCCAGCGGCCTTGCCGAGGGCTATGCACGCGGAGCAAAGGGGAACCTCGCCTATCTGTCGCTGGAGGACGGTGTGGGCGGCGCGGTCCTGATGCGCGGTGAGCCCTATACCGGCGACCATATCCGCAGCGGCGAGTTCGGCCATATCTGCGTCGAGCCGGGCGGTCTGCCCTGCTCCTGCGGGCGCAACGGCTGTCTGGAGGCTTACTGCTCGGCAAGACGTATCGAAGAGACCTTCGGCGTCTCGCTCGACGAGTTCTTCGATGGGGTCGCAGCGCACGAGCCGGCGTATGAATCGCTGCTGTACGATATACTGCGGCATCTGGCGCTGGCCGTGAACAACATCCACATGTCGCTCGACTGTGACATCGTGCTCGGCGGCTTTCTGTCGGAATACCTCCAGCCCTATCTGCCCATGCTGCGGCGCTATGTCCAGGCGCTCGACGCTTTTTCGGAAAAGGGCGATTATCTGCAGCTCAGCCGTCTGCGCCGCCATATCACGCCGCTCGGCGCCGCGCTGTATTTCATCCATGATTTCATCGCGACGGTTTGACGCCCGTCCCATATAGTAAAAAAGGCGTTGTCTCAAAATAG
>DJYJ01000019.1 GCA_002450075.1 Clostridiales bacterium UBA6981
CTTTTAATAGTTAGTCTTTCTATCGTCAAAAAACCTGCTTTTTCCTCTTTTCCCCATCATAGCATGCTTTTTTTCCCACCGCAATAAAAAATCTCTTCCAATCGGAAGAGATTTTTAATGAATCTTTTAGAAAGAGAACAGCACGCCGACCGCGGCGGAGGCAAGGATAAAGACGACCGGGTGCAGCTTTTTTGTGGCCTTGACGGCACGCGTTAAAACGAACAGCACGGCGGCAAGGGCAAGCGCTTTCCAATTGAAAAGATCCGTCAGCACGCCGCTTGCGGCATACGCGTCAATGCGGAAGAGCGCGATCCTGACGACGAGGATTCCCGCCGCCGCGATCAACCCCACAGAGCAGGGGCGCAGTCCGTAAAACACGGCGTCGACCGTCTTGTTGCCGCGAAAAGCCTTGAGCATGCGCGCCACGATCAGAATCACGATGATCGAGGGCGTTATGAGCCCCAATGTCGCGATCACGGCGCCTGCGATCCCACCGGTCTCAAAGCCGACATAGGTGGCCATGTTGACCCCAATCGGACCGGGCGTCGATTCCGACACGGCGACCATATCCGCCAGCTGCGCGGTCGAAAACCAATCGGGATGCCGCGCGGACATATCATAAAGGAAGGGCAGCGTCGCCATTCCCCCGCCGACAGCGAAAAGGCCGGTCTTGAAGAATTCGAAAAACAGCGTGAGCAGCAGCTTCATTTCCCGCGCACCCCCATTCTGGTAAAGAGGATGCCCGCTGCCGCGCAAAGCAGCACGAACACGATCGGCGAGACGGAGAAAAACACGCTCAGTCCGAACACCAGCAGGCACAGCACGAGCGTTGCCTTGTCCTTGACCGCGCCTTTCCACAGCTTGACCACGGAATTGAAGATCAGCACGCACACGCACACGCGGATGCCCGCGAACGCGCTCTTGACCGCCGGGATATCGGAAAAGTTCTGGATGATCCCGGCGATGACAGTGATGATGAGAAGCGAGGGAAACACGACGCCGAGCGTCGCCACGATGCCACCCAGGTTTCCCGCGGTTTTATAGCCGATGAAGGTTGCCGTATTAACGGCAATTACGCCGGGGGTACATTGACCCACGGCGTAATAGTCCATCAGCTCTTCGCTTGTCGCCCAGCCGTGGCGGTCGACGATCTCCCGCTCAAGCATGGGGATCATCGCATAGCCGCCGCCGAAGGTGAGCACGCCCACCCTGGCGAACGAGACAAAAAGCTGCCAGAGAATCATTTGCTCAGTCCCTCCGCGAATTCGACATAGCGCGCCACGTGCTCGTCGCAGGCCTCGTGGCTCTCGCCGCGGCAGAGGATGTAGACCTTGATCTTCGGCTCGGTACCGGAGGGACGGACGATAAAGCTGCTGCCGTCGGCAAGCTCAAAGTACAGCACGTTCGAGCCCTCAAACGGCGTCTTGCCGACCTTGCCGAGACCGGAGACATAGATGCTGCCGTCGAGATAGTCGCGCAGACGGGCGATCTCGGTCCCGCCGATCTCCTTGGGCGGCTCGCTGCGCAGCGTGTCCATCAGCTTCTTCATCTTCTGCAGGCCGTCGAGACCGGGCATCACGAGGTTGAGCGTCTTTTCCTTGAAATAGCCGTACTTCTCATACAGCGACTCCATCGCGTCGTAGAGCGTCATGCCCTTCTTGTAATAGTGGGCGGCCATCTCGGCGACGAGCAGCGAGGCCGTGACCGCGTCCTTGTCGCGCACAAAGTCGCCGGCCATATAGCCGTAGCTCTCTTCAAAGGCGAAGATATACTTATAGCTGTTCGCCTTTTCCCAGGCAGCGACACGCTCGGCCATGAACTTGAAGCCGGTGAAGGTGTCCTCGAAGTGGACGCCGTTCTGCTCGGCCACGACGCGGGCCATCGATGTGGAAACGATGCTCGAAAGCGCGCCGGCGTTGTCCGGCAGCGTGCCGGTTTCGCGGCGGGCGTTGATGATATAGTCCAGCAGCAGCACGCCCATCTGGTTGCCCGTGATGGTCACGTACTCGTCGCCGCGGCGCACCATCGTGCCGATGCGGTCCGAGTCGGGGTCGGTGCCGATGATCAGATCGCTGCCGACCTTTTTGGCGAGATCAACGGCCAGATAAAAGCCCTCGGGATTTTCGGGGTTGGGGCTGACGACGGTCGGGAAGCTGCCGTCGATGACCATCTGCTCCTCCACCGGGTAGAGGTGCTTGATGCCGAGTCTGCGCAGCGCCTCCGGCACGAGCTTGTAGCCGCAGCCGTGGAACGGCGTGTACACGATGCGGAAATCATCCGCGACCTCGGCAACAGTCTTCTTGTCAATGGCCATCTTCATGACCTCGGCAAGGAAGGCCTCATCTGTCTCCTCGCCCATGATCTCGATGCGTCCGTCGGCGACGGCCTCGTCGAAATTGCAGGTCTTAAAGCCCGTGAAGATGTCGATACGCTCCATCTCGCGCGCGACGGCATCGGCGTGCTGGGGCGGCAGCTGCGCGCCGTCGGACCAGTAGACCTTATAGCCGTTGTATTCCTTGGGGTTATGGCTGGCCGTCACGTTGATGCCGGCGGTGCAGCCGTAGTGGATCACGGCGAAGCTCAGCTCCGGCGTGGGGCGCAGCGCGTCGAACAGGCGGACGTGGATGCCGTTGGCCGCCATGACGCAGGCCGCCTCCACCGCGAAATCACGGCCGTTGAGACGGCAGTCGTGGTCGATGGCGACGCCCTTGGCCATCGCCTCCTCGCCCTCGGCGCAGATGACGTTGGCGAAGGCCTGGGTGGCGTGGCGGATGACGTGGATGTTCATATGATGAAGGCCGACCTTCATCGTGCCGCGCAGACCGGCGGTGCCGAACTCGAGCGGAGCAAAGAAGCGGCTTTCGATTTCTTTCTCGTCGTCCGCGATGTCGTTAAGTTCTTTCCATTCCTCTTCGGTGAGGGCAGGGCTGTCCAGCCAGCGCTGGTACTCTTCTTTATAATTCCTCATCGGTTTCTACTCCTTCTATCAGCTTTTGTGCTGTCTCAAGCATACTCTTCGGAACGAAAATGTCAACCCCCGTTCCGCTTGCTCCCATGATCACGCGGCCGAAGCTGCCGTTGCCGGGATAGTCGCGCACGCAGGGAATGCCGTACGCTTCCAGCATGTTGACCGTCAGCTCGTCGCTCATGTCCGTGTTGCTGCGGGTGCAGAGAAAGGCGCTCTCCTCCGCGCGTCCTGCCTCGTCCTTCGGCCAGCGGTCAGAGACGAGCCCCGCGCCCGACCGGCCCCATTCTTCTTTTTTCATAGCATCGCTCCTGTCATTTATGATACCGGGACCCTTCGCCGATCTTGAACGCGCGGTAGATCTGCTCGGCGAGCATCACGCGCGCGAGATGGTGCGGAAAGGTCATTTTCGACATGCTCAACTTCAGATCGGCGCGGCTCTTCACCATTTCGCTCATGCCGTATGAGCCACCGACAAGGAAGCACAACTTCGGTTTTCCCGAAAGCTCCCGTTCGCGGAAAAGGGCGGCAAAGTCTTCGCTGCTCCGCTCCTTCCCTTCGACGCAAAGCGCAATGCAAAAGGCGTCGGCGGGGATATTCCGAAGGATCTCCGCGCCCTCGTGCTCGAGCGCCGCGGCGGTCTCTCCGGGAGAGGGATTGTCCGAAAGGCGCTGCTCGGCAAGCTCCGTGCATTCGAGCCGGCAATAGGCGCCGAGCCTCTTGCGGTATTCCTCAAAGGCCTCGATATAATATTTCTCCCGCATCTTTCCGACACAGATCAGTTTGATGACAAGCATGCTTCCTCCACTCTCAGCGATAGAAAGCCCAGCTCCGGCGCACACCAAATCTCAGTTCCGGTACCGGCCAGCGCGGCCTCAGCCGCACGGAGCGCCGTCGAGGGCGTGTTGTTCTGGCGGCTGAGATGGCCGAGGATGATCGTCCTCGTCCCGCTCTCGGCGAGCTCCCGCGCCAGCGTCGCGCAGTTTTCATTGGAAAGATGGCCGTGATCCGACAGGATCCGGCGTTTGAGCATCGGCGGATAGGGGCCGAAGCGCAGCATTTCCTCGTCGTGATTCGATTCAATCAGCACCGTGTCGGCGCCGCGCAGATTCTCGCGCACCTCGTCTGTCACGCACCCCATATCGGTCGCGATGGCAAAGACGCCTTCGCAGCTGACGCGGTAGCCAACGCTCTCGGGCGTGTCGTGCGGCGTGTGGAACGCGCGCACGGTAAGCCCGGCGATCGAAAAGTCCTCTCCCACCGGAATCACCTCCAGGCGCTCATCGAGCTCCGGCAGCATCCCGCGCAGGCGCGAGGCAACGGTACGCGGCGCATAAACCGGGCAGGAAGTCCGCTTGACGAGCGTTTTCAGCCCGGAAATATGATCGGAGTGCTCATGGGTAATGAGCACTCCGCCGATATCCTGTAATGTGAGGCAGCACTCGCCGAGCATAGAGGCGATTCTGCGTGTTGAGATCCCGGCGTCGATCAATATATTGGTCCTGCCGCCCGAGAGCAGCAGACAATTTCCGCTCGATCCGCTGGCAAAAACCGTAAGACGCATCAGCTTACGGAGATGATCTTTTCTCCCCCGTCGTCGTCCGGGAAATCCACGACGGAGATATCCGCCCCGAGCGCGCGGAGCTTGCCGACAAAGTTTTCATAGCCGCGTTCAATGTAATGAACATCTTCGACGATCGTCGTGCCCTTTGCGCAGAGCCCCGCGATGACCATCGCCGCACCGGCGCGCAGGTCGCAGGCCTGCACCACCGCGCCGCTGAGCTCCTGTCCGCCCTCGATGACGGCGACACGGCCGTCCACCTGGATCTCGGCGCCCATCTTGCGCAGCTCGTTGACATACTTGAAGCGGTTGTCATAGATGCCCTCGGTGATCACGGAGGTGCCGTTTGCCAGGCACAGCAGCGATCCCATCTGGGGCTGCATATCGGTCGGAAAGCCGGGATAAGGCAGCGTCTTGACATTGGCGCGGCGCAGATGCTTCGCCCCTCTGACAAAGACCGAGTCCTCGTTTTCCTGGATAATGGTGCCGGTCTCGCGCAGCTTGGCGCTGATGCACTCAAGATGCTTGGGGATCACGTTGCGGATCAGCACTTCCCCGCCCGTCGCGGCGGCGGCGACCATATAGGTGCCGGCCTCGATCTGGTCGGGAATGATGGTGTACGAGCCGCCGTGCAGCTTTTCCACGCCGTTTACCTTGACCGTGTCGGTACCGGCGCCGCGGATATCCGCGCCCATGGAGTTGAGGAAGTTCGCGAGATCAACGATATGCGGCTCGCGCGCGGCGTTTTCGATGATCGTACGGCCGTGCGCCAGCGTCGCGGCGAGGATGATGTTCATCGTCGCGCCGACAGATACCTTGTCAAGATAGATGCGCGCGCCGTGCAGCTTGCCGTCCGGCGTTTCGGCATAGACGAAGCCGTTGCGCACGTCGATGTCGGCGCCGAGCGCCGTCATGCCCTTGATGTGCTGCTCGATCGGACGGACGCCGAAGTTGCAGCCGCCGGGCATCGTGGTCTTGGCGCGGCCGAAGCGGCCGAGCATCGCGCCGATGAGGTAATACGACGCGCGGATCTTGCGCGTCAGATCGAAAGGCGCGTCGACACAGCGAACGCTCGTGCAGTCGATCTCGATGGTCGTTTTGTTGATAAAGCGAACCTGAGCGCCGAGATGGCTGAGGATCGTCAGCAGCATATCGGCATCGCTGATCTGGGGAATATTTTCGATCCGGCAGACGCCGTCGACCAGAAGCGCCGCGGGGATGATCGCGACAGCGGCGTTTTTCGCCCCGCTGATCTCCACTTCGCCGCGCAGTGTCGCGCCGCCGTTGATAACATACTTTTCCACGTGATTGCACCTTTCCGTCATTCGGACTTTCGCCCGATTGTTGATTTTACCATACGTCCTGTCAAAAGGCAACTATTTTGTGGTCGGTTGCCGATTGTAGGTGTTACAATGATGCTTA
>DJYJ01000053.1:0-1536 GCA_002450075.1 Clostridiales bacterium UBA6981
AAAGTATGATTGACTAACCTACACAACTATTTTGTGGTCGGTTGCCGATCAAAATTCTAAATCTTGTGTTACTTTTCGTTTCTCAGCAGTCTATCGGCCTTCAGGATCGCGATCACCGTCTTGGCGTCGGGCAGTTCTCTCCGGTCCGCCATTTCAAGCAGTTCATCGAGACTGTGCTTCTCTACGTTGAGGAATTCATCCTCATCGAGGTGGGCTTTTCCGGCGTGAAGGCCGCGGGCGAGATAGAGATGCAGCACCTCGCTCGAAAAGCCGGGCGAGGTGTAGCACGCCCCCAGAGGGATGAGTTCTTCGGCCTCAAAGCCGGTCTCCTCGGACAGCTCGCGCACGGCGCACGTGAGCGGTTCTTCGCCATTCTCAAGCTTCCCCGCCGGGATCTCCAGCAGCTGTCGGGAGAAGGGATAGCGGAACTGGCGCACCATGTAGCAGTTCCCCTCGTCGTCGATCGGGAGGATCCCGACGCCGCCGGGGTGCTCGACGACCTCACGCCGGACGACCTTGCCGTTTTCCAGTTCCGCGCGGTCCAGTCTGACCTTTACGATGATACCGCTGTATTTCACTTCGCCGTCGATGCGCTTCTCGATGCATTCCATGGGGCATCCCTCCCATACATAACGAAAATAATTTACATAATATCGTATCATCAGTATAGCACACCGCTTGCGCGATTTCCATACTTATTTGCTGTAAAAAAGGGAGGAAAGCGAAAAAAGTCTCTTGATTCAAAACAATTTGGCATTTAATTTGTTTCGCTTTCGTCACATTTGCTTACAATTCGGCTACGTACCGTTTCCTCTTCCGGCTCCTCTGTTCATAAAATATGCTTTTATTTTCCCATTCGATGTGTTAAGATAACGCGGAGGATGTGAGAAACATGGCAGCCAAGCAGAAAGGCGTAAAGGAGATCACCTCCAATCGCAAAGCCTATCATGAATATTTTGTGCTCGAGCGCTACGAGGCCGGGATCGAGCTTTGCGGGACCGAGGTCAAATCCATCCGCGCCGGCGGGGCCAATCTCAAGGACTCCTACTGCACGGTCAAAAACGGAGAGCTGTTCGTCCGCGGGATGCACATCTCCCCCTATGAGCACGGCAACATCTTCAACCGCGACCCGGTGCGGCCGCGCCGCCTTCTGATGCACAAGCGCGAGATCACCCGTCTCAACGCCCGCGTCATGCAGGACGGCGTCGCGCTCATTCCGCTGGGGCTGTATTTCAAGGACAGCCGCGTGAAGGTCGATCTGGGGCTGTGCAAGGGCAAGAAGCTCCACGACAAGCGCGACAGCGAGGCCGAGCGGCAGTCGAAGCGGGACATCGAACGCGCGATGAAAAACGCAGATTAAAGAAAGGAACCATCGATCATGAGCAATCCTATCGTTACCATTGAAATGGAAAACGGCGACGTCATGAAGGCGGAGCTCTATCCCGAGATCGCGCCGAACACGGTCAACAACTTCGTTTCCCTGTGCAAAAAGGGCTTTTATGACGGCGTGATCTTCCACCGCGTCATCTCCGGCTT
>DJYJ01000053.1:1601-6113 GCA_002450075.1 Clostridiales bacterium UBA6981
ATGATCCAGGGCGGCGATCCCCAGGGAAAAGGTATCGGCGGCCCGGGCTACTCCATCCACGGCGAGTTTACCGCCAACGGCTTCAAAAACGACCTTAAGCACAGCCGCGGCGTTCTGTCCATGGCGCGCACGATGGCGCCCAACTCCGCCGGCAGCCAGTTTTTCATCATGCACGAGGATTCTCCCCATCTTGACGGCCAGTATGCCGCCTTCGGCAAGATCACCGAAGGGCTGGACGTCGTCGACAAGATCGCGAACACGCGCACCGATTACAACGACCGTCCCCGTATCCCCCAGGTCATGAAAAAGGTCACGGTCGAGACCTTCGGCGTCGAGTATCCCGAGCCGGAGAAATGCTGATTTAGTTTCTAGTTTCTAGTTTTTAGTTTCTAGCACCTTATCGGAAGTCCCACTTCTATCGTTGTTCTTACCAAAAACGAAAGCCTGCCTTTCGTTTTTGAGAGGAAAACCAAATTCATCGGTTCGTGTTGTCGCGCTTCGCGCGGCAACTGAACCTAATGAATTTGGTTTGACGAGGGGATGTACTGGTTTCGACGGGGGTGCGGAGGCAGGAATAGCGGGCGGATGCGCCTGGCATCCATAAAACGGGCAACTTATAAATTAAAGAACAACGACAACACTGTTCTTCTCGCTGCGTAATCGCGCGAGCGTCTCTCCCGGGAGGCCCACGGCCCGGACAGAGGCGTCGATGAGTGGGGACCGTGAGTACGCAAAGCTTTGAGCGTGCCATGCATCATGAAGCTACCAAGTCCGCGAGCATGACGGCTTGCGCGCGGATAAGGGAATGTAAATAACCGTCTGCGCCCGGAGAAGTTCCTGAGGAAGCGCTTTCGGACGGGAGTTCGATTCTCCCCATCTCCACCACGTCGTCGCGGACTGCATATCGTTCGCGACGACTTTTTTATGCCTTGCAATACCACTTGAAAAAGCTTTTCAACTTCGTTCGATCATGCTATACTGTAATATACTTAATCCGGAAAAGGAGAAAAATGAATCCCGTGGAAGATATAAAACAGCTAGAAAACGAAGAGATCACCGCCGTGGTGGCCGACCGCGACCGGCTGATCGTACGCACCAGCATTATCGGCATCATCACGAACGTCTTTCTCGCCGCGTTCAAGGCCGCGATCGGTTTGCTGTCCCATTCGATCGCCGTCGTGCTCGACGCGGTGAACAACCTTTCCGACGCGCTCTCGTCGCTGATCACGATCATCGGCACCAAGCTCTCGGCCAAGCTGCCCGACAAAAAGCACCCGCTCGGCTACGGCCGGATCGAGTACCTCACCGCGCTTGTCGTCGCCGCGATCGTGCTGTACGCCGGCGCGACCTCGCTCGTCGAGTCGGTCAAGAAGATCATCCACCCCGAAACAGCGGATTATTCTATTGTCTCGCTCGCCATCATCGCCGTAGCCGTGGGCGTGAAGCTGCTGCTCGGCCGCTATGTCAAGGCGCAGGGCAAAAAGGCGAACTCCGCCGCGCTCGAGGCCTCCGGCGCCGACGCCAGCTTTGACGCCGTGCTCTCCGCCTCGGTGCTGCTCTCGGCGATCATTTTTCTCCTCTTCGGCGTTTCACTTGAGGCCTGGGTCGGCGTGGTGATCTCCTGCTTTATCATCAAGTCCGGCATCGAGATGATCACCGAGACGCTCGACGACATTCTCGGCAAACGCGCCGACGCCGAGCTGACCGGCAAGATTCGCTCAAGCGCTCTTGAGGAGGACGAGGTACGCGGCGTTTACGACATCATCGTAAACAATTACGGTCCGAACAAGAACACCTGCTCGCTGCACATCGAGCTGCCCGACGTCATGACCGTCGACCAGGTCGACGTCCTCACGCGCCGCATCCAGGCGCGCGTCTACAAGGCGACCGGCGTGATCGTCACGGGCGTGGGCGTATACGCATACAACACCAAGGACGACGAGGCCGCCGCCATCCGCAACCGCGTGATGAACCTTGTCCTGTCTCATGACTGGGCGCTGCAGCTCCACGGCTTCCACGCAGACACCGCGGCAAAGACGCTGCGCTTTGACGTCGTCATGAGCTTTGACATCACCCCCGAAGAGGGGCTCGCCACGCTGTACAGCGAGGTGCAGAGCGCCTTTCCCGACTATACGATCCACATCGTTCCCGACGTGGACGCGGCGGATTAAATCCGAAAGCAACAGCCCCGCCAGGCAGGGCTGTTTTTCTTGCTTGACAAATACCCCTTGGGGGTATATAGTGAGGATACCCCTTGGGGGTATCGGAGGTGAAACAATGGCAACAACTGCAAGCTGTCCCGCCTGCGCGAAATCGACCGTGCGTGACGAAGAACTGAAAAAAAAGCTGCTCAACCGGCTGCGCCGCATCGAGGGCCAAGTCCGCGGGATCGAGGCCATGATCGAGGACGACGCCTACTGCAACGACGTGCTCGTCCAGTCCGCTGCAGTCAACGCGGCGATCAACGCGTTCAACAAAGAGCTCCTTGCCTGTCATATCCGCGGCTGTGTCAAACGTGATCTGCTGGAGGGCAAGGACGAGGTCGTCGACGAGCTTGTCGCGACGATGCAAAAGCTGATGAAATAAAAGGAAGCGCAAAATGGAACAATATAACGTAACAGGCATGAGCTGCGCAGCCTGCAGCGCGCGTGTGGAAAAGGCCGTCTCGGCCGTGGAAGGCGTCAGCGCCTGCTCGGTGAGTCTGCTGACCAACTCCATGGGGGTCGAGGGCAGCGCCTCCCCCGAGGCGATCATTGCCGCCGTCGAGGCCGCGGGTTACGGCGCCTCGCGCAAGGGGGCGGAAAAGGCCTCCTCCCCCGCCGCCGAGGAAGAATCGCTGCGCGACCGGGAGACGCCGGTATTGAAGCGAAGGCTTCTGAGCTCGCTCGGCTTTCTGCTCGTTTTGATGTATATCTCGATGGGGCATACGATGTGGGGCTTTCCCCTTCCGGCCTTTTTCGAGGGGAATCACGTTGCGATCGGCCTTGCGGAGCTGCTGCTCGCCGCGGTCGTCATGCTTATCAACCAGAAATTCTTTACAAGCGGATTTCGCGGCCTCATCCGCCACGCGCCGAACATGGACACACTTGTCGCCCTCGGCTCCGGCGTCTCGTTTCTCTACAGCACATTCACGCTCTTTGCGATGACCGCGGCTGTACAAAACGGTGAAGGCGAGCGCGCCCATGCCTTGATGCACAATCTGTATTTTGAATCCGCCGCGATGATCGTCACGCTCATCACGGTCGGCAAGATGCTCGAGGCGCGCTCAAAGGGCAAAACGACAGACGCGCTCAAGTCCCTGATGCGCCTCGCTCCCCAGACCGCCTGCGTCGAGCGCGGCGGCAGGGAGCAGACTGTTCCGATCGACGAGGTGCAGAAGGGCGATGTCTTCCTCGTCCGCCCCGGCGAGAGCATCCCCGTTGACGGTGTTGTTCTCGACGGCGAGAGCTCGGTAAACGAGGCCGCACTCACGGGCGAGAGCATCCCCGTCGATAAAGCCGCGGGCGATCGCGTCAGCGCCGCCACCGTCAACCAGTCCGGCTTTATCCGCTGTGAGGCGACGCGCGTCGGTGAGGACACGACGCTCAGCCAGATCATCAAAATGGTCAGCGACGCGGCGGCGACCAAGGCGCCGATCGCGAAGCTCGCCGACAAGGTCTCGGGTGTGTTCGTCCCGGCCGTGATCGGCGTGGCGCTCGTCACCTTCGTGATCTGGCTGCTGCTCGGAAAAGATTTCGCCTATGCGCTCTCCCGCGGCATTGCGGTGCTCGTCATCAGCTGCCCCTGCGCGCTCGGTCTCGCCACGCCCGTTGCGATCATGGTCGGCAACGGTCTCGGCGCGAAAAACGGCATTCTCTTCAAAACCGCTGTTTCGCTCGAAGAAGCCGGTAAAGCGCAGATCGTTGTCCTCGACAAAACCGGCACCGTCACAAACGGCGAGCCTGTCGTGACCGATCTCGTCCCGGCAGAGGGCGTCAGTGAGGAAGAGCTTTTCCTCTGTGCGCTCTCTCTCGAGCAGAAGAGCGAGCATCCGCTCGCCAAAGCCATCATTGCCCGCGGCGAAGCCGCAGGGATCTCCCCGCTCCCCGTCACCGACTTCACGGCTCTGCCCGGCAACGGTCTGCGCGCCGTAATGAACGGTGAGACGCTGTTCGGCGGCAGCATGAAGTATATCTCTTCCCTGCTCCCTGTCCCCGACACGCTGCGTGCCCAGGCGGATGCGCTCGCGGAAAAGGGCAAGACGCCGCTGCTCTTTGCAAAAGGCGAGCGCCTGCTCGGTCTTATTGCTGTAGCGGACACGGTCAAAGACGACGCCGTCGAGGCCGTGCGCCAGCTCAAGGGCATGGGAATTCATGTTGTTATGTTAACTGGTGACAACGCCCGCACCGCTGCTGCGATCGGCGCGCAGGTGGATGCCGACGAGGTAATCTCCGGCGTACTGCCGGACGGCAAGGAAAGCATCATCCGAAAGCTGCGCGAACGCGGAAAGGTCGCCATGGTGGGCGACGGCAT
>DJYJ01000053.1:6171-6857 GCA_002450075.1 Clostridiales bacterium UBA6981
CGACGGCATCAACGACGCGCCGGCCCTGACGCGCGCGGATGTCGGCATCGCGATCGGCGCGGGCGCTGACGTTGCGGTCGACGCGGCGGACGTGGTGCTGATGAAAAGCCGCATGCTCGACGTTCCGGCCGCGATCCGCTTAAGCCGCGCGACGCTCGTCAACATCAGGGAAAACCTGTTCTGGGCGTTTTTCTACAATGTGATCTGCATCCCGCTCGCGGCGGGCGCCTATGCCCGTTTCGGGCTGACGCTCAGTCCGATGGTCGGCGCGGCAGCGATGAGCCTTTCGAGCTTCTGCGTCGTGACGAACGCGCTGAGGCTGAACTTCTGCAAGCTCTATGATCCCTCGCGGGACAAGAAAAGAAAAAACACGCTCTCAGGGCGTGAAGAGGAGGATAAAACCATGACAAAAACCATGAAGATCGAGGGCATGATGTGCCCGCACTGCGAAGCGCGCGTCAAGAAGGCGCTCGAGGCGCTCGACGCCGTTTCCGCCGCCGAGGTCAGTCACGTTGCCGGCACCGCCGTTGTGACGCTTTCGGCTGCCGTTGCGGACGACGTTCTGAAAAACGCCGTCGAGGCGCAGGATTACAAGGTCCTCGGGATCGAGTAAGCCCTCCGCAAACGAAAAACGCTGTACCGTTCGGTACAGCGTTTCAGACTGTAGACAAAGTACCCATAGGGAG
>DJYJ01000038.1 GCA_002450075.1 Clostridiales bacterium UBA6981
ACACATCATTGTAAACCCTACACAAAAACGCTGCGAAAAAAAGACATTGGCACTTGATTTTTCCCGCGCTTTCTGTAAAATACAAGGTGTTTGAATTCACACTTTACCGGGAGGAACTTACCATGACTTATGAAATGGATATTGCGGGCCTCAAGCGGGAGCTCCCGATCTGCAAGGTCACGGACGATCTGTATATCGGTGCCTTCGTCATGTTCGGCGACGTCGAGCTGACGGTCCACTGCGCCGCCGAGCTTTTGAAGCGCGCGCCGGAGTATGACTATCTGATCGCGCCCGAGGCCAAGGCGATCCCTCTGCTTTACGAAATGGCCCGCCAGAGCGGCGCGGAGAAGTACTTCCTTGCCCGCAAGACCGCCAAGGCCTATATGTCCGGCGTGTTTGAGGTGAACGTCAAGTCCATCACCACCGCTGCCGTGCAGCGCCTGATCATCGACAGCGCCGACGCCGAGCAGATCCGCGGCAAGCGCATGCTGATCCTCGACGACGTGATCTCCACGGGCGAGAGCCTGCGCGCGATGGAGGAGCTGGTCACCGCCGCGGGCGGCATCGTCGCCGGCCGCATGGCCGTCCTCGCCGAGGGCGACGCCATCAACCGCGACGACATCATCGTTCTCGCGCCGCTGCCGCTGTTCAACCCCGACGGCACCGTGAAAGAGTAATCGTTTTTCGTTTTGAGATTATAGTGTTTAGGAAACCGCCTCCGGGAAACCGGAGGCGGTTTTTTAAGAAAATCTTAATGGTTTGCGTACTTGGAACTTAAAGATTTTTATCGTAAGATAAGGTAAACAAGATAACCCGAACCCGCCAAAACGGCGATCTTTCAGCGCTTTTACGCTTGTCGTCCTTGACTTGCGAAAGGCAAGCCTGCGTCCTCCGCACGCAAAATCATCCGAAATCTCATCCGTTTTGGTCAAAGAGTTTTCCCGGAGCTGGAATTTGTCCAGCCGAGGCAAAAGCGCAGGGAATACTTCCGTATTGCCGAGCATTTTAACGAAGGATGGGCGAATCCCAGCACGGGAAAACCGTGGTTCGGATTATCCTGTTTACCTTAACCGCGAGAGGTGAGAGGACATGTACAACATCCTGATCTGCGACGACGAGAGAGACATCGTCTCGGCGCTGAAGATCTATCTCGAGGCCGAGGGCTATACGACCTTTGCGGCCGCAAACGGACGCGAGGCGCTGGACATGCTGCGGCGCGAAAAGATCCACCTTGTGCTGCTGGACGTGATGATGCCGGAGATGGACGGCATCGCCGCGCTCTCCCGCCTGCGGGAGGAGAGCAACGTACCCGTCATCCTCCTGACGGCCAAGAGCGAGGACACCGACAAGGTGCTGGGGCTCAACGTCGGGGCGGACGATTATGTGACCAAGCCCTTTAACCCCGTCGAGCTCTGCGCCCGCGTGCGCTCGCAGCTGCGGCGCTATCTGCTCCTCGGCGGCGGAAAGACAGAGGAGGGCAGTCTCACGATCGGCCCGATCAGACTCGACGAAAAGGCCAAGGAGGTCACACGCGACGGCGAGCAGATCGCCCTGACGCCGACGGAGTATGAGATCCTGCGCTTTCTGATGCACCACGCGGGCGAGGTCTTTCCGCCGAAGGAGCTCTATCGCCGCGTCTGGAACGGCGAGCCCTACGGCGCGGAGAACACCGTCTCCGTCCACATCCGCCATCTGCGCGAAAAGCTGGAAATCAACCCCGCCGAGCCGCGCTTTATCAAGGCTGTCTGGGGTCAGGGCTATAAGTTTGAAAGGAGCGGGACATGAAAACACTCAAGGGAAGTACCCTATGCAAGACCCTCGCGGTCATTCTCTTCCTCGCGCTGTTCCTGGGCTTTGCCGCCGGCGCGCTCGGCGTCGGGATGCTCTATTCCGCCGGATATTACAGCCGCGGGATGGAGGCGGCGCGGGAGATGCTCACGGAAAACCTCTGCCGGAACGAGGCTTGGCAGATCGCGGATCGCCTGCTCCCCATCAACGACGACGGAGAACCAAACGCCTACCTTGCCACCGACGACAATTACCGCTATGAGATCTTCGACAGCAGCGGCACGCTCCGGTTTTCAACGTATAACGGCGAGGAGACGCTCAGCACCGTCACCGTCCCGGGCAGCAACTGGTATCCCTATTACGCTTTCCCGGAGGGCGAGCTGTGGGGCGAGGAGAGTGCCGCATCGGATACCGGGAGCGCGGACGCCCCGCAGACCGAGCCGCTGCCCACGCCGCTGCCGGCCGGGGTAACGCCCGTGCCCGCGCCGACGGAGAGCGTGACGGCAGACACCGCGCTGCAGAAGACGGAAGAAACGCCGACGGATATACAGCCCGCCAAGCCGCTTCCGACCGTGACGCCCGACCCCATGCCCACACCGCATGTGACGAGCCCCGGCGACGTCTACTCGCGCGGGCGGACGGTGAACTTCACCGTTACCTGCTATCTGCTGCGCGACATGAAGGCGCGGGACAACGCCGCTTTCCAGGTGCGCTGCTTCGATTTCGCCGCGGCCCACAGTCGTGAGCTGGTGATCACCGCGATCGGCAGCGGGCTGCTTGCGATCCTGCTCTTTGCCTTCCTGATGGCCGCCGCCGGCCACCGGAAGGGCGCCGACGCGATCACGCCGCGCCTCACCGAAAAGATCCCCTTTGACCTCTTCACGGCAGCGGTCGCCCTCGCCGGATTTGCCGCTCTGGCGTACTTCTCCGACACGATGGAGCGCGCGTCGCGTTCTTACGACAGTGTGCTTCTGCTCATCCTCGCCGGGCTGCTGCTCTGCGCCGCCGTGCTGCTGGCGCTGTGGTGGTGTATGAGTCTCGCCGTGCGTGTGAAGATGGGCGGCCTTGTTCGCGGTACGCTGTGCTATAAGCTTCTTCGCTTCCTCGGACGCGCCGTCCGGGCTGTGTGGGGCTGGGGGAAAATGATCGTCACGGCTATCCCGCTCATCTGGCGGGGCATGCTGATCCTCTGCGGCGCGGAGTTCATCGGCTTCCTGATCCTTGCCATGAACGACCGCAGGGCGGGCCCGGTCGGCTTCTTTATCAATCTCTTCCTCTTCTTCCCGCTGGCGCTCTGGGCGCTCATCAGCGCGAGGAAGCTGCGTGACGGGGCGAAGGAGATCGCGGGAGGGAATACCGCTTATCGCGTCGACACAAAGTTTCTCTTCGGCGAGTTCCGCCGCCACGCCGAGGATCTCAACGCGATCCAAAGCGGCATCTCCCGCGCGGTGGACGCGCGGCTGCGCAGCGAGCGCATGAAGACCGAGCTCATCACCAACGTCTCCCACGACATCAAAACGCCGCTGACCTCGATCATCAGCTATGTCGATCTGCTTTCAAAGGAAGAGATCGAAAACGAAAAGGCGCGGGAATACCTCGAGGTGCTGCAGCGCCAGAGCGCCCGCCTCAAAAAGCTGACGGACGATCTCGTCGAGGCGTCCAAGGCCTCCTCCGGCGCGCTGCCCGTCACGATCGAGGACTGCGACCTTTCCGTCATGCTCGACCAGACGGCGGGGGAGTACGGCGAAAAGCTCACGGAAAAGGGGCTGACGCTCGTCGTCCGCAAGGGCGAGGGCAGCGTCCCCGTCCGCGCCGACGTGCGGCACACCCAGCGCATCTTTGACAATCTGATGGGCAATATCCTGAAGTACGCCCTCCCCGGCACGCGGGTCTATCTCGAGCTGACCGAGGGGGAGAGCGGCCCGGCCGTGATTTTCCGCAACACCTCGCGCAGCGAGCTGAAGCTCAGCGCCGAGGAGCTGACCGAGCGTTTTGTACGCGGCGACGCCTCGCGCTCGAGCGAGGGAAGCGGGCTCGGCCTCTCGATCGCGCGCAGCCTCGCCGAGCTGCAGGGCGGCAGCCTTGCCGTGACGGTGGACGGCGATCTCTTCAAGGTGACGCTTGGCTTTACCCGATAATCCAGATCATAATAAAGGGGATTTGCAGACGGTTTGTCCGCCGCAAATCCTCCTTTTTTGTTGACTTCGGGGCAAAATCTGTTATTCTGTAGGTATCATCTTGCGAAGGAGAGAGACGGAATGGACAACGGCACAATGGAAAAGCGCTACGGACTGCCTACCGCGATCTCGATGGTCATCGGTATCGTCATCGGCTCCGGCGTGTTCATCAAGGGCGGCAAGGTGCTGGCGCTGACAAACGGCAACATGCTCCAGGGCGTGCTGGTCGTGGCGCTCGTAGGCATCATCTGCATCATCTGCTCGCTTGTGTTTGCCGAGCTGGGCTCCAAGTTCGAAAAGGTCAACGGCGTTGTCGACTATGCCGAGGTCGCGCTGGGCAAAAATTACGCGTATTACGTCGGCTGGTTCATGACGACGATCTATTATCCCTGCCTCGCGGCGATGCTGGCCTTTTTCTCGGCCGTGTTTTTCTGTGAGCTGTGCGGCATCCCGGCCATGGACTTCTTCGTCACCGGCACGGTCAGCTCCGAGGCGCTGGGTCTCGGCGCGGGCTTTTTGATGATTGGCTACGGCATCAACATCCTCAGCCCCAGGCTCGCCGGCAAGCTGCAGGTCAGCATGACGGTCATCAAGCTCGTCCCGCTGGTGCTGATGGCGGTCGTCGGCATCATCGTCGGACTTTCCACCGGCGCGACGGCGCGGGTGCTGGACTATGTCAATACCGCGGAATACGCCGCCGCCACGGCGGGCAAGTCCGCGTTTTCCGGTGTGTTCTCGGGCGTGGCGTCCTTTGCCTTCGCCTATGAGGGCTGGATCATCGCGACCTCGATCAACGCCGAGCTCCGAGACGCCAAGCGCAATCTGCCGATCGCGCTGATCCTCGGCTCGCTGTTCTGCACGGTGCTCTACTGTCTGTACATCTTTGCGATGAGCTCGGTCGGCGACGTGCAGACCATCATCGGCACCTGGCCGCTGGGCGAGGCGCTGCCCCGCATCGCGTTTTCCAAGATCTTCGGCAACGTCATCGGCACGATCGTCTATGCCTTTATCACGATCGGCTGCCTCGGCGTCATGAACGGGCTGATCATGGGCTCCTGCCGCGGCATGTACGCGCTCTCCGCCCGCAAGCTCGGCCCGCGTCCGTCGTTCTACGGCGATATCGACCACCAGAACAACTTCGTCATCAAATCCGCCGTGATCGGCATGATGATGGGCGGCTTCTGGTATGCCTGGACTTCCGTTCTGTGGATGTACGGGCCGGATTTCATGGGCGGGCTGCACAATTGCGATTGGCTGGCCTGGGAGCCGGACGAGATCTCGATCATCAACCTCTATGCGATGTATATCCCGATGTTCGCGGCGATCATGTTCCGCTGCAAAGACTTTGGGTTTTTCAAGCGTTTTGTTCTGCCTGTGCTCGGCATCCTGTGCTGCCTCTTCATGTGCTACTGCTGCTGGGTCGGCAAGGGCTATAAGCAGATCTTCGGCTATCTCATCTTCCTGGCCGTCGTGCTGCTCGTCGGCGCGCTGTTCAAGAACAGCGTCACGCGGGAAAACAAAGAATAAACAAAAAAGCCGGGTCGTATGCGACCCGGCTTTTCTTGACGGCCTGGGAGGCGGCATTGTATACTTTTCGTAACGAAACAAACAGGAGGCAGCGATATGACTGACACGATCCGTTCGCCCTACGATCTGCCCACACCCTGTCTGCTCATCGATCTCGACCGGGCAAAGGACAACATCGCCATGATGCAGCGGCGCGCCGACGCGCTGGGGCTGAAGCTGCGTCCGCATATCAAGACCCACCGCATGCCGTACTTCGCCGCTCTGCAGATGGAGGCGGGCGCGTGCGGCATCGCCTGTGCCAAGCTCGGCGAGGCCGAGGTCATGGCCCAAAGCGGCATTTCCGACATTTTTATCGCCAATGAGCTGATCGGCGCGGATAAATACGAGCGCCTGCGCAAGCTGCACCGCCGCGTGCATGTGCGCGTCGGCATCGACAACACCGTCCAGCTCGAGCAGATGGAGCGCGCCTTCACAGATGAAGAAAAGCCGCTCGAGGTGCTGATCGAATATGAGGTCGGCGAGGCGCGTACGGGCGTTGTGGGCGACGAACAGCTCCTCGCGCTCGGCCGGGCGATCCTCGCGGCAAAGCATGTGGCCTTACGCGGGATCTTCTCCCACGAGGGGCACACCTACCGCGCCGAGAGTCTGGACGATTGCCGCGCCAAGACCCGCACAGCCTGGGCGCGCACCGTGCGGGCGGCGGACATGCTGCGGGCACTCGGCGCCGAGCTCGACACCGTCAGCGTCGGCGCGACGCCCTCGGTGTTGAGCGGGGAGGACTTTGCCGGCATTACCGAGCTGAGGCTCGGCACCTATGTGTTTTTCGACGTGGGCCAGGCGCGGGCGCTCGGCGCCTTTGAGCGCTGCGCCGCCACGGTGCTCGCCTCCGTCATCTCCAAGCCCGAGGGCGCGCGCGTTGTGCTCGACGCCGGGGCCAAGGCGCTCGTCAGCCAGAACCGCCCGACGGGCATCTGCGCCACGGCGGGCTTCGGCGCGATCAAGGGCGCGGAGGATATCGCGATCGAAACGCTCTATGACGAGCATGGCGTACTAAACAGCCCGCGCTTTGCCGCCATGGCCGAAATCGGCGACAAGGTGGAGGTCATCCCCAGCCACATCTGCCCGACGGTGAATCTCTATGACAGAGCCTGGCTCGTCTCAAAGGGAAAGGTACTGCAAAGCGTCCCGGTAGCCTGCCGCGGCCGCTCGGACTGAAGGGGAGGAAAAGATGGATTATATCTGCACCAAATGCGGCCGCCGCGAGAGCACCGCGACACGAAAGGCCCACTGCGACTGCGGCGGGCTGTGGAAGCTCAATTTCGAGCCGCCGAAATTCGACCTTGCCGCGGTCGACCGCCGGGAGTGGAGCCTCTTCCGCTATCGGCGCTTCATGGCGCTCGAGGGGGAGACCTGGCGCAAGGTCACGCTCGGCGAGGGCATGACGCCGATCGTGCCGCTGGACGAAAACGTGATGCTGAAGATGGATTATTTCATGCCCACGCTATCGTTCAAGGACCGCGGCGCCGCCGTGCTGATCGCCCACTGCGCCTCGATCGGCGTCGACAGGGTCGTGCAGGACTCCAGCGGCAACGCGGGCAACGCCGTTGCGGCCTACTGCGCGCGGGCGGGGATCGCCTGCGAGATCTTCGTTCCCGAGGGGACGAGCCCGAAGAAGATCGACATGATCCGCGCCCACGGCGCGACGTGCACGGTAGTGCCCGGCTCGCGCGACCACTGCGCGGAGGTCTGCCGCGAAAAGGTCGAGCGGGAGGGCGTCTACTATGCCAACCACGTCTACAATCCCTTCTTCTACGAGGGGACGAAGACCTATCTCTACGAGGTGTACGAGCAGCTTGGCCGCCTCCCGCGCCATCTGGTGATCCCCGTGGGCAACGGCACGCTCTTCCTCGGCGTGATGCACGCGCTCGACGAACTGCTCGCCGCCGGCTGCATCGAGAAGGCACCGCAAATCATCGCCCTGCAGAGCGAGGGCTGCGACCCGCTGCTGCGCGCCGCGGAGCAGGGGCTTTCTGTCCCGGCGGCGGTCACGCCGCGCCCGACGCTGGCCGAGGGGATCGCGATCGGCAGGCCCATGCGCGGCGAGGAGATCCTCGGCTATGCCGCGCGGTATGGTGTCCGCTTCGTCCACGCGCCGGAGCAGGATATCCTGCGCGAGCGCGCCTATCTCGCCGAACGCGGCGTCTACTGCGAGCACACCACCGCGGCCAATCTCGCGGCGTACCGGAACTACTGCGCGCGCTTCGGCGAGGCGGAGGACTGCCTCATCACGATGTGCGGCGCGGGACTGAAATCCGACCACTGAACCGAGGTGCAAAAAAGGACCGGGAGACCGGTCCTTTTTTGCGCGGTTTTTCAAGCGAAAAAAGATCAAGACGAAGCGGAAAGCCGCCTCGCCTTGATCTTGTATAAATGAGAGGAAAAAAGGAGAAAAATGAAAAAGATTCTTTCGTGTTTACACGTATAAAATAACAGCTATTTGTTTCATAAAAAAGGATAATAGTGTTTCAGAAATGTAAAATCGGCTTTGAATACAAGGAAAAATCAAAAAAAGAGAGGCTGTTTTTCTCCCCCGGGGAGAAGCGGGAACGAAACTTGACACCATTAGGGGAAAATGGTAAACTAGCATGAAAAATTATGTGCAGGCTTGTCCCGGCTTTCAAAGGAGAAACAAGAGGATGACCAATACCATTTCCAACAAAAAATTCAGAGTGCTCACAGCGCTCATGCTGCTTTTTGCGATGCTGCTGACAGCGTGCGGAACGGTACGGCCGGAAACGGCGGAAAATGCCGGGCAGGCCGCAGCCGAAGTGCCGTCTGAGCCCACATCGGCGCCGGAGCCCACGCCCGAGCCTACGCCCGAGCCGTTCCGGACCGAGGTCGTTTTCAGCGAGCTGCAGCCGTCGAACAAGGCGACGATCACCGATGCCGACGGCGAGTTCTCCGACTGGATCGAGCTGTACAATCCCGGCGCGGAGAGCGAAGATCTCACGGGCTTCTGGCTTTCGGACAGCGATAAGGAGCCCTGCAAGTGGCAGATCCCGTCGCTGACATTAGCCGCCGGGGAATACAGGGTCATCTTCTGCTCGGCGAAGGACCGGAGCGAGGGCGAGCTGCACACCAATTTCGCCATCTCCAAGGACGGCGATACGCTTTATCTCTCCGCGCCCGACGGCGAGATCCTCCGACAGGTCAGTTATGAGAGCTGCGGCGGCGACGTGGCGCTGCGTGTCGACGGCGAGAGCGTTTCCGAAAGCTATTATCCTACGCCCGGTTACCCCAACACCGAGGACGGCTATGAGGCCTTCGTGCGCAACAGCGACAACCACGGCGCGCTCGTCGTCAACGAGGTGATGTGCTATAACGACAGCTTTCATTTCCACGCCGGCGGCTATTATGACTGGGTCGAGCTGAAAAACGTCTCGGATGAGACGATCACGCTCAGCGATTATTATGTCACCGACAAAGCCAGCCTGCCCACCCAGTTCCAGCTTCCGGGCACGACGCTCAAGCCGGGCGATACCTTCGTGGTGTTCTGCGGCAGCCCGCTGCTGGAAACGGCCTCCTGCCATGCGCCGTTCGAGCTTGGGGCCGACGGCGACACCTTCTATATCTATCGCGCTGACGGCAGCTTTTCCGACTATGTCAGTCTCTACGGCATGCCGCTCAATCACAGCAAAGGGCGTCTCGACGGCGCAAGCGGCTTTTATTATTTCACTACGCCCTCTCCCGCGGCGCAGAACAGCGGCAACTGCGCGCGCTATCTGGCCAAGCGGCCTGAGAGCGTAACGCCGACCGGCATCTACAACGACGTTGACGGCGTCGACGTCGAGCTCTCCGGCGAGGGAACGATCTATTACACGCTCAACGGCAATCTCCCGGACAGGGATTCCTATGTTTACTCCGGGCCGATCCATCTGACGGAAACGACGATGATCCGCGCGGCGTCTTATGCGGACAGCAAGCTCCGCAGCGAGACAGCGACCTTTACCTATGTCATCAACGAGCACCACACGCTCCCGGTCGTCTGCGTCGCGCTCGAGCCGATGAAGCTCGACGTGCTGTACAACCACAACGGCCATATGGAATACGATTCCCACACCGAGTTTTATGACGTCGACGGAGGCAGCTTCACCTCCGACTGTATGATCACGCTCCACGGCGCGGCGTCGAGAAACCAGTGGAACAAGAAGAGCTTCAAGGTCGTCTTCCGCGGCCGCTACGGCGGCGACATCCACTATGACCTCTTCGGCCAGGGCATCACGGAATTCCATTCGCTGAACCTGCGCGGCGGCGATACCGTGTATATGAAGACCTATCGTGAGCCGCTGGCCGCCGAATTTGCCGAACGCGTTGCCGTGACGGATCCCTTTGCGCTCGATTCACGCTTCTGCATCCTGTATGTCAACGGCAATTATTACGGCATCTACAGCCTGCGCGAGGCGTATTCGAAAAAGTATATCGAAAGCCACACCGGCTCGGAAGAGGACATGAACACGATCAGCCGCGCGCCGATCCAGATCGAGTATCAGCCGGAGCTGTACAGTCTGTATAACTACATACTCAGCTGCGACATTACCAACCCGGACAACTACAACTATATTGCCGACCGCATGGATATGCAGTCGATGGCCCAGTGGCTGCTGCTCGAGGCCTATTTCAACAACCGTGACACGGCCGGCAACATCCGCTATTTCCGCGGCGTCCAGCCCGATTCCAAGTGGCGCACGATGTTCTTCGATCTTGACATTTCGATGGAGAACGAGAACGCCTTCCTGTGGGAGATCATCAACCCGGCCGAGTCCCAGATCGGACGCATGCTGTCGAAGCTGCTGAACAACAGCGAGTTTAAGCAGGTCATGCTCGAAACGGCCTCCGGAATGTATCAAAACGGGCTCAGCTATGAGCTGGCGCTGGAGATCCTGAACCGAATGGTGGACGAGCTCGAGCCGGAGATGAGCCGCAATCTCGGCCGCTGGGGCGAGAGCAGGGCGCTCATGGAAAACAGCCTTGAGGCCCAGCGCCGTGCCTTCACCGAGCACCGCGACGAGAGCTGGCTGGAGATCGTCCAGCTGGTGACGGGCGTCAGTGATGAGACCTTGAGGGAATATTTCCCGGAAAGAGGATAAAAGAATGGAAGATAAAAACGCTGCTCCTGTCCGGAGAAGAGTGAGAAAGAAAAAACATATGCGCGTCGGCAAGATGGTCGCGCTCGACGTGCTGGCGATCATTGTGGGACTGAACGTGTTCGCGCTCTTCCACCATGTGCTGGACTACTGGGACATCCACATCGGGCAAAAGGCGATAGAGCCCGTCGTCCTTGCGACGCTGCCGCCCCAGCCGGCAGACACGGCGAGCACGGACGCGGAGACCGCGACCGAGCAGAGCCCGGAGGAGAGCGCCGAGCCCACGCCCGAGTTCACGCCCGAGCGCGCCTATTCCGGCGTCTGGGGGGAAAAGTTCGCCGATCACTTTACCGAGGGCGAGGTCATCCAGACCGAGAACAGCTATAAGAGCGAGAACGTGAGCATCACGCTCGAGCGCATCGAGGAGCCCGGCCTGATATATTACGTCGCGGACGTGTACATCAGCGATCTGAAGTATCTCAACACGGCTTTCGCCACCGGCGAAGGGAACGGTGAATACAACGTCGGCACGGAGGTCCAGATCGACACGATCGCCCGACGCGTCAACGCGCTTGTAGCGATCAACGGCGACCATTACAAGCTCCACAACGGCATCGTCATCCGCAACGGCGTGCTGTACAGCGAGACGCCGTATGAGGATGTATGCGTGCTCTATACGGACGGCCGGATGGAGACCTTCACAAAAGACGAGGTGGATCTCGAGGCGATCAAGGCTGCCGCTCCCTGGCAGGTCTGGAGCTTCGGCCCCGGTCTGCTGGACGCGGAGGGACACGCCAAGGGCTTCTACGACGGCCAGAGCAACGTCCTTGGCATCAATGTGAAAAACCCGCGCTGCGCCATCGGCTATTATGAGCCGGGACATTACTGCCTGGTGAAGGTCGAGGGCAACCGCTGGGGCAAGTTTATCGGCTCCTACGGCATGACCTTCGGCGAGCTGGCTTCGATGTTCGAAGCACGCGGCTGTTCTCAGGCCTATGCGCTCGACGGCGGCCGCAGCGCCGCCATGAGCTGGATGGGCGAGTTCCTCAGCACCAACTATGACCGCGGCTCCTTTGATATCGTCTACATCACAGACACGCCTATCGTCGAAAAACCGGCGGAAACCGCGGACGCGCCCGCAGAAAGCGAGGGCTGACCATGTTCAACAAGCTTCTTCCCCATATCTGCATCGACGTTGCAGTCATCTTCGTTGTGCTCTGGATCCTTGACCGTGTCAATGGCGCGATGCAGTTCCTCTCGCGCGACGTGTTCAAGATCCCGTTCCTGGTCTTTCTCATCCTGGTGATCATCGAATCCGTGATTCTGATCGTCTATCAGCGGCGGGATTGAACAAAATGAACGGCAAGAGAGCGCTGAGCGCCGCGCTTGCGCTGATGCTTATGCTGTCGCTGGCGGCAGTTTTCACCATCACGCGCGACGCGCAGACGCCGGGGCCGGAGACGCCCCTTTCCGAGCAGGAGCCGACGCCTGCGCCCACACCTGCTCCCACACCGGAGCTGACGCCCGAGCCGACCCCGGAGCCGACCCCCGAGAGGACCTATTCCGGCGTCTGGGGCGAAAAGTTCGCCGATAAGTTCACCGAGGGCGAGATCATCGAGGACGAGCACAGCTACCGGAGCGAAAACATCAATGTCACGCTGACCAAAGTCGAGGAAGACATGCTCGTCTATTACGTGGCCGAGGTCTATGTCAGCGATCTGAAATATCTCAGAAGCGGCTTTGCCAACGGCGCGTATAACGGCGGCTTCCGGAAGATCGCCGAGATCGCCGCACAGGAAAACGCGATCGTTGCCATCTGCGGCGACCACTACGCCGGCAGGACAGCCGGCATCGTGGTCCGCAACGGCGAGGAATATCGCAGCATGCGCTTTGACGACGTCTGCATCCTGTACAGCGACGGAACGATGGTGACGATGGGAAATTCCGAGCTTGACCTCAAGGCGCTGGAAGAGGCCGGACCCTGGCAGGTCTGGAGCTTCGGGCCGGAGCTGCTCGACGACGAGGGACACGCCAAAGAGCGTTTCAACACGACCGTCTATCCCGCCAATCCGCGCTGCGCCATCGGCTATGTGGAGCCGGGGCATTATTTCCTCGTCGAGGTCGAGGGCTCGCGCTCGGGCGTCTACACCGGCTCGCGCGGGATGGATATGCACCAGCTTGCCGTGCTGTTCGAGAGTCTGGGCTGCAAGAGCGCGTATAACCTGGACGGGGGACGCAGCGTGGGCATCGCCTGGAAGGGCGAGCTCGTCAGCTTCGACTATGACCGCAGCATCCCCGATATCATCTATGTGACCGACTTCCCGCCGCAGGAAGAGCCCTGAGCGGCGTGGAAAAACGGCCCCGGGACGGATGTTTCGTCCCGAAAAAAGGATCATTTCGCCGGCATCGCGCAGCATGCGATGCGGCGTGTAAAAAAGAAAGGAGTGAAAGACGTGACCGGTAATCGAACAAGGATCTTTCTCGCCGCGCTGGTGTTTACGCTTTTACTCGCATGCATGCTTACCGCCTGCGGAAACGCAGGACAGACAGCCGCTCCAAGCACCGAAGCGGCTCCCGCCCCGGCCGAAGAAGCGCCCGCCGCCAGTCTCGGCTCGCTCGTGATCACGCCCGAGACCGACACGGTCGATCTGGAGGAGGCCGGCGCGACGATCGAGGATCTCATGCGCGCAAGCGACAGCCTCGGCGGCGTGAAGAAGATCGCGCTCGGTCTGACCGATGCGACGGCCGAGCAGCTTGAGGCCGTGTGCAAGGCCTTCCCAGACGCGGAAGTTACCTGGAAAGCAAACGTGCTGGGCACCGCGGTCGAGAGCACGGCCGAAGAGCTTGACCTTTCAGAGGCGGCCGACGCCGACGTGGCCGGGCTGATAAAGGCGCTTGCCGTTCTGCCCGAGGTGAAGACACTTCTCCTCGCGCCGGAGGAGGGCGTGACGACGCTCTCGTACGAGAGTCTCGATGCGCTTGCCGCGGCTGCGCCGGAGAAGGAGCTGCGCTGCCGTTTTGATCTGTTCGGTCATACGGCCGACTGGACGACGGAGGAGCTGCGCTACCAGAACGAGGCGATCGGCGACGAGGGGATCGCGGTCTTCCGTGCCGCGCTGCCGTATCTGCCCGCGCTGAAGCTGCTGCGTCTCGAGAGCTGCGGCATCACCGACAACGACGCGATGGACGCGCTGCGCAGCGATTTCCCGGACAAGGGCGTCGTCTGGAGCATTTCCATCGAGGGCTATACCTTTATGACGGATACGACGCTCATCAACGACGGCGACACGAATCTGCTCTATGACGGGAACGTCCATCTGCTCACCTATATGCACGACGTGCTCTATCTCGATATCGGCCACAACCACCATCTGACAAATATCGAGTTCGTCCGCAGCTTCCCCAAGCTGCAGGTCGTGATCATGACGCTGACGAACATTTCCGACATCTCCCCGCTGGAGAACTGCCCGGATCTGGAGTTCATCGAGTGTCACTCCTGCCAGATCGGCGATCTCAGCCCGCTTGCAGACAAGGTGAACCTGCGCTATCTCAACATCGCGAACCTGCCGAATCTGCGCGATCTCTCGCCGCTGTACGGATTGAAGGATCTCAAGCTCGTGCGTATCTGCGGCACGACCTATACGCATCTTACCCAGGCGGATGTCGACGCGCTCAAGGCAGAGCTGCCCGACACCTTTGTCAGCGATTACGGCGGCGACCCGAACAGCTCCGGCCAGTGGCGCTATAACACCAACGGAAACAAGCAGGATCCCACCGAGCGTTACGCTCTTCTGCGCCAGCAGATGCTCTATGATCTCAACTGGACGGAGAGACTGTCGAATTCACCTTCGAGAGAGGAAGGGTGAGCCGCATAAATGGACGAGAACAGGAAAACAAAGAGTAAACGGCGCAAAAAGAACGTCTTTGGCCGGATCATGGCACTGCTGGGGATCACGCTGCTGTGCGTCGTGCTGACGCTCTTCGGCATCGTGTGGGTCTTTGAAAAGGGCCCCTCCCCGACGCTTACGGGTATTTTCTGCAACTCTGTGCGCGAGACGAGCATCCTGCGCTGGATGAGCCGGATCTACCTCTCCGAGGAGGAGCTTGAGCCCTATATCCTCAAGAGCACCGAAGATCTGGAGACCGAGCAGGTCAACACCTCGCTGATCCATATCGCCTCCCCGGAGGAGAAAAAGGAGATGGGCGAGGAGAGCGAGCCGTATCTCCAGCTCGTTGACATCGCCTACGGCACCTGCAAGGGCAAGCTGCTGATCGTGCGCGATCCGTGGCGCGTTACGCTCGGCGTGTCGGGCGAATTCGGCGTCGACCCGGGCCTGCAGCTCACCGACATGGTGGCAAAATACGACGGCATCGCCGGCGTGAACGCGGGCGGCTTCGTCGACAACAACGGCTTGAGCAACGGCAGTGTGCCGCTCGGCCTGGTCGTGCGGGACGGCACGATCCTCTTCGGCGACGCGTATACGCGCTATAACATCGTCGGTCTCGACGGCGAGGGCAAGCTCCTCGTCGGCACGATGACCGCCCAGGACGCCCTTGATCAGGGCATGAAGCACGGCGTCAGCTTTGTCACACACGACGGCATCGCCTCGTCGCTGATCATCAACGGCGAGATCCAGACGCAGAATCTCGGCACCGGCGTCAACCCGCGCACGGCCATCGGCCAGCGTGAGGACGGCGCGCTGCTCCTGCTCGTCCTCGACGGGCGCAGCAGCAAGACGCTGGGCGCGACGGTGGAAAACGTCGTCGACATCATGCTCCAGTACGGCGCGATCAACGCCGGCAACCTCGACGGCGGCTCGTCCTCCGTCATGGTCTATGACGGGGAGATCATCAACAACTGCGCCTCCGTTACCGGCCCGCGCAGCATCCCGACGGGCTTTATCGTGCTCGGAGAGGAGGATGGCGCGAATGGCTAAGAAAGAGAAACGCGACGGATGGGGGCTCTTCCTCCTGTTCTGGACGATGCTCCTGCTGCTGCTCGGCTTCCTCGCCTGCGTGTTTTTCTATAAATACGCCGCGGTCTACGAGCAGACGCGACCTGAAAAGGCGATGGACACGATCCTTGCGACCATGAGCGAGGACGAGCTGCACCGGGCGCTCGCCGAAAGCGTCACCGAAGTCAGCGAATACGAGGACGGCCGTGAGCTCTTTGAAAACTTTTATGCCCAATCGGTACAGGGCAAAGAGCTGAGCTATCGGCGCGACTTGTCCCGCGGCGGCGATGACCAGACGGTCTTCTTCCTCTATGCCGGGGCGGCGCGTCTCGGCGAGATCAGGCTGGTCCCGGATGAAAACAGCCCCAATTACGGCTTTGGCCGCACAGACTGGCGTCTTGATGCGATCACGGCCGCGCCTGTGACGAATAACCTCGCGGCGATCACCGTTCAGATCGACGCGCCGGACGGCGTGGATGTGCGCATCAACGGCGCGCCGCTGCACGAGGAACAGATCGTTGACCCTGCGGTCGACCTCACGGAGCTCACGCCGCTTGAGGCGCGCATGGGCGCGCGGATCCGCATGGTGCGCTATGAGATCAGCCCCCTTTACGGCGATATCACCGTGACCGACGGCGAAGGCAACGAGGTCGCGCCGCTCAGCGCGGTAGAGAACGGCCGCGTGCGCTATGTCGTCAAGCCGGCGGAGACCTACTCCTTCAAGGTCGAAGCGCCCGAAGGCGTCGTCGTTACGGTAAGCGGCGCCGAGCTTGGCGAGGATGAGATCGCCTCCCGCGAGAGCAATATGTTCCGCGGCCTTGATTCCGAGCTGCCTGACGGCGGCTATCAGACGATCCTCTATGCTGCCGACGGTCTCTTTACCGTGCCGGACATTCACGCAAGCTACGAGGGTGTCGAGCTCTCGCCCGTCGTGGGGGAGGACGGCAAGATCTATTTCTTCTATCCCGACGGCGAGGATATCACCCAGGTGATGCGCGACGCGGCGGAGGGCTTCTTCGACGCCTATATGAACTATGCCAACTATAAGTACAACGGCGCCGCGCTCAACACGCTGCTTGAGCATATCCTCCCCGGCACCGAGCTCGACAGCTATGCCCGCAACTCGTATGACGCGATGATCTGGGCCTCGGCGACCGAGGTCAGTTATGACGAGCTCCGCTACGAAAACTTCCACCGGGTGGGCAGTAACTGCTTTACCTGCACGATCCTCTACAAGGCGGACTTTACGGCCACCTCCTGGTATGAGCAGTATTCCTATGCCATGCAGGACGGCTATAAGATGGTCTTCATCCACGACGGCAGCAACTGGCGCGCCGCGTCGATGTCGGCCTTTGACTGATCGCAAAAAGAAAAATCGCCTCGATGCCTGATGCATCGGGGCGATTTTTCTTTCCGGATCATTCCTTCGTTTCCGCGACCAGTCTCTCGCCGATGCGGTAGACGTCGCCGGCGCCGACGGTGAGGATGATGTCGCCGGGCTGCGCCAGCGAGCGCAGCGCGTTTTCAAGTCCGTCAAAGCCGGGATAGAAATTCGCGCCGGGGATCTGCTCGGCCAGCTGCGAGGAGGAGATGCCGATCGTGTTCTTCTCACGCGCGGCAAAAATCTCGGCCAGCAGAACGACGTCCGGACGGCGGAGCTGGGCAATGAAATCATCGAACAGCGCGGCCGTGCGGGTGTAGGTGTGCGGCTGGAAAACCACGACTGTGCGCTTATAGTTAAGCGTCTCGACCATGTCGAGCAGCGCGCGCAGCTCGCCGGGGTGGTGGGCGTAGTCGTCATAGACGTCCGCGCCGTTGAACTTGCCCTTGAACTCAAAGCGGCGGCCGGCGCCGTTGAAGCCGGCCAGACCGTATTTCACGGCGTTCGGACGGATACCGAGACAGATCGAGGCCGCCGCAGCCGCGAGCGCGTTTTTGACGTTGTGCTCGCCCGGGACGTGCAGCGTGACGTCGGTGTACTTCCGGCCGTGATAATAGATGTCGAACTGGCTGTTTTCACCGAGGTAGGAGATGTTTTTGGCATACACGTCCGCCTTCGCCGTCAAACCGAAGGTCATGATATGCCGGTCGATCCCCTCGATAGCCTCCATCGCGTTGGGATCGTCAAGATTGACGATCACGGTGCCGTCCTCACTCGTGCGCTCGGCAAAGGTGCGGAAGGAGCGTTTGATGTCGTCGAGATCCTTGAAGAAGTCAAGATGATCGGCCTCAATGTTCAAAATCACGGCTATTGTCGGGTGAAAGGAGAGGAAGGAGTTGTAATACTCGCAGGCCTCCATAATGATCGTGTTGCCGTGCCCCACGCGATGGCCGGAGTGCAGCAGCGGCAGCGTGCCGCCGATCATCACGGTCGGGTCGCGGTCGGCGGCCATGTTGATGTGCGTGCACATCGAGGTCGTCGTGGTCTTGCCGTGCGTGCCGGAGATGCACAGCGCGTTCTGATAATCCTTGGAGATCGCGCCCCAGGCCTGGGTGCGCTCGAAAACGGGAATGCCGCGGGCATGCGCGGCGACGATCTCGGGGTTGTCGTCGTGCGCCGCGGCCGTGCGGACGACAAATTCGATGTCGTCGGAGATGTTCTCCGCGCGATGGCCGATATGGACGGTAAAGCCGTTGGCGCGCAGCTCGTCGACGTTGCGGCCTTCGTTGATGTCCGAGCCGGTCACAGTGATGCCCATGCCTTTGAGGACCTCAGCCAGGGACGACATGGAGACGCCGCCGATCCCGATGAGGTGGCCCTTGCGGCCGGGGGAGAGGAAGTTGTCAAATTCGATCATGTTCACTCGCACTCCGAAAATGAGTATTGATGTTGCTTGGGCGGAATGGTAAAATAAAAAAAGAGAAAAAGCATTTTGCCTTTAACATACACTGTATCATTATAATACGCCCCCACTTTTTATGCAAGTACGGAAACGAGGTTGACCATGGCCAACATCACACCGCCCCGGTATGTCAAACAGGTCCTCATCACCCTGCAGTCGCGGGGCTATCTTGCCTATCTTGTCGGCGGCTGCGTTCGGGACATGATCCTTGGCGTGCACCCCCAGGACTGGGACGTGTGCACCAGCGCCCTGCCCGAGGAGGTAAGGGGGCTCTTTCCCCACACGGTGCCGACCGGGATCCGCCACGGCACGGTCACGGTGATGATCCACTCCCACAGCGTCGAGGTCACGACCTTCCGCACGGACGGCAGCTATCTTGACCACCGCCACCCGGAAGCCGTCAGCTTTGTCGGCGATCTGACTTCGGATCTCGCGCGGAGAGACTTTACGATGAACGCCATCGCCCTCCCGCCGGACGGCCTGATCGCGGACCCCTTCGGCGGCGTCGAGGACATCGAAAAGGGCATCATCCGCTGTGTGGGCGAGCCGGAGCGCCGCTTCGAGGAGGACGCGCTGCGCATGTTCCGCGCGCTGCGCTTTTCGGCGCGGTTCGGCTTCGCGGTGGAGGAAAAGACGCTCGCCGCCATTTATGCCAAGGCGCCGCTCGCGGCCTCCGTCTCGGCGGAGCGCGTGCGCGACGAGATAGAAAAAATGCTGCTGACCAGCCGGCCGCAGATCCTGCTCACGGCGATCGAGGCCGGGCTGCTCGACCGCTATCTCGTCCGGCGCAAGGACGAGCCGGTGTCCGAGCTGATCCGCATCACGGCCATGCCGAAAAAGGCGTTGCCGCGGTGGGCGGCGTTGTGTGCGATCCTGGAGCGGCGGGGCTGGATCGATTCCGTCCAGGACTTCCTGACCTCCCTGCGTCTCGACGGACGCACGGTGCGCTGCTGCGTCGACTGCTGCGAGCTGCTGCATACCGCGCCGCCGCGTACGACGAAGGAATGGAAAAAGCTGCTCAACCATTACGGCGTCGACACGGCCTCCTGCGCCGCGATGTGCTATGACGCGCTCATCGGCGGCAAAAGCCGCGACGCGCTGCGCGCCGTGCTCAAGAGCGGCGAATGCTTCTCCGTCCGCCACCTTGCCGTCACGGGCGACGATCTGGTCGAGCTGGGGCTGAGGGGCAGGGAGCTTGGCGAGATGCTCAATTTTCTGCTCGACTATGTGATGGACTATCCCGAAAACAACCGGCGGGAGCTGCTGCTGCAGCTCGTCCGCGGGACCGAGGAAAACTGATATGCCAAACGAGATGGAAAAGCTGAATGAGCGCTGCCGGGGCTGCATGAGCTGCCCCCTCGGCGCGACGCGCCGCAAGCTGGTCTTCGGCGTGGGGCGCTGCCCGAGCGAGGTCATGTTCATCGGCGAAGGCCCCGGCGAGCAGGAAGACCTGCAGGGCGAGCCCTTTGTCGGCCCGGCGGGCAAGCTGCTCGACGACATGCTGGAGATGGTCGGTCTTGACCGGACAAGGATCTATATCGCGAACACGGTCAAATGCCGCCCGCCGATGAACCGCGACCCGGCGCCGGAGGAGATGGCGGCCTGCCGCCACTGGCTCGACGAGCAGATCGCGCTTGTGCATCCGAAGATCATCGTCTGCCTGGGCCGCATCGCCGCCGGCGAGCTGATCCGAAAGGATTTTCGCATCACGCGCGAGCACGGGCAGTGGTTTGAACGCGACGGCGTGAAATACATGGCCCTCTACCACCCCTCGGCGCTGCTGCGGGACGTGAGCAAGCGGCCGGAGACCTTCGCGGACCTGCGCGAGCTGCGCAGCGTGATCCGCCGGGAATGCAGTCTATATTCTGAGTAGAGCAAAGGAAATTCTATGATACCCTTTAAAACCGTCACGCTCTGTGACAAGCACTGGATCGATGAGATCGTCATGGCCGAGGGCAGCCGCAGCGCGGACTATAACTTCGGCAACATCTATATTTGGGACAACCGATATAAGCAGCTTGTTGCCCGCACGGAGGGACGTATGCTGACCAAGCTGCGCTATGCGGGCAAGCCGACCTTTGTCTTCCCGATCGGCACCGGGCCGCTGCGCCCGGCCATTGAGGCGCTGCGCGAATACGCCTGCGCCCACGGCTATGAGCCGTTCTGCCTGCGCGGCATCACCGAGGAGCACCGCGCCCTGCTCGAGCAGGAGTATCCCGGCTGCTTCGCCTTCAGCGAGGACACCGACAACGCCGACTATATTTACGAGGCGGAAAAGCTCGCCACCTATTCCGGCAAGGCGCTCCACGGCAAGAAAAACCACTGCAACCGCTTCGAGGCGGAGAACGACTGGCGCTTTGTGCCGCTCACGCGGGAGCTGATCCCGGGCTGTCTCGACATGCTCGACGTCTGGTCGGAGGAAAACGCCGAGCGTCTGGAGAAGAGCATCGTCTATGAGCACACGGCCATCGTGCGCGCCTTTGCGGCCTTTGAAAAGCTGGGGCTCGAGGGCGGCGTGCTGTACGCGAATGACAGGATCGTGGGCTTCACGCTAGGCGAGCTTGCCTGTGAGGACACCTTCGACGTCCATTTTGAAAAGGCAGAGGGCAGTCTGAACGGCGCCTACCCCATGACCTGCCGCGAGCTGACGAGGATGCTGATGGCAAAACACCCGCAGCTTCGCTACATCAACCGCGAGGACGACATGGGCATCGAGGCGCTGCGCCGCTCGAAGGAATCGTACAAGCCGGCATATCTGCTGAAGAAATATACCGCGACCTGGAGCGTGATATGATGATCCGTGAATATACCCCCGCCGACGTGCCGGCCATGCGCGCGCTGTGGCGGCGCGTCTTTCATGAGAGAGAGGTCTTCCTCGACGCTTTCTTCCGCCTCCTGCCTGACATCGGCAGCGCGGTCGCCGCCCTCGGCGAGAGCGGCGAGCTGCTCGGCGCGGCCTATGCGCTGACCGGCTTTGAATGGCAGCGCCGGGACGGCACGCGCGCCCAGCTCGGCTATCTCTATGCCGTTGCCGTGGATGAGGGTGCCCGCGATCAGGGGATCGGCGCCGCGCTTTCCAAGGCCGCGGCGGAGCTCTGCCGCAAGCGGGAGTCGGCGATCGTCACGACGCTTCCCGCCGACGGGCCGCTCTACGCCTGGTACGAAAAGGCGATCGGAACGAGATACCTGCTTCGCCGCGAGGCGCATACCGCCGCGGCACGGAAAACGGTTGACATAATGAAGCTCACCGGAACAGAGTATATGCTCTGGCGCGAGAATCTGCTGCGGGGGCGTGACTTCGTCCGCCTGTCCTATCCGATGCTGGAGGCGCAGCGCGCCTTGTGCGAGGCCTACGGCGGCGGCCTGTACGCCACCGAGGACGCCGTGCTGGCCGCTTATCGCGACGGCGAGAGGCTGATCGTGCGCGAAATCCTTTGCGCGAGAGGCGATCCGGCTGTTTCCGCGGCGTCGGCCGCGGCGGCGCTCGGCTGCAGCGAGGCAGTCTTTTTCCTTCCCGCGGAGAGCGGGGGAGAGCCCTATGTCACGGCGGACGCGCCGCTCTCGCCGGGCACGGTGTGGAACCTTACGCTGGACTGAAAAGCCATTTTACATTTTAGAAACAATTTTAATCTTGTTTACGTAACATCTGAGGACTAAGATAAAGGCAAGATCAAGTGTGACTCATCTTTTTCATTTTGTCCTCATCCATATAGCAAAAGGGAACAGCATCCGCTGTTCCCTTTTGTTTTGCTGTTTCGGATCATAAAAGCACTCCGCCGTATGCGGAGTGCTTTTGCATTTGTACCTTTACTGCTGGTAATGGTGCGCGTCCTGCAGTACCATCTCCTTGACCTTCAGCAGACGGACCTTCGTGGCGTTCTCGTTCTCCTCCAGCTTCATGGAGATGTACTTGATGTTCCCCTCAAGCTCCGGGATCATGACATACTCCAGCGCGTTGACGCGGCGGCGGGTCTTCTCGATCTCCTCGGCGAGGAGCTGCATGGTCTTTTCGACCTGCGCCAGCTCCAGCATATCCTCAAACACACGCGCGAGCTTGTCGAGCGCGTCGTCCAGCTCGCCCGAGGTCTGGGCAAAGCCGTAGGGGTAGATCTCCGAGGGGTCGTTGTTCTTCGTCGTGAAGTGGTAGAGCGGCACGTTGACGCTCATGATGTTTTTAAAGTCCATCCCCAGCTCCACGCTCTGGCGCGGATAGAGCAGCGCCTGCTCGAGCAGCTCGGGCGACATGATCGAGCTTGCCACCTGCATCGCGGCAAAGGCCTGGGTCAGCCCCTCCTCCACGCGGATACGCAGCGCCTTGTTCTGCTTTACAACGTCCATGAACTGGCGCATCAGCTCGTCGCGCTTGTCCTTTAAGAGCTTATGGCCACGGCGGGCGGTCTTCAATCTGCCCTTGAGCTGATTGAGCACCATACGGGTCGGGGTTATGGTCGAACTTGCCAAAAAACTTCACCTCCTGATCGCATGTAACCAAAGACAGCCTCAGTCTTTCGGCATGTACTTTTCGATCATTTCGGGCTTGATGCGCTTCAGCTCACGCCGCGGCAGGATCTTTAAGAGCTCCCAGCCCAGATCCAGCGTCTCCTGGATCGTGCGGTTGGTCGTGTTGCCCTGGGAGACATAGCGGTGCTCAAACTCGTCGGCGAACTTGGCGAAGAGCTTGTCGTCCTCGCTCAGCGCGGCCTCGCCGAGAATGGTCATCAGTTCCTTGGCGTCCTTGCCGCGGGAGTAGGCGGCGAAGAGCTGGTTCATCGTGCCGGCATGGTCCTCGCGGGTCTTGCCGACGCCGATGCCCTTGTCCTTCAGACGGCTCAGCGAGGGCAGCACGTCCACGGGCGGGACGATGCCCTTGCGGTGAAGGTCACGCGAGAGGATGATCTGCCCCTCGGTGATATAGCCGGTCAGGTCGGGGATCGGGTGGGTCTTGTCGTCCTCGGGCATCGTCAGGATCGGGATCATTGTGATCGAGCCCTTCTTGCCCTGACGGCGGCCTGCACGCTCATACATCGTCGCAAGGTCGGTGTAGAGATAGCCGGGATAGCCGCGGCGGCCGGGGACTTCCTTCTTCGCGGCGGAGACCTCACGCAGCGCCTCGGCGTAGTTCGTGATGTCCGTCAGGATGACGAGCACCTGCATGTCCTTTTCAAAGGCCAGATACTCCGCGGCGGTCAGCGCCATACGCGGGGTCGCGATACGCTCGACGGCGGGGTCGTTGGCCAGGTTCGAGAACACGACCGTGCGGTCGATGGCGCCGGTGCGGCGGAAGTCGTTGATGAAGTATTCAGACTCCTCAAACGTGATGCCGATGGCGGCAAAGACGACGGCGAAGGTTTCGTTGTCGCCTAAGACCCGGGCCTGGCGCGCGATCTGCGCGGCAAGCGCGGCGTGAGGCAGACCGGAGCCGGAGAAGATCGGCAGCTTCTGGCCGCGGACCAGGGTATTCAGACCGTCGATCGTGGAAACGCCGGTCTGGATGAATTCGGCCGGGTAAGCGCGGGCCGCCGGGTTCATCGGCAGACCGTTGATGTCCATATACGCGTCGGGCAGGATCTCGGGACCGCCGTCGATGGGCATGCCCATGCCGTTGAAGACGCGGCCGAGCATATCCTCACTGACGGCGAGCTGCTGCGGATGGCCGAGGAAGCGGACCTTCGTCTCGGCAAGGTTGATGCCCTGGGCACTTTCGAACAGCTGCACGACGGCGCGGCTGCCCTCCACCTCCAGCACCTTGCAGCGGCGGATCTGACCGTTGGGGAGCTCCAGCTCGCCCAGCTCGTCGTAAGTGACGCCCTCGACGCCGTCGACGATCATCAGCGGGCTTGCGATTTCCCGGATGGTTTTATATTCCTTGATCATGCGTCTTCACCTCCTGCGATCACCGCGTCGATCTCCATCTTCATCTCGGCGTCGATCGCGTCATAGATGCTCTCAAAGCCGTTGGGATCGGCCATTTTGGCGCGGCCGATCTTTTCGCGCGCGTCAATGACGAAGAGCGAGTTCAGATTGGCCTTCTTCTCCAGCGCCTCGCGGCAGAGCTCGTCATATCGCAGGATGATATCCAGCAGACGGAACTGCTTCTTATAGGACGAATAGGCGTCCTCGTCGACAAAGGCGTTCTGCTGGAGGAAGTCCTCGCGAATCATCTTTGCGGTCTCCATCGTCAGCCGGTCGCTCGGCGAAAGCGCGTCCTGACCGACCAGACGGACGATCTCCTGCAGCTCGCTTTCCTCCTGCAGGATGTGCATCGCGCGCTCGCGGTTCTTCATATAGCGCTCGCCGAAGCTCTCGGTGTACCAGGTCGAGAGCGTGTCGACATACAGCGAATAGCTCGTCAGCCAGTTGATGGCGGGGAAGTGACGGGCATAGGCCAGCGACGAATCCAGCGCCCAGAAGACCTTGACGATACGCATCGTGGCCTGGGAGACGGGCTCGGAAATATCGCCGCCCGGAGGTGAAACGGCGCCGATCGCCGTGACGGAGCCGCGGCGGGGATCGCTGCCGAGACACTCGACCACGCCCGCGCGCTCATAGAACTGGGCCAGACGGGAGGCGAGGTAGGCGGGGTAGCCCTCTTCGCCGGGCATCTCTTCAAGACGGCCGGACATCTCACGCAGCGCCTCGGCCCAGCGGGAGGTGGAGTCGGCCAGAACGGCGACGTCATAGCCCATGTCGCGGAAATACTCCGCGATCGTAATGCCGGTGTAGATCGAGGCCTCGCGCGCCGCGACGGGCATGTCGGAGGTGTTCGCGATCAGGACCGTTCTCTTCATCAGCGGCTCGCCGTTGCGCGGGTCCTTCAGCTCGGGGAACTCCATGAGAACGTCGGTCATCTCGTTGCCGCGCTCGCCGCAGCCGATGTAGATGACGATGTCGACGTCAGACCACTTTGCCAGCTGGTGCTGCACGACGGTCTTGCCGGAGCCGAACGGGCCGGGGACGGCGGCCGTGCCGCCCTTGGCGATGGGGAAGAGCGTGTCGATGATGCGCTGCCCGCTGTTCATCGGACGGCTGGGGACATACTTGCGCTCATACGGGCGCGCAATACGCACCGGCCAGCGCTGCATCATCGTCAGCTCGTGATCCTTGCCCTTTTCGTCGCGCAGGACGGCGACGACGTCGGTCACGGTGTGCTCGCCGCTCTCGATCGAGACGAGCTCGCCCGCAAGGCCGTAGGGGACCATGATCTTGTGCAGGATGGCCGAGGTCTCCTGCACGGTGCCGAGCACGTCGCCGGCCTTCAGCTTATCGCCGACCTTGGCGACGGGGACAAAGTCCCATTTCTTTTCACGATTCAGCGCCGGCACATCGATGCCGCGGCTGATGCTGTCGCCGGAAATGCTGCGCATCTCGGGCAGCGGGCGCTGGATGCCGTCGTAGATGTTGTCCAGCATGCCGGGCCCGAGCTCGACGGACATCGGCATCCCGGTCGTGATGACTTCGGCGCCGGGCCCGAGACCGGAGGTCTCTTCATAGACCTGGATCGAGGCCCTGTCGCCGGTCATGTTCAAAATCTCGCCGATGAGGTGCTGAGAGCCGACGCGCACAACGTCGCTGACGTTGGCGTCCGCCAGACCCTCGGCCACCACAAGCGGGCCGGAGACCTTTGTAATAGTTCCGCTCATAAGCATTCCTTCCTTTGCTCAATTTCAAAAAGGGGAATTGTGTTTTTTCTTTAATCGCCGAGGATGTTCGTGCCGACGGCGCGCTCCACGGCGGCCCTCAGCGCGCTCTGGCCCAGCCCGAGACTGCCCTCCCGTCCGGGGATCAGGATGATCGCCGGGGTGGGGCTGTCCTTATAGCGGGCGATCTCGTGCTCGAGCGCAGAGGCAAGATTTTCTTCGATATAGATGATGGCGTAGTCATCGCTCTCACGCGTCAGCTTCCGCAGCGCGGCGAGCGCTTCCTGCTCGCTTTCCACGGCAACGGCCTCCAGCCCGAGAGCTTTGAAGCCCATGACGGTCTCCCGACCGCCGATGACAGCAATTTTAAGCATACAGATCACGCAGCCTTTCTCGGATCGTGTCGGCATCGACACCGGCAAGCGAGCCGGTCAGGATCATCCGCGCCGCGGTGATCTCGTTCTCCGCCGCGGCGAGGTACGCCACAACGACCTCGGGGCCGTAGGAGAGCAGCTTCGCGCCGCGGATATAGTCGTTGACGGCGTTGTCGCACGCGCGCTCAAAGACCGTCATCGACCCGCCGGACATGGCCTCGCCGCCCGCGGCGGCCGCCTTTTCCAGCGGCGTGTGCGCAAAGACGGCGATGAGCGCGTCGGCGTCTGCGCCGCTCAAGCGGTCGACGTCCGTCGCTCCGCGAATCAGCACGTCGGAGAGAAAGTCCGCGCTCTTGTGCATGCGCGCGGTGCGCACGACGCTTTTGAGATTTGCCGCGTCGATCAGCAGACGCACATAGCCGGAGATGAATGTGTTGTCAAGCCCGTCCGCGATCGCCTTCATCTCGGCAAAGCAGGCCTTGTCCAGATCAAAGTCGGCCAGCTGCGGGTTGGCCGTACGGGCGAGCGTGCTGCCCGCCTCGACCATCGCCGCGCCCAGCACCTTCGGCAGCTCGCTCATGCGCTCCTCGTCCCAGGCGCTCTTGAGCTTTTCGGGCGCAACGCGTCCGGAGACGCTCATCAGACGCAGCGGGTCGGTGCCCACGGCTTCGGCTTTCAGAACGGTTTTGGCGTTGTGATAATCGTATTTCAGACGGAACAGCTCGACCAGCGCCTTGTCGGGGACAAGGTTCTCGATCTCCCGGAACAGCGCGGCACGGCGCGCGGAGAGCGCGGCGTCGACGCCGGCGGCATTCAGAGAGCCCATGTCCTCATAGCCGCAGTCGCCAAGCAGCTTGGCGCAATCGGCGAAGGTCTGCGCCTCGAGCATGCGCGCGGCACGCTCGGCGGTGAGCATCTTTCCTTCTCTCGCGCGCAGCATGGCGGAGAGGCAGAGATACGCTTCTTTGTTCATTGACAATGGTATTCCCCCTTAGGGTCAGTCAAACAGCACGCCGGCGATCGCGGAGGACATTTCGCCGCGGCACAGCTCGACGAGCAGAGCGATCGTGCAGTTGACCTCGATATTGCCGCGCCGGAGGATCAGCCCGCCCTCGAAATCGCCGACGGACGGGGAGAGCGTGAGCCGTCCCTTTTCGCCGAGCTTTTCGTTGGCGGCCTTGACGACGGCCTCGCCCACGCGCTCGCGGTCGACGGCGTTGAGCACGATCTCCTCCTCGCCGGTGACGGCGGAGGAGGCCGCGAGCTTTGCCAGCAGCGCGACATAGTCCTCGTCGCCCAGAGCGAGCAGCTTCTTCTCGGCCAGCGCAAAGCTCTTCGCGATCATCTCCTGCTTGAGCGAAAGCAGCTCCTTTTTCGCCTCCATGCGGCCGAGGCGCGCGGCGCTGTCGCCCTCGTCGGCACAGGTCTTGACACCGGCGCGGATAGCCTCGCCATAGGCGTCGGCCGCCTTTTGCGCCCAGTCCGCGCGGATCGCGCCGCACGTCTCCTGCGCCTTGGCCAGGATCGCGTCACACTGGGCCTGGGCGTCGGCCTGGATGTGTGCGATGATTTTTTCAGTGCCTTTCATATCGTTACCTTACCCTTTCAGGTCGGATCAGATGGCGATGGCATTGAGCATCAGGAAGGAGGCCAGCAGGCAGAGAATGGCGTAGAACTCGACGACGATGCACATGATCATGCCCTTGGACCAGTCGTCGGGCTTCTTGGCGAGAATGTTGATGGACGCGGCCGCGACCTTGCCCTGCGCGATCGCGGAGAGCAGACCGCCGATCGCGATGGGCAGACAGGCGGAAACGACCTGCAGACCCTGCGCGACACTAAGCGTCGCGATGCTGCCGCTGACCTTGAGGTAAGCGAGGAAGAAGATAACAAAGCCGTACAGACCCTGGGTACCGGGGATGACCTGCAGGATCATGACCTTACCGGACTTGCTGGGGTCCTCGGAAACGAGGCCGGCGCCCGCTTCACCGGTGATGCCGGTGCCCTTGGCCGAGCCGACACAGGCGAGTGCCGCCGCGATCGCAGCGCCCAGCAGAGCCAGCGCGCCGCCGCCGATGGTGTTTAAGAATTCCATTTTGTTTTCCTCCTGAATGAATTAGGTTTGTATGATGAACTTTATTTGCTTTAAGGTAAGCAGAATAATCCGGACCACGGTTTTCCCGGGCCGGAATCCGCCCATCCTTCGTTAAAATACTCGGTAATACGGAAGTATTCCCTGCGTTTTTGCCTCGGCTGGACGAATTCCAGCTCCGGGAAAACTCTTTGACCAAAACGGATGAGATTTCGGATGATTTTGAGTGCGGAGGACGCAGGCTTGCTTTTCGCAAGTCAAGGACGACAAGTTCAAAAGCGCCGAAAGATCGCCGTTTTGGCGGGTTCGGATTATTCCGCTTACCTTACTCTTTTGTGCGGACGAATTCGCCGCCGAACTTCAGCGGACGGAAGGGCTTGCCGCCGTCCGAATAGAACTTGCCGAAGAACTCCAGACACTGCAGACGCAGATCGTGCACGTAGCAGCCCAGCAGGTTCAGCGCGAAGTTCATCGCGTGGCCGAGCACGAAGATGATCACAAAGGCGAGCATCGTAAACACGTTCACGCCGCTTGCCTGGGCGGGCATGATGGCCACGGTGTTGAACACCTTGCCGACGACGCCGCCGGCGAGCATCAGCGCCATGATACGCGAATAGCTCAGCACGTCGCCGAACCAGCCCGTCGCGGTGTTGTAGATCGCGCCGAAGGCGGCCGTGACCTTGCCGAAGCCCTTCGCGTTGCGTCCCGCGCCGAAGAGCAGCATGACAACGCCGATCACGAGTACCGCGAGCGCGGCATAGTGCAGCACGCCGCTGTGGACAAAGAACATGTCAAGGGCGAGCAGCACGCCGCCGAGCAGGATGACCCACAGCGAGCCCTCCTCCCAGATCGCGCCGGCCCTGTCGCCGCGCTTACACTTCTGCACGGCCGAGACGACCATACCGGTGTTTAAGTGCAGCAGACCCAGCACCATCGAGCCGTAGAGCACGAGCTCGCTGTCGCTCTCGGGGCTGAAGAGATGCCACAGTCCCGGCCAGGTGCTCTTAGGATTGAACAGGTGGACGAGCTGATAGGGGATGTCGCTGAAAAAGCCGCCGGTCAATACGCCCATCGCCGCCGTGGCGATGCCGCCGTAGAGCAGCAGCTGGCAGAAGGCCAGCGAGCCGCCGCGCGGCTTGAGCTTCTTCATCGCGACGAGCGCCGCCGCGATCATGATGATGCCGTAACCGATGTCCGCCATCATGAGGCCGTAGAACAAGATGAAGAACGGCGCCATCAGCGGGTTCGGATCCACCGTGCCGTAGGCGGGCAGGGAATACATATCGGTGACCATGTTCAGCGCGTTGGTAAGCTTGTTGTTTTTCAGACTGACGGGGACCTCGGGATAATCCGCTTCCGCGGGTTCCTCGCACTCCCAGGCGCAGTCAAAGCCGGAAAGCGTGCGGTCGAGCGCCTCTTCCTTCTCCGCCGGGACCCAGCCCTGCATGACGACGACGTCCTCGGTCGCGAGCGCCAGATCAGCCGCCTCCGACATCGCGAGCCTCGCTTCCAGTCGGTCGGCGGCGAGCTTTAACTCGTCGCGCCGCGCGGCCTTCTCGACGATCGCAGCGCTCAGCGCTTCCTTCTCGCGTCCCAGCCTCGCCAGCGCGGCGTTGCAGCCGGCGGTGCACTGTTTCGCGGGGCCGCTCATCCCGGCAAAGGACTGGGCAGTGAAGTCAAAGCTGCGCAGTGCCTCCTGGATCTCGGCGAGAGCGTCCTTCATGCAGACGATCATCACGTACGAGGCCTTTTTGTCGGCGCTGACCTCAAAGAGCTCCGCCTCCTCGGTCACGCCGCCGATCGCCTCGCGCACCTTGTCAAGCGAGATCTTCACGGGGAGGGAGCCGAGCAGAACGCTGCTGCGCTCGGTGCCGTCGATGTCCAGCGGCATGTCGAGCGGCAGCCAGGGCACGAGCGATTCGATCACGGCCCGTTCGCGGCTCTCCTCGGCGCCGATCCGCTTGATGCGGTCGTCGTCGGAGATGATCTCGTCGGCCAGCGCGAGCGAGTCGAGCAGGCCGCTGCCGTCGAGCAGCGTCTCGTCCGACACCTCCGGCATCGCGGCGAGAAGCGGCTTCTTCTCCGGAACATAGCGCCCGAGGATCTCCACCGCGCGCTCAAGCGAGCTGCGCTGGGTCTTCAGCGCCATCGTCTCGCTGTCCTCGCGGTGCAGCGCCTCAAGCTCCTGTACCTCGCTCTCGAGCTCGGAGAACTGGACGCAGCCGAGCCGGATCAGCTCACGCAGCAGCGCGTCTTTCTGGGAGCGGGCGATCATCAACCGCAGCCTTTTCATTTTCAGAATGGCCATTAGTTGTTCACGATCCTTTCCACGACCAAAGATGCGGCTCTGTCGAGCTTGGCCTCGGCTTTGGCAAGCAAAACGGCTTTCTTCGTCTCCAGCTCGTTTTCAAGCTTTTTCGCCTCGGCTTCTCCTTTTTCTCCGGATTTCACGCGCAGCGCCTTGAGCTCTTCCTCCGCCCTGGCGATCGCTGCCTCAACGGATGCTTTTCCCTCGCTCTCCGCCTCGGCGATCAGCGCTTTGGCCTTCTGCTCCGCCGCCGCAACGGCGGCCTTGCCCTCGGCCTCGGCCTGGGCGATATTGTAAATTGCCTCGAATGACATCGGCACACCTCCCTTTTTCCACAGGATCCTGCCGATTCCGACAGGTGCTTGACAACAAAAGTATTTTACCGCAACGAAGCCTTTCTTTCAAGGAAAACCGGACAAATCCCTTGTCAAAATTGTAGGGTTTACAATGATGTGTG
>DJYJ01000068.1:0-1680 GCA_002450075.1 Clostridiales bacterium UBA6981
CTCGGGGACCATGGTCCACTCGGGGTGACGGGCCTGGACGGCCAGGGCGGCCTTGATGACGGCACGGGTCTGCATCTCGGCGATCTCCGGGTAGGTGACGGCGAGACGGCATCCGCGGTGACCCATCATGGGGTTGAACTCATGCAGGCCGGTGATGATGTTCTTGATCTGCTCGACGGTCTTGCCCTGGGCCTCGGCGAGGGCCTTGATGTCCTCTTCCTCGGTGGGAACGAACTCGTGGAGCGGGGGATCCAGGTAACGGATCGTGACGGGCGTGCCTTCCATGGCCTCATAGATGCCCTCGAAGTCGGCCTGCTGCATCGGCTCGAGCTTGGCCAGAGCGGCAACGCGCTCCTCAAGCGTGTCGGCGCAGATCATCTCGCGGAAGGCCGCGATACGGTCGGCGTTGAAGAACATGTGCTCGGTACGGGTGAGGCCGATACCCTCGGCGCCCAGCTCGCGGGCCTTGCGCGCGTCGGCGGGCGTGTCGGCGTTGGTGCGGACACCCAGGCGGCGGTACTTGTCAGCCCAGCCCATGATGCGGCCGAATTCGCCGGCGATGGTGGCGTCGACCGTGGGGATAACGCCCTCGTAGATGTTGCCGGTGGAGCCGTCGATGGAGATGTAGTCGCCCTCGTGGAAGACCTTGCCGGCGAGCTCGAACTTGCGGTTCTCCTCGTCCATCTTGATCTCGCCGCAGCCGGAGACGCAGCACTTGCCCATGCCGCGGGCAACGACCGCCGCGTGGCTGGTACGGCCGCCGCGGACCGTCAGGATGCCCTGAGCGGCCTTCATGCCCTCGATGTCCTCGGGGCTGGTCTCGAGACGAACGAGAACGACCTTCTCCTTCTTCTCGCCCTTCGCCTTGGCGTCGGCCGCGGTGAAGACGACCTTGCCGCAGGCGGCGCCGGGGGAAGCGCCCAGACCCTTGCCGAGCGGCGTCGCGGCCTTGAGAGCCCTGGCGTCGAACTGCGGGTGGAGCAGGGTGTCGAGGTTGCGCGGGTCGATCATCAGAACGGCCTGCTTTTCATCGATCATGCCCTCGTCAACGAGGTCGCACGCGATCTTGATGGCGGCCTGCGCGGTGCGCTTGCCGTTGCGGCACTGGAGCATGTAGAGCTTGCCGTTTTCGACGGTGAACTCCATGTCCTGCATATCGTGGTAGTGGTTCTCTAGGGTGGTGCAGACCTTGACGAACTCCTCGAAGGCCTGGGGGAACTTCTGCTCCATCTCGGAGATGGGCATCGGAGTGCGGACGCCGGCGACGACGTCTTCGCCCTGGGCGTTGGTGAGGAATTCACCGAACAGGCCCTTGTTGCCGGTGGCGGGGTCGCGCGTGAAGGCGACGCCGGTGCCGGAGTTCTCGTTCAGGTTGCCGAAGACCATCGGCATGACCGTGACGGCAGTGCCCCAGGAGTAGGGGATGTCGTTGTCGCGGCGGTAGACATTGGCGCGGGGGTTGTCCCAGGAGCGGAAGACGGCCTTGATGGCTTCCTTCAGCTGAACCTTGGGATCGGAGGGGAAGTCAACGCCGAGCTGCTTCTTGTACTCGGCCTTGAACTCCTCGGCCAGCTCACGGAGATCGGCGGCGTTGAGCTCGATGTCATAGGTGACGCCCTTGCGCGCCTTCATCTCGTCGATGAGCTGCTCGAAGTACTTCTTGCCGACTTCCATGACGAC
>DJYJ01000068.1:1771-16628 GCA_002450075.1 Clostridiales bacterium UBA6981
ACGAAACGCTCGAACTTGGGATCGGGGTTGCCCTTGATCATGGCGGCGACAACATCGTCGTTCAGACCGAGGTTGAGGATCGTGTCCATCATGCCGGGCATGGAGGCACGGGCGCCGCTGCGGACGGAGACGAGGAGGGGATTTTCGAGATCGCCGAATTTTTTGCCGTTGATCTGCTCGATCTTCTCGACATACTCCATGACCTGGGCCATGATCTCGTCGTTGATCTGACGGCCGTCGTCATAGTACTTGGTGCAGGCTTCGGTGGTGATGGTGAAGCCCTGGGGAACGGGCAGACCGATATTGGTCATTTCCGCCAGGTTCGCGCCCTTGCCGCCGAGCAGCTCGCGCATGTTCGCATTGCCTTCGGAAAACAGGTAGACATACTTTTTGCTCATGTGTTTTTCGATCCTTTCTATTTTTCAAAACTCTATGCAAGTCAGGGATTTCTCGCAAATGGTAGAATAACACATCCCGGCGGGATTTATCAATACATTTTCCGCACAAAGCGGGACATTTCTTTCACAATCTTTTGGCCAATTCGTCTGTAAGCGCAACAAACGAGCCCAGATCGAGCGCTTCGCCGCGGATACGGACGTCGAGCCCGACCGTCTCCTGCGCCTGCTCGACCGTCGCACGCTCGCAGCCGAGGCCGGAGGAGAGGGCGTTGGCGAGCGTTTTGCGCCGCTGGTTGAAGGCCGCCCGTATGATTCTAAACAATAATTCCTCATCCGATACCGCACAGGGCTTTTCTTCCCGCCTTGTCAGCCGGATGACCGAGGAGGTCACCTTGGGCTGGGGGTGGAAGCAGTGGGGCGGGACGTCAAAGAGGAGCTCCGGGTGCGTGTACCACTGGACAAAGAGAGAAAAGGCGCCGTAATCGGGCGTGTTCGGCGCGGCGCAGATCCGCCGCGCGACCTCGCGCTGGATCATGACGGTGATCGTCTCGAAGCAGCCCGAGCGGATCAGCGCGGTTAAGACAGGGCTGGTGACGTTGTAGGGCAGATTGGCGCAGACGACGGGACGCAGGCCGCCAAAATGCTCCGCGACCAGGGCGGGGATATTCTGCTTCAAGATGTCGCCGAAGAGGATCTCGACGTTGGGATAGGGCGCCATCGTCTCGCGCAGGACGGGGGCGAGGGAGCGGTCAAGCTCGACAGAGAGCACCCTGCCCGCGCGCGCTGCCAGCTGCTCTGTCAGGCAGCCGACACCGGGGCCGATCTCCAGGACGCCTGTTTTTTCGTCAAGGGCGGCGCTCTCGGCGATGTCGGACGGCACCCAGGCGACGGTCAGAAAATTCTGACCCATCGACTTGGAAAAGCGGAAGCCGTTGCGGCGCAGCAGCTCCTGGATCTCGTTATAGTCAGTCAGATTCATAGCTTATCGTCTCACCTTGATGATTTTTTCGTAGCACTGGCGGGCGCTGTCGTGGTCTTTCTCCACATCGCCGATGTCGACGTTGCCGCGGTAGCGATAGCCGCATTCACGCAGCAGGCGCTGCATGGGCTTGTTTTTGCGGTGGGTATCCGTGCGGATGCAGCGCAGCCCGAGCGAGAGCACATGCTCGTCGGCAAAGCGCATCATCTTCTGCGCCATGCCGCTGCCGCGGTATTTGGCCGCGACCGCGCCGCGGTGCAGCACGGCATAGTCCATCCCCTCGGTCCATTTGCCGTCGGTGATGGCGTCATAGGAAGGCTCCGGGCGCGTGGAGATCGTGAGGAAGGCGGCGATCTCGTCGCCGTGCAGCAGGACGAAGCATTCGCCGCGCTCGAGATCGGGGCGGAAGTTCTCGGCCGCGGGATAGGGCCCCTGCCACTGGTCGACGCGCAGCTTTTTGAGGCTTGCGCGCGCCTCGTCCACGATGGCGAGGATGGCGGGCAGATCCTCCTCCGTCGCTGCGCGGGCGGTGACGGGCGCGGTGAGCGCGACGCGGCGGCGCTCCGCCTTGACCTCCTCAAAGAGCTTTCGGTCGCTCTCATTCTCGGGCGTAAAGCACGCGAACAGATCGGGACGCTTTTCCTTCGTGCGGAGGAACTGCTGCTTCCGGCGCCATTTTTCCACCTTTTCGTGGTCGCCGTTCAGGAGCACCTGGGGCACTTCCCTGCCCTCCCAGATCTCGGGGCGGGTATATTGGGGATATTCGAGAAGGCCGTCCCAGTGGCTCTCGCCGATATAGCACTGCTCGTCCGCGAGCACGCCGGGCACGAGCCGGCAGACCGAGTCGGCCACGGCCATCGCCGCGATCTCGCCGCCGGTCAGCACGAAGTCGCCGAGCGAGATCTCCTCGTCGACGCACTGCTCGATAAAGCGCTCGTCCACGCCCTCGTAATGGCCGCAGACCAGCACCAGATGGTCATAGTCGCGCGCAAGTCGTTTGGCCGTCTCCTGGGTGTAGGGGCTGCCCTGGGGCGTGAGATAGATCACGCGGCTGCGCTTCCCTGCCGCGGTCGCCATGACGCTGTCCAAGCAGCTTTTGAGCGGCTGGGCCATCATCACGCAGCCCCAGCCGCCGCCGTAGGGGTAGTCGTCGACCTGGTTCTGCCGGTTTTCGGTATAGTCGCGGATCTGGACGCAGTTGATCTCCACCGCGCCCTTTTTCGCCGCGCGGCCGATGATGCTCTCGTGCAGGACGGCGTGGACCGTATCCGGGAAGAGCGTTAAGATGTCGATTCGCATATACAGTTCACCTGCCTGTTTGATGTGTCTCGTGGGTCGTGACGACCCCTCCGTCAGCCCGCGGCTGACACCTCCCCTTGCGCAGGGGAGGCATTACATGCCCTCGATCAGATGGACGCGGATCTCTTCCTTTTCCGCGTCGATGCCCAGAATAAACTCCCGCACGGCGGGGATCAGATGCTCGCTCTCGCCGCGCACGACATAAAGCATGGAGGCCGGCGTCTCGAACGCGTCGACGAGCTTGCCGACCGCATGGCCGTCCTCGTCGACGACCGTGAAGCCCAGGATGTCCTGGACGAAGAATTCGCCGTCCTTCATGCGCGCGTCGGCGCGCAGGATCTCGACGGTCTTTCCCTTCAGCGCCATGGCGGCATTGATATCCTCCACGCCCTCGAGACGGGCGATGATGAACTGCTTGTGCTCGCGCGCGGAAAGGATCCTTTTCTCCGCGCCGTTTATGAACAGGCGCTTGAAGGTCTTGAAAAACGCGGGCGAATCGAGCCAAACCTCGATCTTGACCTCGCCGGAGACGCCGTGGGTGTTGACGATCCTGCCCGCTTCGACATATTGCTTCATGGCACATGCTCCTTTTTCTGTCACTAAAGGTTTATTTTAGCATATACAGGGAGTTTTGCCAACCAAATCCTTTGCGAAAAAAAAGCTCCCGATAGAGGAGCTTTCCTGCACTTATTCCGGATCCCACGGTAGGTTTACATAAGTCGGATCATGCCGGAGCGCGGGGATCAGCTTTTCACGCACGTCCTCCGTGGTGAGGCAGAGAGACGAGGTGTTTTTGCAGGGGTGGCAGCCGAAGAAGGGCTCGGCCGTGAGATCGCGGTCGACGAGAAGGTGCACGGCGCGGTCGGTGTCGTTCATCAGCCCCAGCAGGCTGACCGAGCCGGGCGTGACGCCCAGCAGGCGCTCCATGTCCGCTGCGCCGGCAAAGCTGAGGCGCGACGAGCCGATCTGGGCCGAGAGATACTTGGTCTTGAAGGGCTTGCTGCCGGGCATGATGAGCAGGTAAAACGCCGTCTGCTGGCGGTTGCAGAGAAAGAGGTTCTTGCAGATCGTGCAGCCGAGCAGCGCCTCGACCTCGCGGCAGGCCTCGATCGTGTCGGCGTGCTCGTGGTCGACGCGGAAATATTCGATGCCGAGGCGGTCGAGCAGGTCATAACTGCGCTCCTCGCGCTCTTCGCGCTTCTCCGTCGGGCGGCCGCGGTAACGGGTACGGTCGATCTCCATAAGCTCACCTCTTGTTGTGCGGCAGCCAGATCTTCTGCTGCTCCGCCGCACGGATCAGCTCCTCGCGGAAATCGGGATGCGCGAGCGAGATCAGCGCCTCGGCCCGCTCCCAGGTGGACTTGCCCGCGAGATTGGCCGCGCCGTATTCCGTGGCGATATAATAGACCTCGCTGCGCGGGGTGGTGACGATGTCGCCGCCGAAGCGCGGCAGGATGCGCGAATGGCGCACGCCCGCCTTGTCGACAAAGCTGGAGGACATGCAGAGGAAGGAAAGGCCGTCCTTCGCCGCCGTGGCGCCGTTGACAAAGTCGAGCTGGCCGCCCGTGCCGCTGATCTGGCGGGTGCCGACACTCTCCGAGCAGACCTGGCCGTAGAGGTCGGCCGCCAGGCAGCCGTTGATCGAGATCATCGAATCATTTTGGGAAATGACCGGGGTTGAGTTTACATAACGCAGCGAGTATCCCTCGATCTCCGGGTTGTTGTCCAGCCAGTCGTAAAAGGCGCGGGAGCCGATCGCGAGGCCGAGGACACCCACGCCGGGGTGCAGGCTCTTGCGGCGGTTGGTCAGCTTGCCGGCGCGGTGCATGGCGAGATAGCCGTCGGAGGCGAGCTCGGTGTGCATGCCGAGATCCTTCAGGTCGGAACCCGCGATCAGCTCGCCGATCGCGTTGGGCACGCCGCCGATGCCGAGCTGGATCGTCGCGCCGTCGCGGATATGGGGAAAGACGAAAGAGGCGATCTTCTTTTCGATGTCGCTTGCCGGGGGCGTGGGCATCTCCCAGAGGGGATGCGGCTCGGCCTCGACGATCATGTCCACCTTATCGAGCGGCAGCCTGGGCGATTCGCCGCCGATGCGCGGCAGGGCGGCGTTCACCTCGACGATCACGGTCTTGGCGTTTTCGACGATCGAGCAGACGGCCCCCTGGGCGCCGGAGAGGTTGAAGTTCCCCTCGCCGTCCATCGGCGCGACGGAAATCATCGCGACGTCGGTCGTGAGGAAGTTTTCATAGTACCAGCCCATATTGCGGAAGACCATCGGCGTGAAAAAGGCGCGGCCGCGGTCGCACAAGCGGCGCTCGTAGGCCGAGCAGTGCCAGGTGTTGTAAATGAAATGATCGGCCTCCGGGTCGCATTCGACGACGGCGAGCGGCCCCTGGAGCAGGTTGCCGCGTACCTTGACGGCGCGCAGCTCGTCCCGGCGCCCGGCCAGGGCGGCGTCGAGCGCGGCGGGATAGGAGTTGTTGGAGCCGTAGTCGACCCAGTCACCGTTTTTGACGATCTTGACGGCCTCGTCCGCGGTGCGGAGCTTGGCGCGGTATTCGGAAAGGAGATCCATCATGTTGCCTCCTGTGTTTTTGTCAAAAAAAGTATATCACGAACGGTGAAAGGAGTAAAGGAAAAGCTCCCTGCGGGCAGGGAGCTTTTCCTTTTGTTTGATCACGCCTTTTTGGCCTTGCGCTCGGCGCGTCGGGCGTCGCCCTTGTGGAGCAGGGGCGAGATGCGCTTGTAGAGCAGGAAAGTCAAAAGCGAGACGACGGCGCCCTTGAGCAGATTGAAGGGCACGACGGCAAAGAGCACAAGCGTCGAGACGCTGGTGATATGCGAGTTGACCTTGGTGCCCATGCCGATGATGGCCTCCATGGGCATGCCGTAGAGCGCGGCAAACTTCGGCAGCAGATAGACCGCGTTGAACGCGCTGCCGAAAACCGTCATGCAGAGCGTGCCGACGACAAGGCCGATGAGCGCGCTCTTCTTGCCGGGCTTTGCGTGATAGACAAGGCTCGCGGGCAGGATGAACGAGCAGCCGACGGCAAAGTTCGCAAAATCGCCGACGAAGGCCGTCGTCGTGCCCTTCAGGAGCAGCTTGACCAGCACCTTGACGAGCTCCGCCGTCACGCCGGCGACCGGGCCGAGGTAAAAGGTGCAGATCAGGATCGGCAGCTCGCTAAGGTCGATCTTATAGAACGGCGGCGCGAAGGGCAGCGGGATTTCGACGAGCATCAGCACGCCCGCCATCGCGGCGAAGATCGCCGTGTAGGTAACGTAGTGCGTACCGGAGAAGGCCTTGATGTCACGGCAGAGCTTTTTCTGCAGAAAGGCCGCGACGAGCATGATGGCCGCGAAGATCGCGAGACAGGTGAGGATGAATTTCAGATTTTCCATGGATTTGCCTCCTTTTTTCTTCTTCGGGGCAAAGAAAAAAGCCCGAAGAGACGTCTCTTCGAGCGAACAAAAGCAAGGGCGCCTCTGCGCCAAGGGCACAGAAGCCTCTTCTACCATCCGGACTGTACCGTCGGTACCGGGATTTCACCGGTTCGTGCCCTTTTTGCAGAGGGCTTGCGGACTGTGACCGCCGGCCGGGAATTGACGCCGGTTATCAAAAAACCGGGATCTCACCCTGCCTCGAAGATGCTTTGAGTATAGCACCGCGCATAGGCTTTGACAAGAGGGAATTTGCGTTATAGAATGTTAGCATCAATTCTGCGGAGGCACGTATGGATCCTTCCCTTTCCGCCTGCTGTTTTACCGGCCACCGGCCGGAGAAGCTGCCCTGGGGCGCGGATGAACTTGACGCGCGGTGTGTGCGCTTGAAAGAAGAGCTTTTCTGCCACGTCGAGGGCGTTTATCTTGCCGGGTGCACGCACTTTATCTGCGGGATGGCACGCGGCTGTGATTTTTATTTTGCCGAGGCGGTGCTCGCGCTGCGGCAGAAATACCCGGAGGTCACGCTGGAGGCCGCGATTCCCTGCGACACCCAGGCGAACGCCTGGACGGCGAACGAGCGGCGGCGCTATGACCATCTGATGGCCGAGTGCGACGAGGTGAGCTTTGTCGCGCACGCCTACTCCCCCGGCTGCATGCAGCGGCGCAATCAGTATATGGTCGACCGCTCCTCGATTCTTCTCGCCGTGTTCAACGGCAGCGCGGGCGGGACGATGAATACGATCCTGTATGCGAAGAGGAAAGGACTGAAGGTCATCACGGTGGAGATTTAAGGCTGCCTTTCCTTTTGCTCAGGGAGAGACCTCATCCACCGCAAGCGGTCCCCCTGCCGGTTTGCTGCATATGCCGTTTCCGGCACTCGTCTGAAGGCTCGTGCCGCAAAGCGGCGCGGCTGCACAAATTCCGTCCCGCCTTCCTCTGCCCCCGGCAGCGGCGGGACGCAATTCCCCCGAGGGGAAAGGCTATAAGGTAATACCTCATCCGTCGGATAACCCGCAATAACCGCTCAGAGAGACGATACGCCCCTCATCCGTCAGACAGAGTCTGACACCTTCCCCCGAGGGGGAAGGCTATAAAGAATTATTATTAAATAAAAAACCACGCTCCCGGGGGAGCGTGGTTTTTTTGCTATGTTTGGTTTTAAAAAGCTAAGCGAAAAGCTTAGGCCTTCTTGGCCTTGGCCTGAGCGGCGAGCGTCTTGAACGCCATGACGGCGAGGTCGATCGCCAGAACGACCAGGACGATGCTCCAGATAACCTGGAAGTAAGTGCCCCACTGAGCGCCGGCAAGAATGGTCTTGAAGCCGTTGACGATAGTGAAGCAGAGAGCGGTGATGGTCGCGCAGAGCATGAAGACCATCGGGAAGTAGAACATCTTGTTGTTGCGGCCGACCTTGCCGAGCCAGGTGCAGACAGCCAGCATCGCGATGGAGGCGAGCAGCTGGTTGGCAGCGCCGAACACGCTCCAGATCTGGGACAGAGCCATGAAGCCCATGCCGCAGCCGATGATAACCATGATCAACGTGGAGACGATCGGGGTGGTGAAGAACTTGGCAGCGCCGGTCAGGTCTTCGTGGGTCTTTCCTTCGGGAGTGAGGAGCTCGGCGAAGAGGTAACGGCAAAGACGAGTGGCGGAGTCAAGAGAGGTCAGCGCAAAGACGGAGACAGCCAGCGTGAACAGGTTGTAGATCACGGCATAGCTCTTCTCGCCGGCGAAGGACGCAAACATGGTGGCAATACCACCGGCGAAGATCGTGGGAGGAGCGGAGAGCTGGAACTTGTCGCCGCCGCCGGCGGAGGTCTGAGACCACACAACGCCGATCGCGATGAGGGAGATAACGCCAAGAGCGGACTCGACGATCATGGAGCCGTAGCCGATGATCTGGGCATCCTTCTCGTTGTCGATCTGCTTGGAGGAAGTACCCGAGGAGATCAGGGAGTGGAAGCCGGAGCAGGCGCCGCAGGCGACCGTGATGAACAGGAACGGGAACAGGGGCTGGCCGGCCGGGTTCTTCCAGCCGTAGAAGGCGGGAGCTTCGACCGTGGCAGCACCGGTGAAGGTGGCGCCGACGATGGAGATGACAGCAATGATCATCATGCCGTAGAGCAGGAAGGAGCTGAGGTAGTCACGCGGCTGGAGCAGGATCCAGACCGGCAGCAGAGAAGCGACCGTGACGTAGACCGCGATGAAGAGCACCCAGAAGGTACGGCTGAAGTGCAGGCCGGCAAACTGGCCGAGCACAACGATGGCGATGATGCCGATGATGCCGACGATCGTGGCAGGGCCGATCTTGGCGTTCTTGCGGTACACGAAGAAGCCGAAGATAGCGGCAATGACGATGAAGAGGATGGAGGTCATGGCCGTGGAGCCGTTGGCCGCATAGGTGGGAGCAGCAGGATCGACAGAAACGAAGGTGCCGGCCACGACAGCGGTGAAGGAGGCGATGACCAGGATCAGAACGGCGAGGGCGAAGACGATGAAGAGACGCTGGGCCTTGATGCCCATGGAGTCCTTCATGACCTGGCCGATGGAGCCGCCGTTGTGACGGATAGAGGCGAACAGAGCGCCGAAGTCGTGCATGGCGCCAAAGAAGATGCCGCCGAGCACACACCACAGGAAAACGGGGACCCAACCAAAGACGGCAGCCTGGATCGGTCCGTTAATGGGGCCGGCGCCGGCGATGGAGGAGAAATGGTGACCCATCAGGACGGCGGGGTTGGCAGGAACGAAGTCCTTTCCGTCGTACGCAGTATGGGCAGGGGTCTCGCGATTGGGGTCAACGCCCCACTGCTTGGCCAGCCAGCTGCCGTAGAACACGTAGCCGAGGGCAAGCACGACGATCGCGATCAAGAGGATCAACAATGCACTCATACTTTTCACTCCTTAGATGAAAAATAATTTATTTGCCATTGTCCGGCGTCTCCTCATGGCGCAGGGCAAACAGCTTACTAAAGAAGGGTTCCAGGTCGCGTCCGACCCGGTTGGCGCAGGTCTTTTCCGTGCTGAGATCCACCGCGGCGGCAAGCAGCTCGGTATAGCCCTCGGTGGAGAGAAAACCGTAGGATTTTGAAAAATGCTTTTTCCTGACGGCGGCGACCGCCGCGTCGTCAAGAGAATCGGCGATCAGGATGACCTTGCAGTTGGTGTACTGGTGCTGCTTGTGGGGTTTGACCTTCGGGAGCATCTCCCGGAGAGAGAAGTCCATGCACTTCTCCGCGAGCGCGGCGTCGAAAGACGGGGCGGAGAAAACGAAGCAGTATTCGTATTTTTCGTTGCTCCAGATGTTGGCGCTCTTGACGAAGAAATACTGCTCGTCGCGGACCTTATACTCGGCCCGGAAGGCCAGGGGCAGCTCCTCTTCCCCTTCCTCGGCGGGAAGGATGGTATAGTAGGCGCTGTAGGCGTCCTTGACGATCTCAAGAAATGTCGCGCGATCGATCGCCATGGCTTACCTCCCAAAAATGAACAAATTATGACTACAACGTAATATACAACAATTCTTCAAATATTTCAATAGTCATTTGGTATTTTTGTTGAAGTTTGTTTAGTGAACTGCATCGATGTATGGCGCGTCTTGACACTTGTTGGGGAATCGTTTGGCTTTCATCCATGAAATGGGGTTTTTCGTGATTTACAACAGGCGGAAATTGATGTATCATATTTGATAAAGCGCACAAATGCGTCCGAATAAGAACAAGGAAAAGGGCATTACACAGGATTATGGACTATAAACTTTGCGTCCCCTGCCTGCTCGGGCTGGAGGCGCCGATCGCCGACGAGCTGCGGCGGCTCGAAATGAAAAACGTGGCGGCGGAGAACGGTCGCGTCTGCTTTACCGGCGACGGGCGCGACATTGCGCGCGCCAACATCAACCTGCGCGTCGGCGAGCGCGTGCTGCTGGAGCTGGGCAGCTTTGAGGCCAGGAGCTTTGACGAGCTCTTCGAGCGCACAAAGGCTCTGCCGTGGGAGAGCGTGCTGCCCCGCGACGCCGCCTTCCCCGTAAAAGGATACAGTCTCAACTCGCAGCTCTTCTCCGTCAGCGACTGCCAGAAGATCATCAAGAAGGCGATCGTCGAGCGGCTTAAAAGCGTATACGGCATTGAATGGTTTTCCGAGAACGGCGCGCTCTATCAGGTGCAGTTTTCGATCATGAAGGACCGCGTCAGTCTCTCGCTCGACACCTCGGGCGAGGGGCTGCACAAGCGCGGCTACCGTCCGGCGCACAACGCCGCCCCGCTCAAGGAGACGATGGCGGCCGCGATGGTCGGCTTTGCGCGCTACCGGGGACGGGACGATTTCTGCGATCCCTTCTGCGGCAGCGGGACGATCCCGATCGAGGCGGCGCTGATCGCCCTGAACCGCGCACCCGGCCTGGGGCGCGAGTTTTCCGCGATGCGCTGGGACTGGATCGACAAGGGGGTCTGGGGCGAGGCGCGGGAGGAAGCCCGCTCAAAGGAATTTCACGGCGAGTATCATATCGTCGGGTCGGACATCGACGCGCATTCCGTGAAGCTTGCCCGGGAAAACGCCGCGCGCGCCGGTCTGGGCGACATCGTGCGCTTTGAAGTGGCCGACGCGACGAAATTTGCGCGCACGACCGAGCGCGGCGTGATCGTGACCAATCCGCCCTACGGCGAACGCATCGGCGAAAAGGACGAGGCCGAGGAGCTCTACCGCGCGTTCGGCGCGGCGTGGCGCAGAAGTGAAAACTGGAAGCTGTATCTGCTCTCCTCGCACACGGAATTTGAGCGCTGCTTCGGCGCCGAGGCCGACCGCAAGAGGAAGCTGTATAACGGTATGATCAAATGCGACCTCTTCATGTACTATAAGAGGTAAACGCTGACTTATATATAAAAAGAAAAGGCAGTAAGGACAAAAGAGAAATGAAGCATCTGTTCATCGTCAACCCCATCGCAGGAGGAAGCGATAAGACCGAGGAGGTCCGCGCAAAGGTCGTCTCGGCCTTTGCCCAGCGCAAGGATGAGGAATGGGAAATCTATGTGACCAAAGCGCCGCAGGACGCGACGGCAAAGATCCGTGCCGAAGCGGAGAGCGGAGAGGAGCTGCGCGTATACGCCTGCGGCGGAGACGGCACCTTTAACGAGTGCGCCTCCGGCGCCGTGGGAAAGGCCAACGTCGCGGTCTGCCCCCACCCCACCGGGACAGGCAACGACTTCTGCCGCATGTTCGGCAGCGAGAAGGATCTGTTCCGTGATCTTGACGCGCTTCTCGCCGGCAGCGTGCACCCGATCGACGCGATCGCCTGCAACGGCCGCCACAGCGTGAATATCTGCTCGGTCGGCATCGACGCGCGCATCGGTACAAACGCGCACAAGTACCCCTCGCTGCCCCTTCTGGGCGGCGCGGGCGCTTATGTCACGGCGGCCGCGATCGAAATGTGGAAGGGCATCGCCCGCCCCATGCATATCACCGCAGAGGGTTTTGACGTAAAGGGCGACTTCACACTGGCCTGCGCGTGCAACGGCCGCTTCTACGGCGGCGGCTTCAACCCCAGTCTCGACGCGCGCCCCGACGACGGCGAGCTGGATATGTTCATTGTGAAGAAGGTCAATCTGGCGCAGTTCGCCGTGCTGATCGGCCGGTATGCCGCCGGCCACGCGGCCGAGATGACAAAGTTCGTCACTCATCTCAAGGGCAGCTGGATCACGATCGAATTTGAGGATGAAAACGTCATCAATCTCGACGGCGAGGCGCTGTTTACAAAAAAGGCCGAGATGAAGATTCTCCCCGGTGCGGTCAATCTGATCGTTCCGCGCGGGATGACCTTCTTCGGCTGACACCACAAAAAGAGGCGAGAGAAATGGAAGTTAAATTTGAAAACTGCTGCACGCTGACAAAGGACGCGCTGTTGGCCATGAACCGCAAAAGCCGCAACCCCGTGTTTGTCGCCGCGGTGATCGTGCTGTGCGTCGCCTATCTCGTCAACGGCGTCCGCGCGGCGATCGCGGGCTATCCCGGCGCGCTGATCCTTCCCCTCGTAAGCGCCGTGGTGCTCGGCGCGTTCGCGTACTTTCTGCCGAACATGCAGACAGCGCTCGAATACCGCAAAAATCTCGTCGCCTTCGGGCGCGAGGCCAAGTGCATCACCAAGTTCTATGACGACAAATTCGTGGTCGAAAACCTGACGAACGGCACGACAGCCTCGATCTCCTACGGGCGCATCCGCAAGGTCGCCGAGGACGAGCGGTATGTCTTTCTGCTGCTGGACACGCGCGTGATCTCTCCCGTTGACAAGACGGACTTTATCGGCGGCACGGCCGAGTCGTTTATGCCCTTTATCACGGCCAAGGCCGTCAACACCAAACGCGGCGGCGGCGACAAGCCCGACAACGCGCTGGGCTGAGGCGGGTGAAACCTGTCACAAAAAGTTTATAAATTTTTCCGCAAATTTCCCCGGGAAGGGCTTGCAAAAATAAGAATTTGTGGTATAGTATGCTTCGTTAGCACTCTGAGTTTTTGAGTGCTAACGAAGCTGTTTTTTTGTAATAACTTAATTGGAGGTATATACGTATGAAACTCAAACCGTTAGCCGACAGAGTTGTTCTCAAGCAGAACGCAGCCGAAGAGCGCACCTCTTCCGGCATTTTCCTCACCGCCGCTTCCCAGGAGAAGCCCGAGGTCTATGAGGTCGTCGAGGTCGGCCCCGGCGGCATCGTGGACGGCAACGAGGTGAAGATGGTCGTCTCCACCGGCGATCAGGTGCTGGTCGGCAAGTACAGCGGCACGAAGGTAAAGCTCGACGACGTGGAATACACCATCGTCCGTCAGGGCGACATTCTCGCGATTTTAGCGTAATTCAAGGGAGGATCACATCATGGCTAAAAAGATCATTTACGGCGAAGAGGCAAGAAAAGCGATCGAGAGCGGCGTGAACCAGCTGGCGAACACCGTGAAGATCACGCTCGGACCGAAGGGCCGGAACGTCGTACTCGACAAGAAGTTCGGCACCCCGCTGATCACCAACGACGGCGTGACCATCGCCAAGGAGATCGAGCTGGAGGACGCTTTTGAGAATATGGGCGCGCAGCTGATCAAGGAGGTCTCCACCAAGACCAACGACGTCGCGGGCGACGGCACCACCACCGCTACCCTGCTGGCCCAGTCGATGATCAACGAGGGCTTAAAGAACCTCGCCGCCGGCGCCAACCCCATGGTCATGAAGAAGGGCATCGACAAGGCCACCGCGGCCGCCGTCGAGGCCATCAAGGCCATTTCCAAGCCCGTCAACGGCTCGAAGGATATCGCTCGCGTCGGCACCATTTCCTCCGGCGACGAGCACATCGGCACGCTGATCGCGGAGGCGATGGAGAAGGTCAGCCAGAACGGCGTCATCACGCTCGAGGAGTCCAAGACCGCCGAGACCTACAGCGACGTCGTCGAAGGCATGCAGTTCGACCGCGGCTATCTCAGCCCCTATATGGTCACCGATACCGACAAGATGGAAGCTGTGCTGGACGACGCGCTGATCCTCATCACCGACAAGAAGGTCTCCAACATTCAGGATCTCCTTCCCCTGCTTGAGCAGATCGTCAAGGCAGGCCGCAAGCTGCTGATCATCGCCGAGGACGTCGAGGGCGAAGCGCTCGCGACCATCGTGCTCAACAAGCTGCGCGGCACCTTTACCTGCGTTTGCGTCAAGGCTCCCGGCTTCGGCGACAGACGCAAGGAAATGCTGCAGGATATCGCGATCCTCACCGGCGGCCAGGTCATCAGCAGCGATCTCGGCATGGAGCTGAAGGACGCCCAGCTGAACATGCTCGGCCAGGCGCACCAGGTCAAGGTCGGCAAGGAGAACACCGTCATCGTCGACGGCGCCGGCGACAGCCGCGAGATCCGCGCCCGTGCGGCCCAGATCGAAAAGCTGATCGGCACGACCACCTCCGATTATGACCGCGAGAAGCTGCAGGAGCGCCTTGCCAAGCTCTCCGGCGGCGTAGCCGTCATCAAGGTCGGTGCAGCCACCGAGACCGAAATGAAGGAAAAGAAGCTGCGCATCGAGGACGCGCTCAACGCCACGCGCGCCGCGGTTGCCGAGGGTATTGTACCCGGCGGCGGCAGCGCCTATGTCATCGCCTCCGGCGCGGCTGAGAAGCTGGCCGCTGAGCTCTCCGGCGACGAGAAGACCGGCGCGGCCATCATCGCGAAGGCACTGAAGGCCCCGATCATGCAGATCGCCGCGAACGCAGGTCTCGAGGGCGCCGTCATCCTCAACGAGGTCGTGAGCAACCCCGAGGCCAACTACGGCTTCGACGCCGCGAACGGCAAGTACGGCGACATGATCAAGCTCGGCATCGTCGACCCGACGAAGGTCTGCCGCAGTGCGATCGAGAACGCCGCCTCCGTCTCCTCCATGGTGCTGACGACCGAGAGCCTCGTCGCCGACATCCCGGAGAAGAATCCTCCGATGCCCGCCGGCGCTCCCGACATGGGCGGCATGTACTAAGTTGTAACTTTTCAGAGTAATTTCAAAGATTTTTTGTCAAAAGCATCTATAATAAGTAATTTTTTGAAGTAGTTTGGAGGCCGTGTACCAACGGTTTACCAAAAACACCAAAAAGCGCTTGACTATGCATTGAGGCCGGTGCCGTAAAAAAGCACCGGCCTTTTTGTTTTTCCTCCACCCTGCTCCCTTGCAACAGAAAGCTGAAGATTGCTTCTCAGTAATCGGTTCTTGAAAGACTAACTATTAAAAGTC
>DJYJ01000030.1 GCA_002450075.1 Clostridiales bacterium UBA6981
GGACAACATCCCGCGCCAGCTCTTCGAGGTGCCGATCCAGGCCGCGATCGGCGGCAAGATCATCGCGCGCGAGACCGTCAAGGCCATGCGCAAGGACGTTCTGGCCAAGTGCTACGGCGGCGACATCACGCGCAAGAAGAAGCTGCTCGAAAAGCAGAAGGAAGGAAAAAAGAAGATGCGCCAGCTCGGGACGGTGCAGATCCCGACGGAAGCCTTCCTCGCCGTGCTCAAACTTGACGAATAAGAAAAAACCGCTGTGTCAACAGACACAGCGGTTTTTCTCATGCCGCCGGGGAGACTTCGACCGAGCGCATCCGGGCGTATGCAGCGTCGACGAGAACCGTCACGCTGCGCTCGCCGTCGCGGCAGCGGAAGCGATAACAGGGCTCGCCGCCGGAGATCACCTTTTTCACGCCGAGGGTCTCAAGCGAATCGGGCAGCGCCGCCTTCGCGTCCTCGGCCGAGAGCGGCCAGCTCAGCTCGCCCTCCGGCTGTCCTTCCGGCGCGCGGAAGAAATAGAGCGCGCAGTTGTCCAGTGCGATGCCGACCTCGGCGCTGCAGTCGAGACACAGCGCGTCGCCCTCTTTCGCGACAAAGGTGACGTACAGCACGTTCCCGCTTTTGCGGCGGCCGCTCTCGGTCATGTTCTCATACCCGGCGGAGCGCAGCAGCTCCCGCGCCTTGTCCGAGGCGCGCTTGTCGCTTGCGTTGACCGTGTCGACAAGCCGCGAATCGGAGAGCGTGAGCACGTGCTCCTCGTCAGCGCGCAGCGTCACAGTCCCGCGGCTGAAGGCGATCGTGCCGTCGGCATAGCTGTACTCCTCGCGCAGCAGATCCTCCGACACGTTCAAAAATGCCGCCGCCGCGGCGCGGGCGCGCGCGGGGTCAAGATACTGCGGCAGAGCTGCCGCCCCTTCGCCGGAGACGCTTTTCAGCTCGCGCAGCGTGGGAAAGTTCGCCTCTGCGTCGGCAAAGCCGTCGCTCAGATGCCGCTCGTCGGGATCGGGAAGAATGTTGACAAGCTGCTTTTCCCGGCTGTCCATCGTCAGCTCGCCGCAGCTCAGGGCGTCTTTGAGATCAAGCAGCAGCGCACTGTAAGCGCTCGCCGCGTCCGAGAGCGCGAGCACGTCCGCGCGCTCGTCGTCCGTAAACTCACCGCCGCGGCTGCACAGGGTGTGTGTAAAATCGCCCACGGTGCCGAGAAAGCCCTTCGTCTGCTCCATCTCCACGGTGGAAAAGGGGAGCGTCGCCAGCGCCGCCTTGGCCGCGCAGGCCTCGGCAAAGGCCTCGGAGGCGAGCGCGTGACAGAGCTCTCCCGTGGCATAGCGGCTTTTCTCCAGCGTGTCGGACAGCGCGCCGACCGCGGCGGCCGTCTCCTCAAAGCTCAGCTCATAGGAATAGCGTGACGCGCAGCGATAGTCCTTTACCCGCGCAAAATACAGCGCCGAGAAGAGCGCGAGCACCGTGAAGGCTGTCACGGCGCAGACGGCGGCAAAGCGCCGCAGCTTTCGTTTATGTTTTTCGTTCAAAACGGATCACCTCGCCGCTATTCTGCCCGAAAAGGGGCGGGAACATACGTCGGGAGGTATAAAGATCCGGCGCGCGGGCCGATACTTTTTCATATTGTAAGAAAAACGGAGAGAGAATATGCTCGCCAAGCTGAAAAACCTGATTGAAAAATACGGGATCGCCGGCACGATCCGCCTTCTCGGACGCTATGCGGCCGATGAAACGCTATCGCGCCTCGGCCCGGGAAGAGAGGAGCGGGAGGCGTGCGATGCGCTTTTACGGCAGCTCCGCGCAGGAGAATATGAGCGCGTCATTTTGCGGCGCGGGAGCTTCGGTTGGCACACGCCGCTCGTTCAGCGCGCCCAGCAGCTCGCCCGCGCGCTGGCGGAAAGCGGCTGCCTCGTGCTCTATGAGGCTGCGCCGCCGCATGACCGCGTGCGCGGCGCGGTGCGGCTGGGCGGGAGACTGTGGCTCGTCAATCTGCGCGCAAAAGGGCTTGCCGCGGCGATCGAGCGGGAAGCCGAGACGGGCGGGAGGCCGCGCTGGCTTTATGTCGCTTCGCCCGAGAGCAGGCTTGATGTCAAAACGGTCAAGCACCATGAAGGCAGGGGCTGGACGGTGCTGTATGACTATATCGACGCGATCGACCCCGCGATCGGCGGCGGGAAACGGGTGCCGCGCAAAACGGCAGCGCTGTACCGATACGCCATGGGAAAGCGGGGCTGCCGCGTCGTCGCCTCGTCGCTGGCGTTGCTGCGCGAGGCCGAGAGCAAAAAAGGAAAGGAGGGCTGCGTCCTCGTCGAAAACGGCGTGGACTGCGGCCATTTTGCCGTGCCCGGCCCTTGCCCGACGGACGACACTTTTCGAGAGCTGCTGAGAAAGGGAAAGCCGGTCGTCTGCTTTTACGGCGCGCTGGCGAGCTGGCTCGACTATGAGGCGCTGCGCACGATCGCGGCGGACGGGCGTTTTTCGCTGCTGCTCATCGGCGCAAAGTATGACGGCTCGTATGACCGTGAACTGGGGGAGCGCGAAAACGTCTGCTTTCTCGGCACGCGGCCGTATGAGACGCTGCGGGATTACGCCGCGCGCTGCGACGTGCTGCTGATCCCGTTCCAAAAGGGGCGGGTCGGCGACGCGGCCAGCCCGGTCAAGCTTTTTGAATACTTCGCGCTGCAAAAGCCTGTCGTCGCGGGCGATACAGCCGAATGCCGCCGCTATCCCTGCGTACTGATCGCCCGGCGTGCGCAGGAGTATCCGCACGTGATCGGGCGCGCGCTCACGCTCGGGCACGATCCGGCCTATCTCGCGGCGGAGGAAAAAGAAGCGCGCACGGCCGACTGGCGCCGCCGCGCGGAAACACTCGCTGCCCGTCTGCGTATCTGGGAGAGCGGAGCAGGGGAGAAGAGAGACGGAAAGGCGTGAATTTTACACTTTTTTAACCTTTACTCTTTCCCTCGCTGTATAATCGTATTATAATATAGCAAGTATTTCTCGGAAAGCGGAGGAAAGTGTTATGAGCAAACGTGCGCTCGTTGTAGAGGACGACGGCAATATTGCCGAGCTGCTGAGACTGTATCTCGGCAAGGACGGCTTTGAGGTGATGATCGCGCCGGACGGCGGCAAGGCGGAGAGCAGCTTTGATCTCTTTCAGCCGGACGTCGTGCTGCTGGACATCATGCTGCCGATCAAGGACGGCTGGCAGGTGCTGCGCGACATCCGCAAAAAATCCGCCGTGCCGATCATCATGCTCACCGCGAAGGGCGAGACGAACGATAAGGTCAGCGGTCTGGAGATGGGCGCCGACGACTATGTCACCAAGCCCTTCGAGGTCAAGGAGCTGATCGCGCGCGTCCACGCCGTCATGCGCCGCAAGGACGGCGAGAGCCCGATGGAAAAGAAGCTCGACTTTGACAAGCTCACGATCAATCTCGATTCCTACGAGCTGGTCGTCGACGGCAAAAAGATCGACACGCCGCCCAAGGAGATGGAGCTGCTGTTCCACCTCGCCTCCTCGCCCAACCGCGTCTTCACGCGCAACCAGCTTCTCGACGAGGTCTGGGGCTTTGACTATTTCGGCGATTCGCGCACGGTCGACGTGCACATCAAGCGCCTGCGCGAAAAGCTCGAGGGCGTGTCCGACAAGTGGTGCCTGAAGACCGTGTGGGGCGTGGGCTACAAGTTTGAAGTGACCGAGTAAGAGCCGTGAAAAGCGTTTATCTGCGAAATTTCGTCGCGACGGCAACGCTCGTGACGATCAGCTTCCTCTTGACGACGATCGCCTTTATCGGCATCGCGCGCAGCTATGTCATCAACGACTATCAGACGACGATGGAATCAAGCGCCGAGGAGGTCTGCCACCTGGCCTCCGCCGTGGCGGACTATGACGGGCTGCACTCCTGGTCGCTGAGCATGAGTCTCAGCTCGATCGCCCACAGCACGGGCAACCATATCTTTCTCGCCGACGAGAGCGGCGAGATCGTCTGCTGTTCGGATAAACGCCCGATGTGCGAGCACATCGGCGTCAAGCTGCCGGACGACGTGACCGCGGCGCTGAGCGAAACGGGGCGGATGCGTCAGAACTCGACGCTCGGCACGCTCTATCCCGAAAAGCGCTATGTCGTCGCCCGGACGATCCTCAACAGGGACGAGAGCGTGATCGGCTATGCCTTCGTCACCAGCGTGTCGGCCAACATGTTCGGCGCGTGGGAGACCTTCCTGGGCGTCGCGGTGCTCGTCGCGATCGGCGTGTTTGCGATCGCCCTCGTCATCAGTCTTTTCTATTCCAAGCGCATGGCCCGTCCGCTCGACGAGATGGCGGCGGCCTCGCGCAAATTCGCCCGCGGCGATTTCTCGGTGCGCGTGAAGCAGGTCGAGGACCCCACCGACGAGATGGGCGCGCTGATCGAATCGTTCAACAAGATGGCCGATTCGCTGGAAAAGGCCGAGGCGCGCAGAAGCGAATTCATCGCCAACATCTCCCACGAACTGCGCACGCCGATGACGACGATCTCCGGCTTTGCCGACGGCATCCTCGACGGCACGATCCCCAAGGAGCAGGAGGAGAAATATCTCCGCTCGATCAGCGACGAGACCAAGCGTCTCTCCCGCCTGGTGCGTGAGATGCTGGACGTTTCGCAGATGCGCAACCGGGCGGCCGACCCGTCCAAGCGCACGGTCTTTGATCTGACGGAGCTGATCCTGCAGACCCTTTTGAGCTTTGAAAGCCGCGCGACGAAAAAGCGTCTGGACGTCGACCCGCAGCTGCCGGATCAGCATATCCTGGTTCGAGCAGACCGCGACGGCATCACCCAGGTCATTTACAACCTGATCGACAACGCGGTGAAGTTCGCCGCGCAGGACAGCTGTCTCACGATCCGCCTGTACAAGGACGACGGCAAGGCCTATGTTTCCGTCAAGGATTTCGGCGAGACGATCCCGCCGGACGATCTGCCCTTTATCTTCGACCGTTTTCACAAGTCCGACCGCTCGCGTTCGCTGGATAAATCCGGCGTCGGGCTGGGGCTGTATCTGGTCAAGGCGATCATCAACAGCCACGACGAGGACATCGCCGTCAAGAGCGAAAACGGCGAGACGGAATTCGTCTTCACGCTGCCGCTGGCGGAGTGAGAGACAGCTATGCCACGATATAAAGAAGGATGAGATATGAGTAACTGGTACGTCAGCGAAAGCGACAGCTGGTACGCGCCGCTGCAAACACAGAGCGCGCCGCAAACGACAACAAAAAAGAAGAGCAGGACCTGGCTCCGCGCCCTGATCGCTGTGGCGGTCATCGTCGGGCTGATCGTCGGCTCGGCGCTGCTGTTCCCGAACGGGAACGCGCCGAAGGGAACGGAGACGCAGAACGGCTCCGGCTTCGGCCAGTTTATCCAGCCTCCGAATGAGGACGACGGGGCGCTGCCCGATGATTACCGCGAGTTTTTCGAGAACTTTTACACGTCGACCGACACGAGCCGCACCGTCATCAACATCGAGCGTACCGAGCTGCCGATCGACTTTGCCTGTGCCGTCGCACCGGCGGGAGAGGAGATCACGCTGCAGGAGCTCTATCGCGGCTGTGCGCCGAGCATCGTCGGGATCTCCGGCTATATGAACGGCAGGAGCGGCTATAACTGGGGCACGGGCGTGGTCCTCTCGTCCGACGGTCTTATTCTGACGAACACCCATGTGATCGCCGACTGTGACCGCGCCGCCGTTACGCTCTTTGACAACAGCGTGTACGAGGCCAGGCTCGTCGGCGCCGACTCGATCAGCGATATCGCCGTGCTGAAGATCGAGGCGGAGGGGCTTGTGCCCGCCGCATTCGGCGACAGCACCGTGCTCGAGGTGGGAGACCGCGTGGCGGCCATCGGCAACCCGCTGGGTGAGGAATTCCGCATGACGCTCACCGACGGTATCATCTCCGCCATCGAACGCGGGATGAACTATAAGGGCCACAGCATGAACCTGCTGCAGACCAACACCGCCATCAATGAAGGCAACTCCGGCGGGCCGCTTTTCAACATGTACGGCCAGGTGATCGGCATCACGAACATGAAAATGATGTCGTCCTATTCCAGCATCGAGGGCATCGGCTTTGCGATCCCCTCGGCAACGGTGGTCAAGCTGGTCAACATCATCGTCCGCGAGGGCAGCGTGACCGGTCGGCCGTCGATCGGCATCACGGTCGGCGCGATCCCGGACGAGGCGCGCGAGCACTATGGTGATAAGCTTCCTGCAAGCGGCGGGCTGTATATCAGCGCGGTGTCCGAGGGCTCTGACGCCGCGGCAAAGGGGCTGCGCGCGGGCGACATCATCCTGAAGGTGGACGGCGTCGAGGTCTCTGCCACGGCCGAGATCTCCGCCATGAAGGAGGAGCTTTCCGTCGGTGATACCATGACCTTTACGATCTGGCGCGAGGGCGAGATCTTTGACGTGGATATCATGCTGGTCGATACCAACGACGTCTACGGCTGATCAAACAAATCAAAAAAACTCCCGTCCAGGACGGGAGTCTTTTTGTGTTCTTTATGGAAATTACTCGTTCTTCGGCTCGTCGTCGGGGATGACGTCCTCGACAGCGGCGTCGACGACCTCGTCAAAGCTGAACTTTTCCTTGGCTTCCTTCACGGCATCGGTGGCCTTCTCGACGACCTCGTCAAGATTGAAGCGCTCCTTGACGTCCTCGACCACTTCGGCAGCCTTGGCGCGGGTCTTGGCGGACTGCTCCTCGGTGAGAACGTCGGTGATGCCGCCGTCCTCGCGGATGACCTGAACGGTGCAGCCAAAGCCCACGGTGGCGAGCACGGCGGCGATCACGACCCACTTGGCCGCGGCCAGACCCACAACACCGCCGACGATGCCGACGTTGACGGGAACGTTGACGAGCTCCTTGCCGTCCTTGGCGATGACGATGCGGGAAACGTTGCCCTTCTTTACGAGGGACTTGAGGTTTTCCATGATATCGTTGACGTTTTTCTTATCCATGATGATTTCTCCTTTTTATCGTAAAGTTAGTATTTGCCTTTGCAAGCCTATTATAACATCCCGGGCATGCAAGCAATGGATAAATTGTGAATAAATGTGCGAGGAAATGTGAATTGTGACGACAATTCAGAAGATCTTTTTAACGTCCTCCACGCCGTATTCGCGCTTGAAGTCGTCAAGGTCGGCGGGAGAGCGGATCAGCATGATCTCGCGAAAATGCCCGGTGTTCTTGTTGCGGAAGCCGGCGGTCTGCTCGCCGGTGCAGATGCTGCAGCGAAGCGCCGCCTCCTCGGTCTGGGCATCAAAGGCGGGCGCGGCTTTTTTCTTGTTTGTCAAAGATGAGAAAAGGCCCATGTCGGTTCTCCTTTCAGCTTTTTCGCCGCGCTGCATCTGCAGTGCAGGACGAAGATCGGGAAGGGCAGCGTGCCGCTTCTTATTTATTCTACAACGCCGCCGCGCCGAATGCAAGCATGTCAAAAAAGAGCCGGCTGCGTCAAAACAGCCGGCTCTTTTCGTTCAAGATTCAGAACCCGAAGAGCCCCTTTTTTACATAGGGCTCCGCGCTCGAGGAGAGATAGGTGTATCCGGTCGCGTCGATCGCGGCGCGCAGCGCCTCAGGGTCGATCGGCGTCTCGGAGAGGATGACGCTCTCCTTCTTCGTGTGGGAGCTTGTTACCTTCTTGACCGGGAAGGCCTTGCGGATCGCGTCGTTGATATGTGCCTCGCACATGCTGCAGGCCATCCCGTCGATCTTTACGGTCGTTTTGATCATGCTGCTGCCTCCAATATTTCCATAAGTCGAGGCTGCCCGGGGAGGGGCAGCCTCATGGAGAGAGTGAGTGCGTTGCCTGCGTATGGGCGTGCGCAGGCGGGGGATAAAGAGAAGACTCTCTATCTTTCTTAGTTTTTGATCTTGTGCGCGCCGCCGCAGGAGCCGCCGGCGCAAAGACCGCAGTCGCCGCATTTACCGCCGCAGGAGGAGACGCCCGCGCGTTTATCCAGGACCATCTTGCGGATGATCAGCGCGACGATCGCGACGATAACAAGTGAGAGAATAACGGTTGCAAGCATCTTTTTACCTCCTTTGACGGGTTATGCTGCGTTTTTTGGATCAGACCTTGACTTCGGTCGTGAGCTTGTCGGATTCCTTATAGGGCTTGAAGAGCTGCCAGCAAAGAGCCGCGAGCAGCGCAAGCGCAAGGATGAGTCCGATCACGTTCATGCCGCCGACGAACAGACGGCCGAGCTGCCAGGTGATGAAGGCCGTGACGTAGGCGAAGCCGCACTGATAGCCGATCGCGAACCAGGTCCACTTGCGGCTGTTCATCTCGCGCTTGATCGCGCCGATAGCGGCGAAGCAGGGGGCGCAGAGCAGGTTGAAGATCATGAAGGAGTACGCGGCAAGCTTGCCGTGGCCGCCGGAGAAGTCGTTAAAGTCGGCGCGGACGTTCTCCCAGATCTGGTCGCCGTTCTCTTCCAGCTCTTCCATGATCGGCTCGCCTTCCTCGTCAAAGAGGAGCTCGCCGGTCTCTTCGTCGACGGCCTGCTCGGCCTTGGCGTCAAAGTTGTACAGCACGCCGAAGGTGGCGACGACCTCTTCCTTGGCAACGAGACCGGTCACCGTGGCGACGGTGGGCTTCCAGTCGCCGAAGCCCAGCGGCTTGAAGACGACGGACACGGGCTGGGCGACGCGGGCCAGAATGGAATCGTCCATCGGCTCGACTTCGTCCTCGGAGATGTTCATGCGCTCGGCGACGACGGCGACATACTCGTCAGTGATGAGATCTTCGTCCTCGTACAGCTCATCGACCATGCCGAAGCGGCCGTTGACCGTGCCGAAGCCGGAGAGGAACCAGATGATGATGGAGGAAAGCACGATGACGGTGCCGGCGCGCTTGATGAACGACCAGCCGCGCTCCCAGGTGCCGCGCAGCACGTTCTTGAGAGAGGGCACGTGGTAGGCGGGCAGCTCCATGACGAACGGAGCGGGATCGCCGGCGAACATTTTGGTCTTCTTGAGCATGATGCCGGAGATGACGATCGCAGCGACGCCGATGAAGTAAGCGGAGGTGGCGACCCAGGTGCTGCCGCCGAAGAGAGCGCCGGCGATGAGGCCGATGATCGGCATCTTGGCGCCGCAGGGGATAAAGGTCGTGGTCATGACCGTCATGCGGCGGTCACGCTCGTTTTCGATGGTACGGGAGGCCATAACGCCCGGGATACCGCAGCCGGTGCCGACGAGCATCGGGATAAAGCTCTTGCCGGAGAGACCGAACTTGCGGAAGATACGGTCCATGATGAAGGCGATACGCGCCATGTAGCCACAGTCCTCAAGGATGCAGAGCATCAGGAAGAGGACGAGCATCTGGGGCACGAAGCCGAGGACCGCGCCGACGCCGGCGAGGATACCGTCGGAGATCAGACCCACCAGCCAGGGGGCGACGTTCCAGCTCTCGAGAATGGCGCGGGAACCGTCGGTCAGCCAGGCGCCGCCGAGGACGTCGTTGGCCCAGTCGGTGAGGAAGGTGCCGAGGGCGATGCCGCCGTCACCGATCGGAGCGCCCATGGACAGCGCGTAGACCAGCCACATGACCAGCGCGAAGATCGGCAGAGCCAGGATGCGGTTCGTGACGATCTTGTCGATCTTGTCGGAGGCGGAGAGCTGCCCCTTGTTCTTTTTCTTGTATGTACCCTTGAGAAGCTGGGCAATATAGATGTAACGCTCGTTGGTGATGATGCTCTCGGCGTCGTCGTCCAGCTCCTTCTCGGCGGCCTGGATGTCCTGCTCGATGTGTGCCTTGGTCTCGGAGGAAATGTTCAGTCCCTCCATGACCTTGTCGTCGCGCTCAAAGACCTTGATGGCGTACCAGCGCTGCTGCTCCTCGGGCATCGTGTGCACGACGGCCTCCTCGATATGGGCGATCGCGTGCTCGACCGGGCCGGAGAAGGTGTGCATCGGAACGGTCTTGGTGTTCTTTGCGGCGCTGATGGCGGCCTCGGCGGCGTCCATGACGCCCGTGCCCTTCAGCGCGGAGATCTCAACGATCTTGCAGCCGAGCTCACGCTCGAGCTCTTTGACATTGATGCTGTCGCCGTTCTTCTTGACGAGGTCCATCATGTTCAGCGCGATGACCACGGGGATGCCGAGCTCGGTGAGCTGGGTGGTCAGATAGAGGTTGCGCTCGAGGTTCGTCGCGTCGACGATGTTCAGGATCGCGTCCGGGCGCTCGGTGATCAGATAGTTACGGGCGATGACCTCCTCCAGCGTGTAGGGGGAGAGCGAGTAGATGCCCGGCAGGTCGGTGACGGTCACGCCGTCGTGTCCCTTGAGCTTGCCTTCCTTCTTCTCGACGGTGACGCCGGGCCAGTTGCCGACGAACTGGGCTGAGCCGGTCAGCGCGTTGAACAGGGTGGTCTTACCGCTGTTCGGGTTGCCCGCAAGGGCAATTTTTACATCCATAATCAAAAATCCTCTCTTTCAAGGTTAGCAGAAACTAACCACTGGTCAAAAAAATAATGGCTTACTTGATCTCGATCATGTCGGCGTCCGCCTTGCGGATGGACAGCTCATAATCGCGTACCGTGACCTCAACCGGATCGCCCAGCGGCGCGACCTTGCGGACGTAGATCGAAACGCCCTTGGTAATGCCCATGTCCATGATACGACGCTTGACGGCGCCTTCGCCGTGCAGCTTGACGACCTCGACGGTCTCACCGATGTTTGCCTCACGCAGTGTTCTCATCTTTTCCTCCCTCGTTTCAAACCATGATTTTTGCGGCCATTGCCTGGTCGATGGCAAGCCGGGTCTCTTTGACAACGACGATCACATTTCCGCCGATGCGGGAAATGATGCGCACATTCTCGCCGGGGACAAAGCCGAGATCCTCCAAATGGCGCTTGACGTCCGGGCTTCCGCCGATGTGACGGATGATAGCCTCTTCGCCGTCGTTTGTCAGTGTAAGCGGCATCATATCTCTAAAACCGCTCCTTTCCGCCAGCCAACAGCTGAGTATCGGGTGGCCTGCAATATTGGATTAGCGTTCGCTAACCATAAATGTATTATAGTTAGATTGGGCTAACTTGTCAAGAGAAAAAAGCAGTCCGATCGGGAGAAGGGGCGAAAAAAGAGAAAAAGCTCTTGACAAACAAAAAAAGATTTGATAAAATTAATTTGCATAAAATAAAAAACAGGAGGCCAGTTCATGAGCATTTATGAGTATTCCGTCCCGACGCCGAAGGGGGAGGACTTCTCTCTCCGCGCATTTGAAGGCAAGGTGTTCCTCGTCGTCAACACGGCCACCGGCTGCGGCTTTACGCCCCAGTACAAGGATCTCGAGGAGATGTACGAGAAGTACCACGACCGCGGCTTTGAGATCCTGGACATTCCCTGCAACCAGTTTGCCGGCCAGACCCCCGGCACGGACGATGAGATCCACGAATTCTGCACGCTGCGCTACAACACGAAGTTTCCGCAGATGAAGAAGTCCGAAGTCAACGGCGAAAACGAACTGCCGCTCTACACCTATCTCAAGGGCGAAAAGGGCTTTGAGGGCTTCGGCAAGAGCCCGATGGCGCTGGCCATGTCCGCTATGCTCAAAAAGTTTGACAAGGATTACAAGAACAACCCCGCCATCAAGTGGAACTTCACCAAGTTCCTCGTCGACCGCAGCGGCAAGGTCGTCGCCCGCTTTGAGCCGACGGCCGACATGAAGACCGTGGCAAAGGAAGTCGAAGCGCTCCTGTAAGAAGAAAGCGCGGAAAGAGAGAAAAAACCATGACCTATGATCCCGCCGAGGCGCTGAAACTGGATAACCAGCTGTGCTTTCCGCTCTATGCGGCGGCCCGCAAGGTGACGGGCCTCTATGCGCCGTACCTCAAGGAGCTGGGGCTGACCTATACCCAGTATATCGTGCTGCTTGTGCTCTGGGAGCGCGACGGACTTTCCCTCGGGGAGATCGGGGAGAGGCTCAGCCTCGACAGCGGCACGCTGACGCCGCTTTGCAAAAAGCTGGAGACGGCGGGACTGATCGCCCGCCGCCGCAGCGAGCAGGACGAGCGCAGCGTGCGCATCACGCTGACCGACGCGGGACGGACACTGAAAGAGCGCGCGGCGGAGATCCCCCTGAAGGTGGGCAACTGTCTGCCGCTTGAGCCGGATGAGGCGATCATGCTCTACGCGCTGCTGCACAAGATCATGGACGCATAAAAACAAACGGCTGCCGCTTTTTCCGGCGGCCGTTTCACCTCTTGTCACCGTGCCGAAATTTCCTCTTGAAATGTGCGGAAGGATATGGTATCATATACAGGCTTTGGAGGGTTAGCTCAGCTGGTTAGAGCGTCCGCCTCACACGCGGAAGGTCGACGGTTCGAGTCCGCCACTCTCCACCAAAAGCAAAAGCCACCCAACAGGTGGCTTTTGCTTTTGGTAAAGCGTGAGCGCGAAGAGAAGCAGAAGTTCGATAAGTGAGGCTCCAAAAACACAAGCGAAGCGCAGCGTTTTTGGTCAAGCCGAACTTATGCAGGGAGCGAAGCGAGTCGCAGTCCGCCGCAGTATTTTACAGCCACCCAACGGGTGGCTTTTGCTTTTGGTAAAGCGTGGGCGCGAAGAGAAGCAGCAGTTCGATAAGTGAGCGTCCAAATCTCTGATTTGGCTAACGCGAACTTATGCAGGGAGCGAAGCGAGTCGCAGTCCGCCGCAGATAAGGGCCACCCCGTGGGGGGTGCCTTTTGCGTTTGGTAAAGCACAGTTATGTTGAAAAAAGATACTTATTATGTTATATTTTACGGGAAATCGGAATAAAGCGGACGATAAAGAAAGAATGACCGGGCTCAAGTTCATGAGGGATAAGGATATGATGCAATTCAAATATGTAAGGATCCAGGGCAAAGAGCTGGCCAGAAACACAATGTACGCCAAGGGCGTTTTCAGCATGTGCTGGAAGCTGATCCAGGAAGACGTCATGGAGCGGGAGGACGCAGACCTCTTTCGCGAAATCGACGGCTGGTTTGCCGAAAACCTCCCATGGCCGCCTCCGTGCATGAACCGCGAACCGGTCGTATGCTGGTTCAAGACAGAAAACTCGGACGAAATGCTCAAAATGATCCGGCCCGCGCTGTGGCTGCTGGAACGGTATAATCACCCGTATTTCCTCGTCTATACGAACACGCCCGGGGAGATCGTATATGAGGATAAGTACCAGATCGCCGCGAAGGTGGACGGCTTTTTGCAGATCGAGGAGCTCCAGCCCTCCTGGGCGCCGGAGCAGAACTGATACAAGACGGTGTCATTGCCCCGAAGCGAGACAGTCAAAGGCCTGAATGCCGCGGCGGGAAGCTTGACCGGCAGTAAACTTCACATTTTTGAATAAAAAATTTGTAATACCGACAAGTTAGCCAATGATTCCGTCACTATTTCGGCAAAATCACAACTTGTTCCAGCCCCGGAAGAGATGATACAATCTGAATGAAGAGACAAAACACCGGAAACCGCAGCGAATACCGGCGTCGGCCAGAGGGGGGGCATTCATGGAACGGGAACGCGAAGAGATGATCCGCGATCTGCAGTGGCAGATCGAAAGTCTGGCGAGATTGCATATCCAGCACGGGCTTTATCATTCCGAGGGCTTCCGGCTGCAGAAGGAGCACGTGAGACACACGATCCGCGAGCACAAGGTCAACGTCAGAAAGGAGCTTGACCCGCAGATCTGTCTGTTATACCGACGCTATTTTGACTGACGCGGCAGCGCAAAGCCGAACGAACGACAGTTTTACAGGGAAGAACCCCGCCCCGCCGCCCTATCAGGGCAGCGGGGCGGGAGCATTATAGATAAAAGCAACTTCCCGCTTGTTTTTGGCCCTGTAAACTGATAGTATGGTTTTATCAAACAAAAGGGGCTGAGAGCATGAAAAAAATACTGGTTGCGCTCGCGATCGAGGAAAAGGATAAGGAAGCCGTCCGCCGCTGCGCGGAGGCGTCGGGCGAGGCGTGCGAGATCGTCTTTACCACGCCAGCCGAGGCGACGGAGGAGCAGGTGCGCGAGGCGAACTTCATTCTCGGCAACGTTTCGCCGAAGAAGATCGCAGGGTCGGAGAATCTGGATGTGCTGCAGCTGTTCTCGGCCGGAGCGGATCCCTATATGCCCAAGGGCGTTCTCGCGGCAAAGACCGCGCTGTGCAATGCGACCGGCGCCTACGGCCAGGCCGTGTCCGAGCATGCCTTTGCCATGACGATGATGCTGATCAAAAAGCTGCATCTCTACCGCAGCTCGCAGCACGCCTGCCGCTGGGAGGATCACGGCATGGTCTCGTCCCTTGCGGAATCGACCGTGCTGGTCGTGGGGCTGGGCGACATCGGACTGAGCTATGCCCGCCTCGTCAAGGCCATGGGTGCCCGCGTGATCGGCGTCAAGCGCCGCGGCGGCGTCTGCCCGGAGGGCGTGGACGAGCTGGTGCTGACGGAGGAGATCGACCGCGTGCTGCCGGAGGCGGACGTTGTGTTCTCCATCCTGCCGAGCACGGCAGAGACGGCCTATTTCTATACGGCCGAGCGCTTTGAACACATGAAGAACAGCGCCGTGTTCATCAATTGCGGGCGCGGCAACGCCGTCTCGCACGAGGTGCTGCTGCATGCGCTGCAGTCCGGGCAGATCGCGGCCGCGGCCATCGACGTGTGCGAGACCGAGCCGCTTCCCGCCGACAGCCCGCTGTGGCGGGAGGAGAAGCTCGTTATCACGCCGCACGTGGCCGGCAACTTCCACCACGCGTCGATCTACAAGGGCATTTTGAAGATCGCGCTGAACAACCTGGAGAGATACCTTGCCGGCCAGACGCCGGAAAACGTCGTCGATCTTTCGACCGGATATAAGAAATAAAGCTGTGAACGCGCAACAAGACCGCCGGGGTCGCTTGACCCCGGCGGTCTTGTTGCGGATATCACAGATACTTTTGCGGATATCACAGATACTGGTTATGCTCGAGATGGTCGTACCACTTTTCCAGCCAAGGAGCGATAACGGACATCAGCTTCATATCCAGGTTGAACATATATACCGTGAAGGTTGCGACGAAGAAGCCCAGAACGACAAGGGCCAGCTTAAGCAGAAGCTTGCCGAGCGTCTTGACGATCTTGCAGTTGCACTTACCCATTTTCCGATCCTCCTATCAATATGCCTCGTTGTCGGGGATGATCTCCAGCGACGGATCAAGCGGCTCTTCCCGGAAGACCGTGCGCATGTACTTGTTGACCTGGTCGCGGATGGCCTGACGGGTGAACACGCGCGGGTCGCACAGGTCGTGGCTGACCCACATGATGTGGATGCCGCGCTCGCGGCCCTGCTCCTCGAACATGCCGTGCATACCGGTCAGCGCCTTGCAGGACATATGCTCCCACATCATGACCATGTCGGCGTTCATCTTCTCGCACAGCTCCCACAGCTCGTCGACCAGGACCTGATAGCCGCCGTGCGTGTGGTTGCGCATGATCATCTCCATGTTCAGCATGGCCATGTCGCGGTAGGCCTGCTCGCGGTTCTCGGGCGTGTCCTCCTCGGCGATCATGTCGGTGTTGATGACGGAGAGCATGTCCGTCAGCGGCATGATGCCCCAGCACTGGACCAGCCAGTAGAGCATGTCGATGACATACTGCGGCTGCACGCCCCAGACGATCGCGCGGTGGCGGTACTCCTTGGCGTACATGCGCTTGGCCTTGTAGCCGCGCTCGGCCAGTTCAAGCAGCTTGCGGTCGATCTTGACGAACTGCGGGTCACGCCCGGAGTTGCCCATGTAGTTCGTGTCGTTGTAAAGGCTGAACGCAGCGCCGAAGAACTGGGGATAGGGGGTGGAGTTGATCTCCATCTGCGCGATGCGGCACTTCGTGGCATAGTTCACGCGCTTGGCAGCGGCAAAGTACATATCCCAGTCCCACTTCTCGCCGGTGTGCTCCTCGACGAAGGCGATGGCCTTTTTGATCTCGCTCGCGGCGTAGTCCATAACGTCCGGCTCCTTGTGGCGCAGGGGCGTGGCCAGCTGGAAGGTGGGGATGCCGTACTCGCGCTCGAGACGCTTGGCGATGATGCCGTTGCCCATCAGTGAGCCGTCGCAGGTGGTGTTGTTCTGCACCGCGCAGCAGCCGAGCACGCAGAAATCGTCGTCGATGGAGATGCCGGCCTCGGCCTCGGGCATCGGGCAGACGTCGCCGGAAATGCCGTATTCCTGGGCAACGTCGAGATAGTGCATGACGTTGAACTGGTGGAAGATGTTCGAGGCGAACATCGTCGGCACCTCGCGCAGGATCGTGTGGACCTTTTCCTTGTCAAAGCCCATCATGAAGGTGACCATCGAGTTCTCGTCGGTGATGACGCACTTGTCGGAGTAGGCCTTGTCGTTGCCCACGCGGCGGTCACCGCGGAAGCAGTTGGCGATGGCCTGGGTCACGTCGGCGATAACGAAGTTGAAGGAGGTGTGCGCGATGCGCAGCGCCTCGTCGCGCAGACCGAGCGTGAACTTGTCCATGCCGTGGGGGACGAAGAGATAGCTCATCATCCAGCGATAGCGAAGGAAACCCTTGACGTTGCGCGGGACGATGATGAAGCGGCCGAGCACGCTCATGAGGTAGAGCCAGCGGGTGTAATCATAGAAGGTGTCTTTCACACCGCGCCACTCGCGGCGCGCGCGGACCTTCAGCTTTTCGTCATAGATCTTGCCGGGAGACTCCTCGCCGACGCGACGTTTGGGGTTGATGATCGTTTCTACCGTTTTCATGCCTTGTCACCTCCCTGGATCTTCTTGATCTCGATGCTCTCTACAAAGGCCTGCACGCGGGTACGCAGCTGGCCGACGGAGGAAGATACGTTATAAGGTCTGTCGATGGACAGGACGGGGAAGCCGTAGTCCTGGTGCAGCATTGACGATCCGAGTGTGCGCTCGTATGCCCAGGGGTCGCAGAACTTGACCTGATTGTAGATCACGCCGTCGGCGTGATATTCCTTGGCAAGATCGGCCACATACTTCTTGCGGCCATAGACCTTGTCCATGCTCATCATGCGCGGGCAGTGGCAGTGCTGGATGTAGTGACGGCAGACCTGACGCAGCGCGTCCTCGTCGTCGCTCAGCTCGATCGGGACGCGGCCGGGGTAGGAGCCGAAGCAGAAGCGGTCGCAGCAGACGAAGGCGCCCTGCTCCTCGATGAGCTTGATGAAGCCGGAGTCGTCGGTCTCCGATCCGACGACCAGCACGCGGGCGCGCCAGGGCTTGTCGTCCGGCTCGCGGGTGCGCAGCTCCTCAAGCGTCTCCTCGAGCTTGTCGATGATGAGATACTTCGGGCAGACATAGGTCGCAAGGCAGAGCACATGGAACTCATAGCCCGTGATGCGGGGCTTTTCTTCCTTGCGGAATTCGCTGATCGCGCGGATCACACGGCAGACGCGGTTGTGCTCCTCGACGGCCCTGCGGATCGCGGCGTCGGAGGTGTCGATGCCGTATTTCTCCTTCAGCGGGGTCAGAACGTGGTTGGTGCACTGCAGCACGGCCAGGTCGACGTCCTCCTCGGTGTTCTTGAAGGCGATCTCCATGTATTCGTGGAAGAAATTGGGGTTGTCCTTGCCCATGGTCTTGAGCAGCTCCATATTTTCCACACAGCGGTTCATCATCGTGCAGCCGTCGGGCGTGATGACGCAGTCGGCAAAGTTGAAGCCGCCCTCGATCGCGCGCTCGAGCAGCGCGCGGCTGGGTTCACAAAGGAGGTTGGTCATGTAATAGGTCGCAATATCGATAGAGCCGGTGTTCGGTGCGCTGAGACGGATCGAGACCGCACGATCCAGATTCAAAAGCGGTTCGGGTACGTTTTCGCAGGTATAGGCAACGCATACCTTGCCGTCTTCCCTGGCCTGGGTGACAAGTGCGTTGTTGGCCTGCTGCAGCAGATCTTCAAAATACTGCAGGTACTTCAGATCTCTCACTAATCAATCCCTCTTTTCTTCTTGTTGTGCCGGGTTTTCTTTATATATATTAACAATGTGCAAAATTACTGTCAACGAGCAGGGACATTTTTGGCATAATTGTATAAGCACGCGCCCTTTTTTTGTACATCATCACAAGGCGGGCAGCGGGAGCATAAAGCCGTGCACGTCGGCTGTGTGGACGTCGCCGCCGATCACACGTCCGCGATAGAGATAGAGCGTCGCGATCACGCGCCCGTCCCAATCCGGATAAGAGACAAGATCATACTGGAAGCACCGGCAGGTTTTCCCCGCCGCCGCGCGCAGATCATAACCGCTCTCCAGCTGCAGCGCATTGTACCGCTCGAGCACCGTATCGAAAACAGCCGGCAGCGCGACCTCACGGCTCTGCTCGCTCTCCGGGTCGGGCTGCAGCCCCAGCGAGACCAGATAGGCGCAGCGTTCCCCGGTCGTGTCAAGGCGCGCAGAGCGTACGTGCGCCTGTAAAAGCAGCAGGGAAGAGAGCAGGAAAACGGCGGCGATCAGCGCCGTTCGCCGTGCAGCGGAGCGGAAAGGAGAATGTGAACAGATTTCAAACAATTGCCTCACCTCCCTTCCAAAGTATTCATTTTTGCGCCAAAGTATGCTATGATACACCCAATGGGGCGAAAAAAGCCGTCTGTTTTGCCGCTTTTTCCACCCAAAAAAGGAGAGCGGGCAAGGGCGGGAAATCGGCGATCCCTTCAGAGGTGAGAGCTGTGGAGACCATGAGACTGGATAAAGTCCTCTGCGACCTCGGCACGGCGCCGCGCAGCGAGGTCAAAAAGCTGATCCGCGCCGGGCGCGTGTGCGTCGACGGCCGCCCCGTCACGGCTCCGGAGACGAAGATCGACCCCGCCTCGGCCGCCGTCACGCTCGACGGCGAGGCGCTTGTGTGGAAGAGGTTTCATTATTATATGCTCAACAAGCCCGCCGGCGTGCTGACCGCGACGGAGGACCGGCGGCAGAAGACCGTGCTCGACCTGCTCACACCCCAGCTGCGGCGCATGGGGCTTTTCCCTGTCGGGAGGCTCGACCGCGACACGCGCGGCCTGCTGCTGCTCACGGACGACGGCGATTTTGCCCACCGTGTCATTTCGCCCAAATTCGCAGTCGAAAAACGGTATGATGCCAGCGTCGAAGGCATTCCCGACGAGGCGGATGCCGCCGCCTTCGAGGAGGGGCTCGTGCTCGGCGACGGTACGCAATGCCGCCCGGCCCGCCTTGAGATCACCGGAACGGAGCGCTGCCGCGTGATCGTGACGGAGGGAAAGTACCACCAGGTCAAGCGTATGCTTGCCAGCCGCGGCAAGCCGGTAGTTGAGCTCAAACGCCTTTCGATCGGCGCACTTTCGCTGCCGGACGATCTCGCCGAGGGAGCGTTCCGCGAACTGGACGAAGAGGATTTGTGCAGAGTGTTTATGGTCAGATAGTCAAAAAATCACAAGTTTTTTCAGCTGTTTTTGAGGGTTTGAACTACAAAGCATAAAAAATTAACAAAAAATCCTGCCGATTTCTATTGAAAATACCATAAAAATGAGGTATGATGCCATTCAGATACTATGAGATGGTATGGTGATTTTGCCATAAACATGGAGGAAGAGATATGTCCAGCAGGATTTTTCAGAATGTCATCATTCAGATGAGAGACGCGCTTGACCGGCCTGTCGGCGTGATCGACGACCAGGGCTTTGTCGTGGCGAGCAGCGAGCTTGCGATCATCGGCTCCCGCCTTGATGATTTTCATCTCTACGAGGCGGAAAACGGAAACCAGCCCTTCGTGACGGCGAACCGGACCTATCTCCCCCTGGCCTCGGCCAGCGGACGGGTCGAGTTCATCACCTTTACCGAGGGGACGGATCCGACCGCCCGGATGATCTGTACGATGGCCTCCGTCGCCTTCAACGAGGCGAAGAACAATTACGAGGAAAAGCATAACAAGGCCGCGTTCGTCAAGAACATCATCTCCGACAATATCCTGCCGGGCGATGTTTACGTCCGCGCCAAGGAACTGCATTTCGTCACCGATGAGGTCCGCAGCGTGATCCTGGTCCGCCAGAGCGACAGTTCGGACGGCGCTGCCGTCGAGGTCGTACAGCGCCTGTTCCCCGACAAGCAGAACGACTTTGTCATCAACATCAACGAAACGGACATCGCCGTGATCAAGGCCGTCCCCCACGCGGAGGACAGCGAGGAGGCGCGCAAGGCCGCCAACATGATCGAGAAAGCGCTGCACGAAGAGCTCGGCGTGCGCTGCGTGATCGGCATCTCCACCAACGCCCACCATCTGCGCGAGCTGGCCGACCGGTATAAAGAGGCCCAGGTCGCCATCGACGTCGGCAAGGTCTTTGAAGAGGGCAAGACCGTGATCTGCTATGAGAGTCTCGGCCTCGGCCGCATCATTTACCAGCTGCCGACGACCCTGTGCGAGATGTTCCTCAACGAGGTGTTCAAAAAGAACCCGATCGAGACCCTCGACGAGGACACGCTCGAGACGATCAACAAGTTCTTTGAGAACAACCTCAACGTCTCGGAGACCTCGCGCAAGCTGTACGTCCACCGCAACACGCTCGTCTACCGTCTGGAAAAGATCAAGAAGCTGACGGGCCTTGACTTGAGAGAATTCGACCACGCGATCGTCTTCAAGGTCGCCATGATGGTCAAAAAATACCTCGATTCGCTGAGCACCAGCAAGTATTGAGGATGATTCATACAGATCCCCGGCGGAAGAAAAAGCAATACCCGTATTGGAGGAAAGAAACCTTATGGTTGAGATGAAAAACGTAAGTATGGTCTACGAAAGCAGCGGGACCGAGGCGCTTGACAACGTCAGCCTGACCATCAACGAGGGCGAGTTCGTCTTCCTCGTCGGCCCGTCCGGCTCCGGCAAGACCACGCTGATGAAGCTCATTACCGGCGAGATCCGCGCCAAGAGCGGCAAGGTGATCGTCAATGACTTCGACATGCGCAAGATCAAGCGCCGCAAGCTGCCGAAGGTCAGAAGAACGCTCGGCATCGTGTTCCAGGACTACCGCCTGATCGAAAACATGAACGTCTACGACAACGTGGCCTTCGCCATGCGCGTCGTCGGCGCGAGAAGACGCGAGATCCGCGAGCGCGTGCCCTATGTGCTGGAGCTGGTCGGGCTCGAGGGGCGCGAAAAGCGCATGCCCAACGAGCTCTCCGGCGGCGAGCAGCAGCGTGTCGCCATCGCCCGCGCGCTGGTCAACAACCCGCGCATGATCGTCGCGGACGAGCCCACCGGCAACCTTGACCCGGTGCGAAGCCTCGAACTGATGCTGCTGTTTGAAAAGATCAACGAGATGGGCACCACGATCCTCGTGGTCACGCATGAAAAGGAACTGGTCAACGCCCTGTCCAAGCGCGTTATCGCGATCGACAGGGGCCGTGTGATCAGCGACGGAACGGATGGGTATTTCAGCTATGAGATTGAATAGAAGCGGTTATTTGATCCGGGAGGGCTTCAGAAGCATTGGCACGCACGGCTTCATGTCCTTCGCAACGGTCACGATCATTATGGCGTGCCTGATCATCATGGGCAGCGTTACGCTGCTCAGCCTGAACATCGACCGGCTCATCAAGGGGCTGGAGAACCAGAACGAGGTCGTCGCCTTTGTCGACGACACCTATTCCGAGGAAGACGCAAGAGCGCTCCAGAGCCAGATCGACGCGATCGACAACATCGGCTCGGCCGCATTCGTCACCCGCGGTGAGGCCTTTGACAGCTTCATGGAGAATTACAGCACCGATCTCGCCGAGGGTCTCGACGACCAGGTCCTGCGCGACCGCTTCGTCATCCACCTGACGGATATCGCCATGATGGAGCAGACCAAGGCCGAGCTCGAGAACATCGAGGGCATCGCCAAGGTCAAGGCGCATCTCGACTATGCCCGCACCTTCGTGACGATCCGCAACATCGTCAGCGTCGTTTCGCTCGCGCTGATCGCGATGCTGGTCTTCGTCTCGATCTTCATCATGTCCAACACCATCAAGCTCGCCACCTTCGGCCGCCGTGAGGAGATCGCGATCATGAAGATGGTCGGCGCGTCGAACGGCTTTATCCGTCTGCCCTTCGTGGTCGAGGGTCTCGTCCTCGGCGTCCTGGGCGGCGGTCTCGGCTTCCTGGCCGAGTGGGGGCTGTACGAGCTGCTGACGAAAAAGCTGGTCGGCTCGGTCGCCGGCAGCATCTTCGCGGTCGTTCCCTTCTCCCAGATCGCGCTTCCGATGCTCATCGCGTATCTCGCGATCGGCGTGCTGATCGGCGCCTTCGGCGGCGTGAACGCCATTCGGAACTATCTCGAAGTGTAAGCCTCGGGGCGAAAGAAAGACACGCAACATACGACAGGGTAAGGGAAATCATCTACCAAACCCGGAGGGAAATGCAGTGAACAGGAAAAAAATCATGTCGGCCATCGCCGTGCTTCTCGCGGTGCTGATGCTTCTCGGCCTTGTGGTCAGCGTGCTGCCGGCCGGTATCTATGCCGACGAGGACTACACGATCAACCCCGCATGGGGTCTGCCGGAGCTGCAGGCGCGCAAGGAAGAGCTTGCCGCCAAGGCCGAGGAGAGCCAGGCGAAGATCGCCGAGCTGCAGGAAGAGCAGGCCACGCTGATCGAGCAGAAGGCCGCCTATGACGAGCGAGACGCCTATATCCGCGAGCAGATCGCCATCACCGACGAGCAGATCGAGCGCTACGAGACGCTCATCGAGGAAAAACAGCGCGAGGTGGACGAGGCAAAGCGGCTCGAGGACGAGCAGCTCCAGCGCTATCGCACCCGCGTCCGCGCGATGGAGGAGAACAGCGACGTCGGCGTCCTCTCGCTGCTGCTCAAGGCAGACAGCTTCAGCGGCTTCCTCGCAGCGATCGACGACATCCGCGACATCATGACCAGCGACCGTACGCTCGAGCAGCGCTATATCGCTGCGCGCGAGGAGCATGAGCGCGTCCAGGCAGAGTATGAGGCCGAGAAGGCAGTCTACGACGCCACCATGGCCGAGCTGAAGGACGAGCAGGAAGAGCTTGCCGCGAGCATCAGCGAGACTGAGGAGCTGATGGCAAAGCTGGAGAAAGAGCTCGAGGAGAATGAAACGGAATACGAGGCGGTCATCGCCGCGGAGCTTGCCGCTTCCGACGCCATCGACGCCAAGATCGCCCAGCTCTATGCCGCGTATCTCGCCTCCCACGGCGTCAGCGCGGGCGAGGGCTCGATCTCCGTTGACAACAGCGGCGGCCAGACCGTCATCACCTATACCGGCGCCAGCGGCACGCTGATGTGGCCGGTTCCCGGCTGCTACAACGTCAGCAGTGATTACGGCACGCGCACCCACCCGATCACCGGCGAGGTCAGCCGGATGCACTACGGTATGGACATCGACGGCTACGGCCATGACGGCGGCGACATCGTTGCATGTGACGGCGGCGTCGTGACCACGGTCGGCTACAACAGCGGCTATGGCAACTATATCATCGTCGACCATGGCAACGGCATGCAGACGCTCTATGCCCACATGTCCGGCACCGCCGTGACCGAGGGCTCGACCGTCGGCCAGGGCGAAACGATCGGTTATCTCGGCGCGACCGGGATGGCGACCGGCACCCACTGCCACGTCGAGGTCTTCGTAGACGGCGAGAATGTGGATCCCGCCGCCTATCTGGGATAAGTACAGGCAACAGACACGACCGGACAGAAGCCCCCCCTCCGCTTTCCGATGCGGCGGAACAGGGCGGCTGCAGGGAGGGTATGCAGATGAAAAACAGACAGAACACGAAGCGGCTACCGGCGCTCCTCTCCGCCTTCCTGGCGGCAGTGATGATAATCGGGGTGCTGCCGGCACAGGTCTTCGCCGTCACCCAGGCGGAGATCGACGAACTGGAGCGCAGAAAAGAAGCCATCGAGGCCAAGGTCGAGGAAAAGCAGGCCGTCGTCGATGAGCTCGAAGAGCAGCAGGCGGGCGTCATGGAGCAGAAAAAGGCGCTTGACGACCGCAACGAATATCTTCTGGAACAGCTGAAGATCAATGCTGAGCAGATCGCGCTCTATGATGAGATGATCGAACAGAAGGCACAGGAGGTCGTGGCGGCCAAAGCGCTTGAGGACGAACAGCTCCAGCGCTACCGCACGCGCGTGCGCGCCATGGAGGAAAACGGCAGGGGCAACGTCCTTGCCATGCTGCTCCAGTCCAACTCGCTCGGCGAGTTCCTGACGGCGATCGACGATATCGGCGAGATCATGGAGAGCGACAAAGCGCTTGAAGACGCCTATATCGCTGCGCGCGAGAACACCGAGAAGGTCAAGGCCGAGTACGAGGCCGTCAAGGCGGATCTCGAGGAAAAGAAGGTCGAGCTTGGCAACGAGCAGACCGAGATCGAAGCCCAGATCGACGAGGCGGCCAAGCTGATCGAGGAGATCCAGAACAACATCGACGAGCACGAGGACGAGCTCGAAGAGCTCCGCCGCGCCCAGGAAGAGGCGGAGAGCACGATCGAGAAGAAGATCGCCGAGCTTGAGGAGCAGAAGCGCCGCGAGGAAGAAGCGCGCCAGGCTGCCCAGGCCGCCGCGGGCGGCGGTGGCGGCGGCGTCAGCTACAACAACAGCGACGGCTCCGTCATGGGTACGGGCAACTTCGCCTGGCCCTGCGCCTGCACCTATATCACCAGCCGTGTCGGCGGGCGAATCCATCCGATCTCCGGCGTGTATAAATACCACTCCGGCATGGACATCGGCTGCCAGTACGGCGACGCGGTCTGGGCCTCCGACTCCGGCACGGTCATCGTGGCCGGCGAGAACGGCGGCTACGGCAACTGCGTCATGATCGACCACGGCTATGTCAACGGCGACAACTACTACACGCTCTATGGCCACCTCTCGTCCATCGGCGTGAGCGTCGGCCAGTCTGTCTCCCAGGGCCAGTATATCGGCGCCGTCGGCTCGACCGGCGTCTCCACGGGTCCGCATCTCCATTTCGAGATCCGCAACTCCTCCGGCCCGACCGACTTCAACTGGCGCTTTGAAGGCATGCTGACCTACGCGCCGGACGCCTGACGGCGGGAAATCTATTAGATCATTACGCATGACCGGGCAGCCCTCAAAGGCTGTCCGGTAAGTGCGTTATTTCCTTTATAAAGGAGAGATAGGATTGAAAAAGTATTTCAAGCGTTTCCTCACCTCGCTGGGAGCGCTGATCGGCAGACTCTTCAACGTCGGCATCCCGCTGAAGATCGTGCTGCTCCTCGTCGTGCTGGTCGGCGGCCTTTGCGTCGGGCTGACCTATTCGAAGATGATGAAAAAGGTCGGCGGCAAGGCGGACTTTGAAGAGGCGATGCGCTATATCGAGATCAAGGACGCCGTGTCCGACAACTATATCGACGCGGCCGACCGCGACAAAATGGGCCAGTCCGCCGCGGCGGCAATGGTCTCGGGGCTGGGCGACAAGTGGAGCTATTACATGTCTCCCGACGAGTACCGCAGCTATAAGCTCTCGTCTGCGAACGAGTATTCCGGCATCGGCATGTCGATCTCCAAGGAAGAGAACGGCTATTTCCGCGTCATCTCCGTCAACGCAGGCTCCGCTGCGGCAGAGGCGGGCGTCACGGCCGGCATGATCATCAACTCCGTCGACGGTGAGAACATCCGGGATCTGAGTGAGGACGAGGCGCGGACGCTGATCCGCTCGAAGCTCAACAGCAAATTCACGCTCGGCATCTCGGGCGGCACCGAGCTGACCGTCGACTGCAAAAAGACGCACCAGAGCGCGGTCAACTACCGCAAGGAGAAGACCGACGCGGGCTACGTCCAGATCTATAACTTTGAAGCCGGCAGCGCGCAGGAGGCGATTGACGCCATCGAGGCGCTGCTTGAGCAGAACATCGTCGCGCTGTGCATCGATGTGCGCGGCAATCCGGGCGGCCTTGCGAGCGAGACCGAGGCGCTGCTCGACTATCTGCTCCCGGCCGGCACGGTCTTTTATACCACCGACCGCCAGGGACGTGAAAAAGCGGCGACCTCCGACAGCATGTGCATCCAGCTCCCCATGGTCGTGCTCATCAACGGCGAGACCTATGCCGAGGCCGAGGTATTCGCGGCCGCCATGCAGGAATACCAGTGGGCGACGCTCTTCGGCGAGACGACCACCGGCAGCACCCGCGACCAGGAGACGATCGAGCTGTCCGACGGCAGCGCGATCCGCCTGTCGACCAAGAGCTATCTCACGCCCAACCGCGTGGACATCAGCACGAACGGCGGCGTCGTGCCGGAAATGATCATCTATAACGCCGATCCGAACAGCGCCGGCACCACGCTCGGCACCACGGGCGGCGCCCAGGGCACGGCCAGCGTCTCGAACGACGACCAGCTGATGTCCGCGCTGACCTTCCTGAGCAAAACCGGGGCCTGATCCACGGTTGACAGAACGGGGTCAAATCAGTATAATGTTTCCGCTTTCATCCCGAAGAGAAGGGGAAAGCACATCATAAGGGAGGAATTCTCATGCCGGATTCGATTTCCAACAGATTCAAAATGAGCCAGGAGCGCCTGGATGCGCTGAAGGAAGAGCTGAACTATCTTGAGACGGTCCGCGAAAAAGAAGTGGCCGAGCTGATCAAGGAAGCGCGCAGCTTTGGCGACCTGTCCGAAAACAGCGAATATGACGAGGCCAAGACCGAGCAGGGCAAGCTCTACTCCAAGATCGCGGAGCTCAAGGTCCTGATCGAGAACGCCGAGATCGTCGACAATACCGACGAGAACGCCCCGAAAGACACCGTCACGCTCGGCAGCGTCGTGCGCGTGCGCGATCTCGAGGACGGCTACGAGGATAAATTCGAGATCGTCGGCTCCCAGGAGGCCAATCCCAGAGCCGGACGGATCTCCGACGATTCGCCGATGTTCCAGGGGATGAAGGGTCACCGCGCCGGCGACACTGTCGAGGTGCAGGCTCCGGCCGGCGTTTTCAAGTTTGAAATTCTTTCGGTCGGCAACGACTGATCATACAAAGAGGTAGCACATGAACGAAGAATTAAAGCCCGCGCAGGAGCTTTCCGAGATCCTGCAGGTCCGCCGTGACAAGCTCGCCGCTCTGCAGGCAGCCGGCAGCGACCCTTTTCAGATCACAAAGTTCGACGTCAGCCATCACAGCCGCGAGGTCGTGGAAAACTATGCCTCCCTTGAGGGGAAAACGGTTTCCATCGCCGGCCGCATGATGGTCAAACGCGTCATGGGCAAGGCTTCGTTCTGCAAGATCCAGGATCGCGAGGGCATGATCCAGTGCTATGTCTCCCGCGACGATCTGGGCGAAGACTACGCCGCGTTCAAGAAGCTCGACATTGGCGACATCGTCGGCGTCACCGGCTTCGTCTTCCAGACCAAGACCGGCGAGGTCACGGTCCACGCCGAAAAGCTCACGCTGCTGTCCAAGTCGCTCAAGCCTCTGCCCGAGAAGTTCCACGGTCTGACCGACGTGGACGTGCGCTATCGTCAGCGCTATGTCGATCTGATCGTCAACCCCGAGGTGCGCGACACCTTTATCAAGCGCTCGCAGATCATCAGCGAGATCCGCCGCTTCCTTGACGCGCGCGGCTTCATGGAGGTCGAGACCCCCATGCTCGTCTCCAACGCCGGCGGCGCCGCGGCGCGCCCGTTCGAGACGCACTATAACGCGCTCGACGAGGACGTGCGTCTGCGCATTTCGCTTGAGCTCTATCTCAAGCGTCTGATCGTCGGCGGCCTTGAAAAGGTCTATGAGATCGGCCGCGTCTTCCGCAACGAGGGCCTCGACACCCGCCACAACCCGGAATTCACGCTCATGGAGCTCTATCAGGCCTATACCGATTACAACGGCATGATGGATCTGACCGAGGCGATGTTCCGCCATCTGGCCGAGGTCGTCTGCGGCACGACGACGATCACCTACCAGGGCACCGAGATCGATCTCGGCAAGCCGTTCGAGAGGCTCACGATGACCGAGGCGGTCAAGCGCTGGGGCGGCGTGGACTTCGACACCGTCTCCACGCTCGAGGAGGCGAGAGCCCTCGCCCGCGAGCGGGGCATCGAGGTTGCCGAGCGCCACGAAAAGGGCGATATCCTCAACCTTTTCTTCGAGACCTATTGCGAGGAGAAGCTGATCCAGCCCGTGTTCATCATGGACCACCCGATTGAGATCAGCCCGCTGACGAAGAAAAAGCCCTCCGACCCGTCGAAGGTCGAGCGCTTCGAGCTCTTCATCTACGGCCGCGAGATGTGCAACGCTTACAGCGAGCTCAACGACCCGATCGATCAGCGTGCGCGCTTCGCCGCGCAGGACGCGCTGGCCGCCGCGGGCGACGCCGAGGCCAACCACACCGACGAGGACTTTCTCAACGCCCTCGAGATCGGTATGCCTCCCACGGGCGGCATCGGCTACGGCATCGACCGTCTGGTCATGCTGCTGACCGACTCGCCCTCGATCCGCGATGTCCTGCTATTCCCGACGATGAAGCCACTTGATTGATCGACCCTTAAAAAAGCCAGCAATCATGCGGGTTTCAGCGATTTGAGAGAGGCAAAAAACGCACATCTTACATCACGCTTACATCAAACGATGCCAAAACGTGATAAGCTGAAATTCAATCGCACATTTGAATACCTAAAAGACCTTGAGAGGCTGCAAACTCTTGAGGTCTTTTGGCATTTATAGGGTAAATCTGCCCATTCGCAAACTGTACGATTTTATCAACTTCGCCTATACTTTTTCCAGAAATAGAAATGGGGGATCGGATATGGAGAATGCCTTTTCTGTAAAGCATCCAGAGTTAATAGGTGAATGGTCAGCTAAGAATTTGCCGCTTACGCCAGACGCTGTTACATACGGCTCGAACAAAACTGTATGGTGGAGAGGCGTATGTGGCCATGAGTGGCAGACGAGCGTTAAGGCGCGATCTGCGGGGGAGAAATGCCCCATCTGCTCCGGTGCGAGGGTTGTTGAGGGTATCAATGATCTGCTGACGGTGAGGCCGGAGATTGCGGCGGAGTGGTCAGATAAGAATGGAGCGATCAAACCCACGATGGTAACGGCAGGATCGCACAAGAAAATCCTTTGGAAAGGAGTGTGTGGGCATGAATGGACGGCTACTGTAAAGAGCCGCACACAAGGCACCGGCTGTCCATACTGTTCGCACAATATCGTGCTGGCAGGTTTTAATGATCTTGCTTCACAGTTTCCAGAGATTGCCGCAGAGTGGTCGGAGAAAAACGCACCGCTTCAGCCGACGATGGTGACGGCATTTGCTAATCGAAAGGTTTGGTGGCGATGCAGAGTGGGGCATGAGTGGAACACTCTGATCTCCACGCGCTCCGGCGGAAGTAAGTGTCCCTATTGCAGCGGTATTTCACTTCTAAAGGGCTTCAATGATTTTGCGACCCGTCAACCTCAACTTGCCGCCGAATGGTCTGATCGGAACTTACCTCTGACGCCAGATATGGTAAGTGAAAAATGCCGGGAAAATATGTGGTGGAAATGCGGTATATGCGGGAATGAGTGGCGGTCTTTGCCGAAATCACGGATAAAGGGAACAAAATGCCCCGTATGCGCAGATCGCGCAGTTCTTCCGGGCTATAATGATCTGGCGACAACCGACGCGCATCTTCTTCCCGAATGGGATTTTGAGCGGAACAAGGACATAGCACCCGACAGAATAACCCGAAATTCGGTGAAAAGCGTATGGTGGAAGTGCTCTTTTGGCCATACGTGGAAAGCTGGAATTTCGGAAAGAGCGGTGGACGGTGCAGGATGTAGGGTATGCGAGAGCGAGTATCAGAGCGTGTTCCCACAGTTGGCTATTAAATATTACGCTGAAAAGAGGGGACTGTCAGCGGTTTTCAATTCTGCTCAAATCCTTGGATTGCCAATTGATGTATATATCCCGGAAGAAAAACTTGCCCTCTGCCTTGACCGGAGATCAGACGCAATAGAGAGTGTAAAAGTACACTTGTGTAAACAGCGCGGGATAAAGTACAATGAAATCACACACAAAAGAAATGAGCGTGAGGCCGAATATCTGTGCCGGGTTTTGAGAGCGTTTCAAAGTATTCACATATTTATAGCAACAGATGCCGAGAAAGACGCCGCCTACATAAGACAAAAATTCTTTGATTGGAGAAATCAGACCGGGAGGATCACCGCATGAGGAAACCCAAATACTATCTTGCTCTCAACGCTGAAGAAACACGGCTTGTGCTGCAGAGCCTCATTCGCATGAAGAACAGGCTGATTGCACAAGGCCGCTACACCGATTGCGTAGATGAACTGATCGCCAAGATTGCCCCCGCATGATCCTACAATTACATATCCAGAAAGCCGTCTATTCTGTTTTTAAGAGTACGCGGCATTTTTCATGCCCGGAGTGCCAGTACATAGCTATCTGCATATTCGCCGCAGGTGGCTAAATCTGCGTAAAGGAGGAAAGCAAAATGGCGAAAACAAAGGTTATTGCCGTCGCCAACCAAAAGGGCGGCGTCGGCAAAAGCACCAGCGTGTACTGCATCGGCGCAGGACTGGCACAGGACGGAAATAAGGTCTTGCTTTTGGATGTTGACCCGCAGGGCGATCTCACGAAGATGCTGGGAGAGCGCAAGCCCCATGAGCGGTCCTTGACCCTCAGCAATGTTATGAACGACATTGTGGCGGGACAGGACAGCACGGAACACCCGGAGATCATGCACCATGACGAGGGCTTTGACTTCATCCCGGCAAACCGCACCCTTTCGGCGGTGGAGATCGGGCTGGTGAACACCATGAGCCGCGAGACAGTCTTGAAGCGGTATCTGGACAGCGTAAAAAAGGACTATGACTATGTGCTGCTGGATTGCCGCCCGTCCCTCGGTATGCTGGTCATCAACGCTCTGTCCGCTGCGGACTATGTTCTCATTCCTGTGCAGGCGGACTATTTGGCTGCCGAGGACATGGCGGAGCTGATCGGAACCGTGCAGAGCATCAAGCGGCAGATCAATCCCAAGCTGAAGATCGGCGGCGTGTTTTTCACAATGGCGAATGAGACAAATTTCCGCAAGGACATTGTAAAGTCCGTCAAAGAGAACTACGGAAAGCGCCTGCCTGTCATGGCGGCAGTGATCCCGGCGACTGTGCGGCTGGCGGAAGTCAGCACAGCCAACAAGAGCATTTTCCGACACAATCCCAAGGGACGGGCGGCAGACGCCTACCGCGAGCTGGTAAAGGAGGTGACGGGCTTTGGGGAAAAGCAACGTAGCAAGTCTGCTGACCTCGGTAGATGAGCTTTTCACCACGCAGGAGGAACGGGATGCCGCCAAGCGGGAAGCGGTTGTAGACATCCCGCTGGACGAGATTAGCGACTTTCCAAACCATCCCTTTAAGGTGCGTATGGACGAGGCCATGATGGAGATGGCAGACAGCATCAAGCGGTACGGTGTTCTTGTTCCCGGCATGGTGCGCCCCAAGGAGGACGGCGGCTACGAGATGGTGGCAGGCCACCGGCGCAAGATGGGCAGCGAACTGGCACAAAAGCCCACCATGCCCTGCCTGGTGCGCAATCTGACCGACGATGAAGCTATCATTATCATGGTGGACAGCAACTTGCAGCGCGAAAGCATCCTCCCCTCGGAGAAAGCCTTTGCCTATAAGATGAGACTGGAAGCCATGAAGCGACAGGGGCAACGCACAGATTTGACTTCTGTGCCAGTGGCACAGAAGTCTACCTCACGCGCGGAACTCGGAAAAGCTGTGGGTGAAAGTCAAGACCAAGTGCGCCGCTATATCCGTCTGACTAACCTTATCCCGCCGCTGTTGGACATGGTGGACGAGGGCAAGATCGCCATGCGCCCCGCCGTGGAGCTGTCCTACCTGCCCGAAAACGAGCAGACCACGCTCCATGAAATGATGGAGCTGGAGGACTGCACACCGTCACACGCCCAAACCATCAAAATGCGCCAATTCTCCGAGAACGGCAAGCTGACCGAGGAGGTCATC
>DJYJ01000074.1 GCA_002450075.1 Clostridiales bacterium UBA6981
TATTCAGCCCCTCCTACTCGATTGAGGCTGCGGCGCCTGAGAATGGCACAGCGGTTTCAGCCGATCTGGATGCTGGCAATATATACCGTGTCGGCCGGATGGGGAAGAGAGGGATCGGCGAGGGTAAAAACGGTTTTGCGGCCGCGCTCTTCCATGGCGCAGACAAAGTGGCACAGGGCGATGCCGACGTCGACCTTCTGGATATCCCAGCCGTTTGCGGCGACGAAGCCCTTGCCCTGCTTTTCATAGAAATGCACTGTGTCGCCGCATACGACCGCGCGCCAGGGCTGCTTGTTCACGGCCGAAGGCGCGAGACGCACCATCTCCAGCGCCTCTTTCACGTCGCCCGCCTTGTCGGGCGTGAGGGGCGTGTCAAAACCGCCGCAGAAAAACAGCTCTTCAAAAGGAAGACGGCTGTCAGCCTTGACGCCCTTGCGCATCATGCTCTCGCGCAGCGACATCTTTGCCGCCGGACGGCCGAGCGGGCTGACGCAGGGCATGACCTCGCCCTCCCCAAGCTCCATGGCGCGCTCGAAGGCCGGGCGGTCCAGCGTCCCGGCAATCCAGGTCGTGCCTAAGCCTTTGGAAACGGCATACAAAACCACGCGCTCAAAGGCAAAGCCGAAGGCCTCCTCGGCGTGCATCTCACGGCGCAGCTTGCCCGCGATATAGCTGTCCGTGCCTGTGATGACCGGGCAGGAGAGCTTCTGCGCCTTCGCGTCGAGCACGCGCCATTCGATGGGCAGGGAATCAGGCGTCTCGACCGAAGCGGCATAGCGCAGGATATCGTCGAGCAGTTCTTTGTCCGGCGCGGCGCCGTCAAAGCTGCGCACGCTTCGCCGGCTGCGGATCAGTTCCGTTGTGTTCATAAGATCTTTCCTCCTGCTTTATTGCGCTGCGCGTCAGTTCTCCTCGCCTTCGTGCTGCGCGTCGAACATAGCCTTGACCGACGGGGCGTTTTTCGTCAGCCGCTTGATCGAAAGCTCCTCAGCCTTGTTGTTGGCAAGGCGCAGGTTGTTCTCCGACGAGAGCAGCGCCTCCTTCGTCTTCTGCAGATGGGCGATCGTCTTGTCGATCTCCTCAATGGCGGTGGAAAACTTTTCGCTGGCCAGGCGGTAGTTGCGCGCAAAGCCGTCCTTGAAGGCCTGCATGTTCTCCTCAAAATGCCGCAGGTCGAGCTGCTGGTTCTTCACGATCTGCAGCTCGCGCTGATACTGCAGGGAGTTGTGCGCCGCGTTGCGCAGCAGCGTGATGATCGGGATGAAGAACTGCGGGCGCACGACATACATCTTGGGATAGCGGTAGGAGACGTCGGTGATGCCGTTGTAAAGCTCGCTGTCCATCTCCAGCAGCGTGACCAGCACCGCGTATTCGCAGCCCTTTTCGCGCCGGTCCTTGTCGAGCTCTTTGAAAAAGTCCTCGTTTTTATGCTTCGTCGCGGTCGTGTCCATCTCGTTTTTCATCTCAAACATGATCGAGATGAACTCCGTGCCGTCGCCGTCAAAGTCGCGGAAGATAAAGTCGCCCTTGCTGCCGGTGCGCGCGTCGTTGTCCTTTTCAAAATACGCGTTGGGAAAGGCCGTCGTGCGGATCGCGTTGAACTGGGTCTGGCAGTGCTGCTCCAAGCTCTCGCCGACCATCTTGGTGGACTGGCGCGCCTTGAAGTCCTTGTAATACTCGATCTGGTCGTCCTTGAGACGGAGCTGCTCCTCATAGCGCTGGCGCAGCGAGGCCTCCTTGTATTTGCTCTCGTTCTCCTTGCCGGCAAGCTGGCCCTCCAGCTCCGCGATGCGCGTGGAGCGGTCGGACAGCTCCTTCTCCTTCTCCTGTATGGCTTGCGTCACAGCGAGCTGCCGCGCCGTATCCGCCCCGGCGAGCTGCGCTCTCAGCGCTTCGATCTCGCGGTCCTTCTCACCGAGCGCGCGTTCCTTTTCCGCCTCGAGCGCGTCCTGCTGCCGCTCGCGCTCCATGCGCTCAACGGTGCGGTCGTGCTCGCGCGTGCGCTCCATTTCCTGCTCGCGGCGGGCAAGCTCCTTTTCAAATTCCCGGTCTCTGACCTGGCGGACGATCTGGTCATAACCGCTCTCGTCCACCTGAAACACCTTGCCGCAATGCGGACATTTGATCTCCTGCATCCCAAACGCTCCTTTATCATGGCTCATTACCGCTATTTTAGCGGTTTGTGAGAGGGAAATCAAGATACCTTGATTGTTAACCGGGAAAACGACAAAGGTTGACAATCGCGCTTTCCCGTGGTACGCTCTGAGAAAAAACGGCGGAGGTTTCCGACAATGAGTACACCCGAAACAGAAAAGAAACAGCGGCGCTTCGACGCCTGGGATCTTGCGATCATGGCGATGGGTATCGCGCTCATCACGGTCTGCTCCTGGATCTCGGTCCCGCTGACCGTGCCCTTTACGCTGCAGACCTTTGCCGTCTGTCTGATCGCGGCGCTCTTCGGCTTCCGCCGCGGACTGGGCGCCGTGGGCTGCTATATCCTGCTCGGCGCGGTCGGCGCACCTGTGTTCGCGGGCTTCAAGGGCGGCTTCGGCGCGCTGCTCGGCGTCACGGGCGGCTATATCGTCGGCTTCCTCTTTACGGCGCTTGTCGTCGGACTGGCCGCGGAGCGCCGGGGCAGAAAGCTGAAGGTGCTGATCCCGGCGATGATCGTCGGCATCCTGCTGTGCTATGCCTTCGGCACGGCCTGGTTCGTGCTTGTCTATACCAAAAACAGCGGCGCGATCGGCGTGGGAACGGCGCTGGCCTGGTGCGTGCTGCCCTATATCCCGGCCGACGCGGCCAAGCTTCTGCTCGCCAGCTTTCTTGCCGTGCGGCTCTATCCGCTCGTCGGAAGGAGACCCACGACATGACAAAGGATCTGGTACTGCAGCGCCTGCGCCGCGGCGGCGGGGACTATGTCTCGGGCGGCACGCTGTCGGCGGAGCTCTCGCTCAGCCGGACGGCCGTCTGGAAGGCGGTCGAGCAGCTGCGCGCGGACGGCTTCGTGATCGAATCCGCGCCCAACAGGGGCTACCGGCTGCTTGCCGCGGGCGACGCGCTGACGGAAAGCGGCGTGCGGCTGTATCTGGGGCATAAAGAGCTGAACGTCAAGGTCTATAAGAGCATCAGCTCGACGAACACCGTGCTCAAGCAGCTTGCCGAGAGCGGCGCGGCGGAGGGCACGGTGCTTCTGGCCGAGGAACAGACCGCCGGCCGCGGCCGGATGAGCCGCAGCTTTTTCTCGCCGCCGCGCTCGGGGCTTTACATGAGCGTGCTGCTGCGCCCGCATCTGAGCGCCCAGATCTCCACACGCGTCACGGCCTGCGCCGCGGTGGCGGTGGCCGAGGCGGTCGAGGAGCTGACCGGCGCCGAGGCGGAGATCAAATGGGTCAACGACGTGCTCGTGGACGGGAAAAAGGTCTGCGGCATCCTGACCGAGGGCTCGATCGACTGTGAGACGGGGCTGCTGCACTATGCCATTGTCGGCATCGGCATCAACATCCGCCCGCCGGAGGGCGACTTCCCGGAGGAGCTGCGCGCGATCGCCGGAGCGCTCCCCGCCGCCGGGGGCGGCGATCTGCGCTGCCGCCTGGCAGCTGCGGTGCTCGACCGGCTGATGGATTATTACGAAAAGCTCCCCGGCGAGGACTGCTACGCGGCCTATAAAAGCCGCTCATGCCTTTTGGGGCGGGAGATCAACATCCTGCCGCTGGGGGGCGAGCCGATCCCGGCGACGGCGATCGACGTCGAGCCGGACTTTTCGCTGCGCGTGCGTCTCGCGGACGGGACGGAAAAGCTCCTGAACTCCGGCGAGGTCAGCGTCCGGGCAAAAAAATAAGAATGGAAACGCACAAAGCGCCGCTCCGCTCTCAGAGCGGCCCGGCGCTTTTTTCGATTGCGAAAAATAAAAAAACTTGAAAAAACTATCCCCCCCGGGGGCTTGTGCGGGGAAAACGGGTGCTTTATACTGTGATCGATGCATCAAGAAAAGTAAGAGAGGTGTATCTCATGCATATGGCAGACGCCCTGCTGGCTCCCGCAGTCGCCGCGACGATGTATGTCGCCTCCGGCACGACGGCCGGCATTTCCATCCACAAGCTCAAACGCGATGACGAGCCCCAAAAGCTCCCGACGATGGCCGTCACCGCCGCGCTGGTCTTCGCGGGCCAGATGATCAACTATACCATCCCCGGCACGGGTTCCTCGGGCCACATGTGCGGCGGCATGCTGCTCTCCGCGCTGCTCGGGCCGCAGGCCGGCTTCCTGTCCATGATCGTGATCCTCGCGATCCAGTGTCTCTTCTTCGCCGACGGCGGGCTGATGGCGCTGGGCGCGAATATCTGGAATATGGCCTTTTACGGCTGCTTCGTCGGCTATTACCTGATCTGGCGTCCCATCATCCGCAGCAACTGGTTCGGCACGGGCAAGGGCGCGATGCGCGCCCGCATCATCGCCGCCTCGATCATCGGCTGCGTGGTCACGCTGCAGCTCGGGGCCTTCTCCGTCGTGCTGGAGACCTCGCTTTCCGGCATCACCGAGCTGCCCTTCGGCGCCTTCGTCGCGCTGATGCAGCCGATCCATCTGGCGATCGGCCTTGTCGAGGGCCTGATCACGGCCGCGGTGCTGACCTTCGTGTTCGAATCCCGCCCCGAGCTGCTGCGCGACGTCAACGCGGCAGGCGAGGGCCTGGAGGGCAAGCGTTCGCTCAAGGCGACGATCGCGATCCTCGCGGTCGTGGCGCTTGTGGTCGGCGGCGGGCTGAGCCTGCTCGCCAGCTCCAATCCCGACGGGCTCGAGTGGGCGCTCTTCGGCAACGCCGAGGAGGGCTATGCCGAGAACATGGGGCTCGATGAGGACGATTTTGGCGTCTCCAGCAAGGCGGCCGACACGGCCGCGGGCATCCAGGAGGCGACCTCCTTCCTGCCGGACTATGCCTTTGCCGACAACGACACGCCCGCAGGCACCACAGTGTCCGGCATCGTCGGCTCGGCGATGGTCGCCGGCGTCGCCGTGCTGATCTGTCTGGCCGGCGGCTTCTTCCGTAAGAAACAGAAAACTTAAATCCCTCTTCTTAATCCCTACCCCCCCTTAAGCGATAAGAGGCGCCGCATCGGCGCCTCTTGTCGTGTTTTTTATCGTAGACAAAACTCGCCTTTTGTGCGAAAATAACACAGTCTGCACATTCGGTATTATCGGAAAAGGACTGCCCGTATGAACAAGATGGACAAGGCGCTGCGCGAGATCGGCGAAATGGATGAGCTCGCGGCACGCTCTTCGCCGGTACACGATCTGTCCGCGCTGGCGAAGCTGCTTTCGACAATTGCATACATCATCACGGTCGTGTCCTTTGACAAGTACGATCTCAGCGGCCTCGTGCCGCTGCTGCTCTGGCCGGTGCTGCTCTTCACGGTCAGCGGCATCGGCGTGCGCACCTGCTTTTACAAGCTGCGCATCGTGCTGCCTCTCGTGATGGCCGTGGGGCTTTTCAACCCGCTCTTCGACCGGCATATCATCCTGCGTCTCGGCACGCTCGCCGTCTCGGGCGGCACCGTGAGCATGCTGACGCTGATGCTCAAGGGCGTGCTGTGTCTGATGGCCTCGTTCCTGCTTGTCGCGACCACGCCGTTTGACAGCATCTGCGCCGCGCTGCGCAAGCTCCATGTGCCGAAAACGCTTGTGACGCTCCTGCTGCTGACCTATCGCTATGTCGGCGTGATGACCGAGGAGCTCGCCGTTATGACCGACGCCTATCATCTGCGTGCGCCGGGGCAGAAGGGGATCCACGTCTCGGCCTGGGGCTCGTTCCTGGGGCAGCTGCTGCTGCGCAGCATGGACCGCGCCCAGGAGCTGTATGCCAGCATGCTGCTGCGCGGTTATCACCAGCATTTTCATTATGCGCCGCAAAAGCCCTTCGGGAAAAAGGACGCGGTGTTCCTGGGCGGCAGTCTGCTGCTGTTCGCACTGCTGCGATTCGTCGACGTGGCGCAGCTTCTGGGCGGCCTTTTTGTGAGGTGAGAGAAAAATGATCGAATTTCAGAACGTCAGCTTTTCCTATGAAAAAGGGACAAGGGTGATCGAAAACCTGTCCTTCCGCATCGCGGACGGCGAGGCCGTGGGTCTCATCGGCGCGAACGGCGCGGGCAAGTCCACCGTGATGAAGCTGCTGCTCGGCCTCCTCTCCGGAGAGGGGAAGATCCTTGTCGACGGCGTGGAGGTCGGGCGCGAAACGCTTGCGACGGTGCGCAAAAAGCTGGGCTTCGTGCTGCAGAACTCCGACAACCAGATGTTCATGCCCACCGTGTATGAAGACATGATCTTCGCGCCGCTCAACTACATGGTCAGCCGTGAGGAAGCCGAGGCAAGAGTGGACAAGGTGCTCGCCGAGCTGGGGCTTGAATATCTCAAGCACCGCTATAACCACAAGATCTCCGGCGGCGAAAAGCGCATGGCCGCGATCGCGACGATCCTTGCCATGGAGCCGGAGGCGATCTTGATGGACGAGCCGACCTCGGCGCTCGACCCCTATAACCGCCGCATCGTGATCAACACGATCCGCTCTCTTCCCCAGACGAAGCTCATCACCTCCCACGATCTCGACATGATCCTCGACACCTGCGAGCGCGTGATCCTGCTCTCGGACGGGCGCATTGCCGCAGACGGCCCGGCAGACGAGATCCTGCGCGACCGGGCGCTGCTCGAGGCAAATCATATGGAGCTCCCGTTGAGCCTGTGCGGGAGAGGATAAAAATAGACGCCTGTTCCGAATGGAACAGGCGTCTATTATCTGCTTATTTTATGGAATCCCTGATTTCGCGAAGAGATACGCCGTTTTCCTTAGCCAGGGCGGCGAGATCGTCGTATTCGGCCTTGCGCTTTGTGACGCCCCAGCCCTGGGAGACCTTGACACGCACGTCGCCGTAGGGCGTGTGGGCCGTCTCCATCGTCCGCGCGAGCGCGGTACGCTTACACCGCCGCTCGCGTACGCCGAGCGTCGTCGTGTGCCGGAAGAGGCAGCGCAGCAGCGCCTCGCGCCTCTCCTCCCGGCAGAGGCAGCCCAGCAGCACGCCGGGGCGGCTCTTCTTCATGCCGATCGGGATCGTCCACGCGTCGAGCGCGCCCGCATCCAGCAGCGCGCCGAGCGCAAAACCGATCTCCTCGCCGGTCATGTCGTCGAGATTGCAGGAAAGCTCCAAAAGCTCCTCCGTCCCGCCCTCGCTCTCGCCCCAAAAGGCGCGCAGCGCGTTGAGCCGCGGAAACTCCTTTTTCCCCATGCCGCAGCCGCAGTTCTCCACACGCATCGGGGGCATCGGGACAAAGTCGCTGACAAAATGCCGCAGCAGCGCCGCGCCGGTCGGCGTGCAGAGCTCGCTTTGAATCTCGCCGGGATACCAGGGGACGCCGCGCAGCAGCCGCTCCGTCGCCGGCGCGGGGACGGGCAGAACGCCGTGGGCGCACTTCACCGTGCCGCCGCCCGTGCAGACGGGGGAGGCGAGGATGCGCTCCGGCGCAAGCTTTTCCATGAGCAGACACACGCCCAGCACGTCGGCCACGGCGTCGATGCTGCCGACCTCGTGGAAGTGGACGTTTTCCATCTCCGTGCCGTGCACCTTGGCCTCAGCCTCGGCCAGAAGATCAAAGACCGCGATCGCGTCGGCGCGTACCTTGTCCGATACCGGCGCCGCGGCAAGAAGGCCGCGCAGCTCGCCGATCGAGGTGTGGGCGTGGTGATGGCGCAGCTCTTCGCCCTCCTCGTCGCCGGCGATGTCGACCTTGACGTGCAGACCGCACACGCCGCAGCGGGTCACGTCCTCCGCCGACACGACGGCGAGACCGCTGAGCGCGCCATTGAGCTCATCCAATACGGCTTCTCTGTCAGGAACGAGACCGAGCAGCGCCGCGGTGAGCATGTCGCCGGCCGCGCCCATGCCGCAGTCAAGATACAGCGTTTTCATAAGCTTTTGTTCCTTTCCTTCGCGTCAAGCTCCACGCGCGTAAAGTACGGCGCGAGCGCCTCGCGGATCGCGTCCCATTTTTCGTGCGCCGCCGCCGTCTGATCGGCCGTGACCTGCACGAGCGCCGCGCCGTGCGGCGTCCGCACGCGAAAGTCGCGAAAGCCCAGCGCAAAGAGCGCGCTCTCGGCCGCCTCGACTTTAGTGAGCTTTTCCCGCGTGATCGCCTCGCCGCAGGGGATGCGCGTGGCGAGACAGGCGTAGGCGGGCTTGGACGCAGTAAAGAGCCCGGCCTCTTTCGACAGACGGCGGATCTCACCCTTGGTAAGACCGCAGAGCTGCAGCGGGCTCAAAACGCCCTCCTCCTGCAGCGCTTTCCATCCGGGGCGGTCGGCAATGTCGTCGCTGGCGTTCGTGCCGTCGAGCAGCACGGCATACCCGTCCTTCTCCGCCTGCGCGCGGATCGCGGAGAGGATGATCTTTTTGCAGAAATAGCAGCGGTCGGCGGGATTGGCCGCCACGCGCGCGTCGGCGAGCACGTCGGCGCGCAGCACCGTGACGGCGGCGCCGAGCTCCCGTGCCAGACGCAGCGCGTCGTCAGCCTCAAATTGCGGCTGAAAGGCGGAGCGGACATAGTAAACGCCCACGCTTTCGGCCCATTGCTGCGCGGCATAGAGCAGATACGACGAGTCGACCCCGCCGGAAAAGGCGAGCGCGACGCGCGGATGCGCCGCGAAAAAGTCACGCAGCTCCATCAGTCGAGATGGTTGATGACGCTGGCCATATAGCCCGCGCCGAAGCCGTTGTCGATGTTGACGACCGAAACGCCGCTGGCGCAGGAGTTGAGCATCGACAAAAGGGCCGCCACGCCGCCGAGACTGGCTCCGTAGCCGACGCTGGTGGGCACGGCGATGACCGGGCAGTCGGCAAGGCCTCCAATGACCGAGGGCAGCGCGCCCTCCATGCCCGCGACGGCGACGATCACGCGCGCGGACATGATATCCTCCATATGGGAGAGCAGCCGGTGGATGCCGGAGACGCCCACGTCGTACAGCCGCACGACCGTGTTGCCCAGTACCTCGGCCGTCAGCGCGGCCTCCTCGGCGACGGGGATATCGCTCGTCCCGCCGGTCGCGACAAGGACCGTTCCTTTCCCGGTCGGGGCGGGCATGTCGCCGATGATGCCGGTTTTCGACAGCGGATCATAGCGCAGCGGCAGCTCGGCGGCGACGAGATCCGCCGCCTGCTGTGTCAGACGGGTGATCAGGATCGGGCTCTGGCCGCGTTCGTGCATCTTCCGGGCGATGCCCAGAATGTGCTCGTCGGCCTTGCCCGCGCCGTAGATGATCTCCGGCACGCCCTGACGGATGCCGCGGTGGAAGTCCACCTTGGCATAGCTGCCGATCTCTTCAAAGGGCTGGGTCTTGAGCTTCAGCGCCGCGTCCTCCGGGCTGACGGAGCCGTCCGCCACGGCGTGCAGCAGCCGCATCATTTCGGTTTTATCCATTTCGATCAGAACTCCTTGGCGCAAAAAGAAAATTTTTATGCGCCCAGTATACAGAAAAATGCGGCTTTTGGCAAGACGCCGGAGAAGCGAAAATCCCCCTCGGGGGCTTGCCGAAGGGGAGAGAGGCATGATATACTGGTTATATTCCTACGAGGGAGGTCATGATGCTATGAGCAAAAAGCTGGTCGTTCTCTCCGGCCCGTCCGGCGCGGGTCTCGGCGATATAGCCGCGGCTGTCTTTGCCGCGCGGGAGGATGTTGTCCCCGTTGTGCCGGTCACGGCGCGCAAAATGAAGGAAGGGGAAAAGGACGGCGTCGGCTTTTATTTCTATGATCTCGACGGCTGGAACGCGCTGAAGGAGTCCGGCGACCTGATCGAGGCGACCGAGTTTGCCGGCAACGATTACGGCACCTCGCGCAGACTGGTCACGGAGCTGCTGGACAAGGGGCTCAACGTGATGATCGACCGCTCGGTCGACCGTGCCGCGCAGGTGAAGGCAAACATGCCGGAGGCGCTTTGCGTGTATATCGAGCCGTCGGAGCGCGTGCTCGAGGAGCGCTACCGCGCGATCTGCCGCAGCTCTCTTGAGCTGTCGCTGCGCATGGAGACCGCCGAGCGGCAGCGCGAGGCGTCCGGCTTCTGCGACGCGCGCGTGTGCAGCGACGATCTCGAAGCCGCCGCGAAAGAGCTCAGCGCGCTGATCGGATAACAAAAAAACCAAAAAGCTGCCGTGCAATCAGGCACGGCAGCTTTTTTCTGTTTCTGTTCAAAATTCTTTTTCCCAGGTGGCGATCACGGCGTTCATCACCGCGGCGCGGAACGCGCCTTCTTCCAGTTTCCTCACGCCCTGGATCGTGCTGCCGCCGGGGGAACAGACCCGGTCGCGCAGCGCGTCGGGATGCTCGCCGCTTTGAAGCAGCAGCTCGGCGGTGCCCTTCATCATCTGCGCGGCAAAGGCGATGGCCTCCTTGCGCGGCAGCCCGCAGGCGACCGCCCCGTCGGCGAGTGCGTCGACGAACATCGCCGCGAAGGCCGGGCCGCAGCCCGTGACGCCGGAGGCGGCCTCCATCAGCGGCTCAGAGAGCTCCGAGACCATCCCGGAGGCGGCAAGCAGCTCCTTGACAAGGGCCTTTTCCTCCGCCGTCACGTTGCCCGAGGCGCACAGCATCGTCACGCCGCCGCCGACCGCGACGGGGATGTTGGGCATGATGCGCACGACGGGGTGAGAATCGATAAGCGACGTCAGCTGATCTACCGTCCAGCCCGCAGCCATCGAGACGATGAGCACACGCTCGCGCGCGGAAAGCTCACTCCGGATGCCCTCGACCATCGCCTCGAGCCCCTGGGGCTTGACAGCGAGGAAGAGCACGTCGGCCTCCCGCGCGGCGGTCGCATTGTCACAGACCTCAGCGCCGAGCTCTTCGGCCAGACGCGCGGCCTTCTCCCGCGTGCGGTTCGCCAGGAGCAGACGCTCCGTCAGCGGGCTCTTCGACGCGGCTCTTGCCAGGGCGCCGCCCATGCTGCCGGTGCCGATAAAAGCGATCACGGACATACGCTATCCTCCTCTGCGCGCTGGATCCTGCCGTCCACGCTGCCGCCGCTGGTGATCAGAGGCACGCGCTCCATGATCAGTGACGAGGTGTCCAGCCCGTACCAGCGGACCTTGGACCCCGCGAGGCGGCGGATCGAATACTTGGCGTTCAGAACGAATTCGTCAAAATCGCTCAGCTCCGTCTTGGTGGTGACGGACTTGAGGATCACACAGAATTTGAAGGTGCCGACGGTGGATTTGCCGTAGATGGAATACTTCTTATCCTGATCGGGCAGCTCGCCGCGCTCCTGCATGTCCTGGACGATCTGGCGCAGATAGACGTTGACGCGCGGCGCGCACTTGAAGCCCAGATTGATGCGGATGCGGAAAATGCAGTCGGTCCCGTAGCGCTCGAGCTCATAGTTCATCGTGCTCGGCTCGTTGAGCGTGTGGACCGAGACGAACCAGTAGGCCTGGGCGCGCTTGGTGTCCTTGTCGAGGATCGAATAGAGCACGTCGCGGTCCATCAGCTCCGGGTCGCTGCCGTTGACGAGATAGACCAGGTTGTGCGCCAGCAGCGGGATCTCGGCGTCGTCATGCAGGGCGACAAGGCTCGGCACATGCTCGCGCACGCGCAGCTGGGTGCTGTACTTCTTTTCCAGCTGGGTGCCGCGGTACCAGATGATCATGATAAAGAGCAGCAGCAGCGTCAGCAGGACGGTGACATAGCCGCCGTGCAGGAACTTGCCGAGGGAGGAGATAAAGAAGATCGACTCGATCGCGCCGAAGACGAGCAGCACGAACACGGCGAGAATGTGCCTGCGCCGCAGCTTGAACAGGTACACCGCCAGCAGCAGCGTCGTCATCAGCATCGTCAGCGTGATGGCAAGACCGTAGGCCGATTCGATCCGCGCGCCGGAACGGAAGTAGAGCACCACAAGGCTGCAGCCGATCCACAGCAGGTTATTGACCTTGCCGATATAGAGCTGGCCCTTGGTGTCGGCGGGATAGCGGATCTCGAGATGCGGCAGCAGGTCGAGCAAGATCGCCTCGGACACCAGCGTGTACGAGCCGGTGATCAGCGCCTGGGAGGCGATGATCGCGGCGGCCGCGCCGAGCACGACGGCAAAGGGGCGCAGCGCTTCCGGCAGCATGAGGAAGAAGGGGTTGAGATCCTCGATGGCCGCAAGCGCGCCGTTGCCGCGGCTCTGCAGGATCCAGGCGCCCTGGCCGAGATAGTTGAGGATCAGGCACAGCTTGACGAAGGGCCAGGAGAAATAAATGTTTTCCTTACCGACGTGCCCCATGTCGGAATACAGCGCCTCCGCGCCCGTCGTGGCGAGGAACACGCTGCCGAGAATCATGAAGCCCAGCTTGTTCGCGGGGCTGAAGAGGATGCGCACGGCATAGATCGGGTTAAAGGCGCGCAGCACGACGGGCAGCGCCGTGATGTGCAGCAGCCCCGTCACGCCGAGGAAACTGAACCACAGCAGCATGACCGGCCCAAAGGCCTTGCCGATGCGGCTGGTGCCGGCGTGCTGGACCGAGAAGAGCGCCGTGATGATCAAAAGCGTGATGATCACGACCTTCCACTGGCCCGCGCCGAGGAAGCGGTCCATGCTCTCGATCGAGCGAAGACCCTCGACCGCCGTCGTCACGGTCACGGCGGGCGTCAGAACCCCGTCGGCCAGCAGCGCCGCGCCGCCGAGCATCGCCGGCAGGATCAGCCATTTGCCGTAGTCCTTGACCAGCGAATAGAGCGAAAAGATGCCGCCCTCACCGTGGTTGTCTGCCTTCATGGCGATAAGCACGTATTTGATCGTGGTCAAAAGCGTGATCGTCCAGATGACGAGCGAGAGCGAGCCGATGATGAACGCCTCGTCCACGGCGGCGATGCCGCCGTTGCCCTCGAGGATCGACTTCATGACGTACAGCGGCGAGGTGCCGATGTCGCCGTAGACGATGCCGATCGTCACAAGGAACAGCCCGAAGCGAAATCTCTTTTTATTATTCATATCAGGAAATCCTCCCTGTCGGAATCAAGCCTGCCATAAAAGCGAGATGGGGATCATTCTCCACAACAATTTCTTATTTTACCAAAGTTTCCGCATACTGTAAACTGCCATTTTTCGCGTTCCAGGAGAAGCGGCGTGTCTTCCCAACGGGAGGAGAGCGTGGTATAATAAAAACAAGAAAAACACAAAAACGGGAAGAGGAGAGCAAAGCAGATGGAAACCGACGAGAGGATCGAGCACCTCCTTGCGGGCAACCGCCGTTACCGCGAGAGCTCCGACGCCGCCCTGCGCGAGCGGACGGCCGTCCACGGCCAGCACCCCCGGACGATCGTGGTCGCCTGCTCGGACGCGCGCGTGATCCCGGAGGAAAATTTTTGACGCCGTCTTGGGCGAGCTGTTCGTGATCCGCGTGGCGGGCAACGTGCTCGACAACCACCAGCTCGGCAGCATCGAGTATGCCGCGGCGCACCTCGGCTGCCCGCTTGTGATCGTGCTGGGGCACACGCGCTGCGGCGCGGTGGGCGCGGCGCTGCACGGCGAGAGCGACGGCTTCATCCGCTATATCACCGACGAGATCGCCGCCGCCATCGGCGAAGAGAGGGACCCGCTGCGCGCGTGCGAAAAAAACGTCCTGCACGCGGTCGGGCGCATCCGGCATGAGTTTGCCGGGCACCCGGAGATCGAAAACGTCTCGGTGCGCGGCGCGGTGTACGACGTGCTGGACGGCTCGGTGAGATTTGTTGACTGAAAAAAGACAGCCGGGACTGGAAAAGCCCCGTGTTCTCACAGCAATTCGGAGAACACAAGGAACTGTCTTCTGTGCTCTACGTTGGTGAAGCTTTGCAAAAAGGAACTTTTATAAAATAATGGAAAGTATATGAAAATTTGGAAATTAAAATTTACAGCAGAAGAATATGATAGTTTGATTCCCGTTAGGGAATTTACTGCAGATCAATTTTTCTCTTTTGATGGAAGAAAACATATAGATACTTGGGTTCCGCTTCCTGTGAAACGGATGGAGCCGGAAAAAGGCTTGGAATTAAGCGACGCACCCGGATGGACTTTCCCTATGTTTAGCAAAAAAGCAGTGAACATTTTAAAGCCGCTGATTCGTGACTCGGTAGAATTTCTCGAACTTGTTTTTCCGGAAAGTGAATATTGGGGAGTAAATGTAACAAAAGTTTTGGATGTTATTAACTATGAAAAAGCCCAATTTCGAACTTTTCCAAATAGTAATCGCATTATGGCTTTTGAAAAATATGCTTTTGTAGATTCGGAAGAATTAAGGTCGGCTAGTATTTTCAAAATCATTGACGAGCCTAGACGCAACTCATTTGTAACCGACAGGTTTAAGCAACTTGTTGAAGAAAACAAGTTAACAGGCTTTGTTTTTAAAGAAGTTTGGGACAGTGGGACAGGGGACGGTTCCTAGTGGGATAGCGGACGTCCCCTTGTGTTCGGACAAAACACCCGAATAAACACAGGGGACGGTTCCTCGTGTTCCTGTGGAAAGCGGATTTGAAATGAGGTATCTATTATGGATCTAAATGCAGCCAAAAAGCTGTTTCTGGACTCTCGTTGCTCTACATTTGTCATGGGTCGAGAGTCCTGGCCAGAATACTTATCTTATGTAGCACTTAACATCTCAAAAACGCAAGAAAACACTTGGCGCCTTGAAAGAATAGAGCAATTAAAAAGCGAGTATTTGCAGCGCCAAGATTTTCAGGTGCTTATGGAAATGTATGATCTTGCTGAATCGGTTCGTTCCGAAACTGCCTGGGTTGAAATCAGATCTATCATTCCACCAACTTTGGAAGATCCGAAACAATGTCTTACATTTATTGAATCACTAATAGGGAGAAAACCAGTAAAAGCACAAAGCGGATATCTCTTTTGGACAGCATCCCTTGGAAAAACAGAAGACTTTATTAATCTGTATGAATATGCTGATAATCAATTAAAAACGATAAAGAAAAACGACAAACAATTGGATAAAAGAGCCTCTATTGATTTAAGGCGATTACAAGAGATAAAAAAAACATTAATGAACACAGGGGACGGTTTTCACG
>DJYJ01000047.1 GCA_002450075.1 Clostridiales bacterium UBA6981
TTCCGCCGCGAGGTCATGCGTACCTACGGCGCCGAGGTGACGCCCTCCCCGTCCAATACCACGGCCGTGGGACGCAAGATCCTCGAGGAGTTCCCGGGCACGACCGGCTCGCTCGGCTGCGCGATCTCCGAGGCCGTCGAGGTCGCGACCGCCAACCCCGGCTACCGCTATGTGCTCGGCAGCGTGCTCAACCAGGTGCTGCTGCACCAGAGCGTCATCGGTCTCGAGGCCAAGGCCGCGCTGGACAAATACGGCGTGAAGCCCGACATCATCATCGGCTGCGCCGGCGGCGGGTCGAACCTGGGCGGCCTCATCAGCCCCTTCATGGGCGAGAAGCTGCGCGGCGAGGCGGATTACCGCATCATCGCCGTCGAGCCGGCCTCCTGCCCCAGCTTCACGCGCGGCAAATTCGCCTATGACTTCTGCGACACGGGCATGATCTGCCCGCTGGCGAAGATGTACACGCTCGGAAGCGGCTTTATCCCCTCGGCCAACCACGCCGGCGGGCTGCGCTTCCACGGCATGTCCCCCACGCTCTCGCAGCTTTACGCCGACGGACTGATGGAGGCGCGCGCCGTCGAGCAGACCTCGGTGTTCGAGGCGGCGGAGCTCTTTGCCCGCGTCGAGGGCATCCTCCCCGCGCCGGAGAGCAGCCACGCGATCCGCGTCGCGATCGACGAGGCCTTAAAGTGCAAGGAGACGGGCGAGGCGAAGGACATCCTTTTCGGTCTGACCGGCACGGGCTATTTCGATCTCGTCGCGTATCAGAAGTTCAACGACGGATTGATGAGCGATTATATCCCCACGGACGAGGATCTTGCGAAGGGCTTTGCGGGTCTGCCGCAGGTGCCGGGACAGGATTGAGGTTCCGCCCTCTCCGCGGGAAAAGCGGGAAATAACAAAAACCTGTGAAAACGATTTGTTTTCACAGGTTTTTTTGTTTGCTATGTTTCTTCGGAGATCTGCTTTCCGTGCACCGCCGGCGTGCCGAGGAATTTTTCCATCACCCGGTACAGCGGCCGGTAGAGCGCCAGCGTGAAGACAAAGTTGCCGCCGCAGTGCGTCAGGTCATAGGGGATGCCCGCGACCCACATGGCGAAAAAGCCCTCCCAGCCGCCGTTGATGGCGAACCATTCGAGATACATCAGCGGCCCGAACACAAGGCCGAACACCGCCGCGATCACCGCCCACATGAGCGCGGAATCGTTCTTGCGGAAGGCCATCGCGATCGCGACCAGCAGCGGCCAGGTGTAGAGATAACCGAACCACCAGACCCCGCCGCCGAAGATCAGCCCCTCAAGCATGACGTAGACGGCGACGGCATACATCGCCCGCCAGCCAAAGAAGATCGTCGTGAGGATGATGATCACGGCGTTGAGGTTGATGTTCGGGATTGAGGCGAGAGCGGCCTTTGTCGCAAAGAGCAGCGCGCCCATCAGCGCGAGGATGCAGATCTCCCTGGCTGTGAGCTTACCAGCCGGTCGTGAGGGTGATCTCATAGCTCTCGCCGTCCGCGATCATCGTGTCGTCCACGCCGGTCATGAGCATCTCGCCGCCCTTGGTGAAGCACCACCACTGCTGTGCGCCTTCGTCGGCGGTCTCGCCGTCGACCGTCAGCACGTACAGGCCATACTCGCTCTCGGTGCCTTCGATGAGCTTCTGCTCCTCGAGCGCGCCGCGCAGGTTTTCCGCGTCGGTCGCGAAGGCAAAGTCCTTGGTCGAGCCGTCGCCGTGCACGACGGTGACGGTCAGCTTCTTGCCGCCCTCCTGTGCCGCCGGCTTATTGGCGTTGTAGATGAGCAGCGCGCCGATGACGAGTACAAGCAAAAGCGCCACGGCAATGATGATGTTTCGGGTTTTTTTGTTCATTTCAAACCTCTCCTTTCTTATGTTTCACCGAACATCACACAAGGAAAAAGAGAGAAGATGGGGCATCTGACCCATACCCCAAATTCGTCCGGAAGTCCGCGGATCCTTGTGCGACACGGCGCCTCCCTTCGGCGGCGCCGTACGGGCAGGTCTTCTGACTTCGGAGGCTTTGGATGAGCGCGGTAAACGTCGTTCACCCGCCGCCCCGCTTCACAGTGACGGCCTCGCGCGGGAATTTCACCCGCATTCCCCTGTTGACTGCGGCCCGGTCTCCGCTTGCGCGGATACGGCGCAGATCCCGTTTCGATCGCTTGCGCGAAGAGTATAGCACGCCGCCGCCGGGAAAACAATCCCGGCGGCGGCAAAAATGTATAGAGGTTCCTGCGCGAGGAGCGGCGGCGTCTTACAGATCGACCTTTTCGAAGATCGTCTCCGCGCGGCGGGTGCCGAGGGCGGTCAGCAGCGCGAAGAGCGCCGCGCCGGCAGCGAGCACGGCCAGCTTTGCGCCGAGATGCTGCGGATCGGGCGTGTCGAGCACGTCGCGGAAGAAGGGCAGGACAAAACAGCAGGCCTCAAGGGCAAAGATCAGGAGGAACACCCACAGCGACACGACCAGAAACGGCTTGCCGACCGCCGCGGGGTTTTTGTACAGCCGCGGCAGAAACAGCGCGTTGAACACGCCCGCCACAATAAGCGCCAGACCGAAGAGCGCAACGTTCACGTCCATGCCCGCGGGGTTGGGCCCGAGCTTCAGCGCGCCGCGCAAAATCGCAAAGGGCACGCAGAGGGCGAGCTGCATAAGCTCCATGATCACGAAGTACAGCGCGCGGGCGCGCACCGCGTCCCTCTTGCGCACGGGCAGCAGCAGCGTATAGTACAGATCGTTGTTCTCGCGCGCCGATAGGCAGGCGTAAAACAGCCCCAGTGAGGCGAAAAAAATCGGCAGATACATGGGATAGCCGGGGATGAGCATCATTGCCCCGAAGGCGAGGAACATCCAGCTTGTCGGATGCGCAAAGAGCGCAAATTCTTTCCTCAGCAGCTTAGCCATCGTCTCTCGCCTCCCTGTCCAGATGCACCATGATCTCCTCGAGCCCGGCCGTGTGGCCGCCCAGCTCCTCCAGCCTGCCGCGCTCAACGAGCGCGGTAAAGCCCTCCTTGGCGCGCTTGCAGCCGATCAGGCGGCTGCGGTAGGTCTCCGCCTGCTCCGCGCTCAGAGCGACCGCGCGGTATTTCTCCCGCAGCTCCCGGAGCGGCAGGGAAAAGACGATCTCACCGTTCCGTATATAGGTCACGTCGTCGGCGCACTTGTCGAGATCCTCGGTGATATGGGTGGAGAAGAGGATGCTCACGCCCTCGTCGGCAAGCGTGAGGAACACATCGCACAGCTCGTCGCGCGAGACGGGATCGAGCCCGCTCGTCGGCTCGTCGAGGATCAGCAGCTCCGCCCGGTGGCTGAGCGCGAGGGCGAGCGCGTACTTGACCTGCATGCCTGCCGAAAGCGCCTTGGGCGTTTTGCTCTCGTCCAGGGCAAAGAGCTTGAGATAACGCCGGTAGGCCGCCTCGTCCCAGTTGTCGTAAAAGCTGTGCGTTACGGCCGTGATGGCGGAGAGCTTTTTGTGGGGGTAATAATTCGCGCCGCCGGAGACGAAGGCAATGCGCCGCTTGATCTCCTGTTCGTGAGCCGGGAAATCAAGACCGAAAAACCTGACCTCGCCCGCGGAGGGATGGACGATGTTGAGCATGCTCTTGAGCGTTGTGGTCTTGCCCGCGCCGTTGCGGCCGATGAAGCCCATGATCCGCCCGCGGGAGAGGGAGAAGCCGACGTCCCTCAGCCGGAACGCCGGATATTCCTTGCAGAGGCCGCGGATCTCCAGCACCGTCTCAGCCATCGTTCTCACCGCCCTCCATCAGATCGTGTACTTTGTCGATAAAAGCGTTGAACATGCTCTTGGGCGGGATCGCGATGCCGCGCTTTTCATCCGCCAGGAGGATGATCGTGTCGCCGGGCCGGATCGAGAACATGTCGCGCATCTCTTTGGGGATGACGATCTGCCCCTTTTCGCCCACCTTGGCCGAGGCGGCCAGCTTGCCCTTCGGTTCTTTCATAGCGGCTCCTTTCTGTGTGAAAAGTATGATTTGTTATACTAATCATACTTTATACCCCTTCTTAAGAAAAGTCAAGAAGTTCTTAAGAAAAGTCAAGAAGTTTTCATCTTGCGCCGCGGCGCGCCGAATGGTATGATAAATTGATTTAATATTGGTATAAAGAGAGAGACGCATGAAATATAAATGCCTGGTTTTTGACCACGACGACACCGTGGTGAACAGCACGGCGACGATCCACCACCCCTGCTTCCAGCTGTTCCTCGACGAGCGCTATCCGGGGCGGACATGTTCGCTGGAGCATTATTTTGTCGCGAACTTTTCTCCCGGCTTTCTCGAGATGTGCCGGGGCGAGTTCGGCATGGACGAGGACGCGATCCGCGATGAGACGGCCTATTGGCTGAACTATGTCGAGACCCACGTCCCCACGGCCTATCCGGGGATCCGCGAGATCATGGAGCGCCAGCGCGCCGAGGGCGGGCTGATCGCCGTGGTGTCCCACTCGCACGAGCGGAACATCCTGCGCGACTGGGCGGCGAACGGTCTGCCGGCGCCCGACGCCGTCTACGGCTGGGAGCGGCCGGAGCGTGAGCGCAAGCCCTATCCCTTCCCGCTGGAGGATCTGATGCGGCGCTATGCGCTGCGGCCGGAGGAGATGCTCATGATCGACGATCTCAAGCCCGGCTATGACATGGCGCGCGCCGCCTCCGTCCCCTTCGCGGCGGTCGGCTGGGCCAACGACATCCCCCGGATCGAGAGCTTTATGCGCCAAAACTGCGAACGCTATTTCAAGACCGTTGAGGAGCTGGACGCTTTTCTGCGGTAACGAGATTCTACTGTATTCAGGTGGAAACAGACATGATGAAAAACTGGAGAAAGATTCTGGCTTTGCTGCTGATGCTCGCGCTGCTGCTGCCGCTCGCTCCCGCCGCCATGGCCGAGGGCGAAGAGGATGACGCGCGCTTTGCCGGCCGGAGCTGGGAGGAGATCGTCGACGAATTCCTCTCCGAGCACAACGCGGCGCCCGAATCCGTCGCCTGCGGCTGGTGCAACACCGTCACGGGCGAGGAGCACTATCACAACGCCGACCAGTATATGGTCTCCGGCAGCATGTACAAGGTGCCGATCAACATGATCTTCACCGAAAAGGTACATAACGGCGAGATCGGCTGGGACACCTTCATCGGCGGCTATCGCTACGAATACTGCCTGCACGCGACGATCGTGGATTCCAACAACGACATCGCCAAGGGCATGTGGGACTACCTCGGCGGCTATCAGCCCTACCGGCACATCCTGGCGCCCTATATGGGCGAGGACCCCGACACGGTGGAGGAAAAGTTTTATGAGAACAACTTCTTCACGCCGCGCCAGATGATCTATGCGCTGAAGCTTCTTGCGACCGAGTCCGAGCGTTTCCCGAAGCTGATCGACGAGATGCTGCAGGCCGAGCCGAACAAATATTTCAAGGCGCGCGAGCACGACTATGATATTGCGCAGAAATACGGCTACTGGCCCGACCCGAACAGCTATCACGTCGCGCTCAACGACTGCGCGATCATCTATACCGAGGAGCCGATCTGCATCGTGATCTTCATCGACTCGGTCAACGAGCAGGCGAGCCGGGAGCTGCTGAAGGACTACTGCGATCTGATGATCGCGTATACGGAATACACCACGCCCGCGCGCAGGGAGGCCGAGCGCCGCAAGGCCGAGGAGGCCGCGATCGCCGCGCTGAACGAGGCCACCCCCGTGCCGCAGGAGACCGCAAGCGGCGGCGAGCCGTCCGAGCCCTCCGTGACAGCCGCGCCGCAGAACGAGCCCGGCATGCCGCAGCCGGAGGAGGAAGAACGCGCGCCGGGGCTGTTCTGGCCGGTCGCGCTGGGACTTTGTACATTCGCAGGCGCTGTCTGGCTCAGCCTGCGGGCGATCCGCCGCGCGCGGCGCGGCAAGCTCTCGCTGCCCTGGGCGCTCGCGGCCGTGCTCTTCGGCGCGGCGGTGATCCTGGTGTGTCTGCTGCCGGGCGAGCGCGCGGCAAAGTCCGCTTCCCCCGGCGCAGCAGCGGAGGAGGGCGCCTCGAGCGCCGAGGCGCAGGCAGCGGTGACGGAATTTTTCGATTCGCTTATCGCGCGCGACTATGAGCGCGCCTGTGCGCGCCTGTCCGGCGTCGCCACGCTGGGGCTGGAGGACACGCCCGCGAGCGAGGACGCCGCGCGGCTGATGGAGGCGGTGCGAGAGAGCTGGAGCTGGCGGCTGTACGGCGACTGCGCGCTGACGCGCAGCGGCGCAACACAGCAGGTCGTCTTCAACTCGCTCGATCTTTCGCGCATGCGCGACGACATCCGCGCCGCCACCGAAGAAGAGGTCGAGCGGCTCGCCGCCGCGCTTCCGGCGGACGAGATCTACGCCGAGGACGGCGGCTATCTCCCGTCCTTTACCGAGCGTGCCTACGCCGCGGCGCTGGACGCCGCTCTCGCGCGCGCCGACGAATACTATGCCGCCACGGGGCTGAACATCCGTCTTGTGAAGGACGGCGGCGAATGGCTGATCGTCCCCGACAGCGCCCTGTACGGCGCGCTGACGGGCGGCGCGGTGAGATGAAGGGAGGAAGAGGAACGTATGCAACGCAAGCAGGATAATTCCCTTCCCTTCTCCTATCGCGCGATCGCTCTCGCGCTCTTCGCGCTGTGTCTGCTGCTGCTCCTGTGGGTCGCCGGGCACGTCCATCCCGATTTTGCCACGGCCTCCTCGCCCACGCAGGGCGCGCCCGGCACGGCCGCCGCCAGCGCCTCCGGCACGTCCCGCACAGCCGAGGCGGATCTCTCCGGCCGCTTTGAGCAGTTCGTCAACAACGACGTCCACGCCCACGCGCTGGAGGATCTCACCTATATCGAGCGGCACTATTCGATCCCCGAGAGCGCGCTGATCGCGCCGAAGCCCGATCCCGCCTGCTTCGGCGAGACGGACGATCCCGCGGTCGTGCAGGCCGTGGTCGAGTCGGCTGCCGCGCTGCTCGGCGGCCAATCCCTGGCCTGGAATCCGGACATCGCCTTCATGCCCGGCAGCACGATCAAGTACTACTGCGACGACACGATCCTCGCGATCGCGTGGAAGGAGGCGCTCGGCAACTCCGCGGTCTCCTTCGGCGAGATCAAGGTGGCCGACGGCTCCCAGATCCGCCGCTATATCGCCAACAACAGCTACGGCTCGGACGTGCAGCTCTATGCCTCGGACATGGCGCGCGACGTCAACGCCGTCATCGCCCTCAACGGCGACTTCTACGCCTTCCGCAAGATCGGCATCACCGTCCACGCCCGCCAGCTTTACCGCAACGCGGGCAAGACGCTGGACACCTGCTTTGTTACGGCAGGCGGCGATCTTGTCTTCTCGCATCGGGGCGAGCTGGACTCCGACGAGTCCGTGCGCCGCTTCATCGAGGAAAACGACGTGGTCTTTTCGCTCTCCTTCGGGCCGATCCTGGTGGAAAACGGCGAGCTGAAGAGCGCCGAGAGCTACGGCAGTTACCCCATCGGCGAGATCAACAACATCTATTCCCGCTCCGGCATCGGGCAGCTGGGCAAGCTGCACTATCTCATCGCCACGCTCGGTGAGCAGGGGCCCTACAACACCCGCGCCCAGCTATACACCTTTGCTTCCTATATGGCCGCGAAGGGCTGCGAGAGCGCCTATGCGCTCGACGGCGGCCAGACCGCCACGATGATCTTCAATGGCACGACCTTCAACCGGGTCGACTGGGACAGCGAGCGGACCATGAGCGACATCGTCTACTTTGCCACGGCAAAGGACAGCGGAGAGGGGGCGACGCCATGAACAGCGCCATCCTTGTCATCGGCTCGATGAGCCTGTATAAAAGCGCGCTCGTCATCGCGCTCGGCGCGGCGGCCTGCTTTGCGCTCTTTTACGCGCTGTACATCTCGCACGGCGGCTTCGGCGCGGCGGCCTGGCTGTTCACAGCGGCCGATATTGTGCTGAGCGTGCTCTTCTGCCGCTTTCTGCACTATTACTGCCACGTCGAGCAGTACGGCTCGTTCTTCAAGGCGATGGGGAACTATTCCTCCGGCGGCTATGTGCTCGCCGGCGTCGTGCCGGCCGCGCTGGCGGCGGCGTACCTGGTCAAGCTCGCCGGACTGACGCAGAATCCCGCCCGGCTGCTGGACTGCTTTGCGCCAGGTGCGGTGTTGGCCGTGGCCTTTATCCGGCTCAGCGCCCTGTTCAACAGCACCTGCCGCGGCAAGATCACCGTGCGCACGCCCTTTTTCCAGCACCTGCCGCTCGCCTCACCGGTAACGGCGTCCTCGGGCGCGGTCGAATACCGCTTTGCCACCTTCTTCGTGGAATTTTTGCTGCTTGGCATCATGTTCTTCCTGGCGCTGCGCTTTTTCTTCAAGCGCCGCCGCAAGCCGATGAAGGCCGGGCAGAAGCGCGACGGCAACACCGCGCTCTATGCGATGCTGCTCGTCGCCGCGGTGGAGATGATCCTCGACTCCACGCGCTATGACTCGAGCTTTTTCCCCTTCAACGGCTTTATCAGCGTCGGCCAGATCGGCGCGGCGGTGTGCGTGCTCTCCGCGCTTATCACGTGGTCGGTGCGCTCGGTGCGCGCCAACGGAAGGACGGCCTTCCACTGGGCGGTCTGGATCGGGTGGTTTCTCGCGCTCGCCGTCTCGGGCGTCAGCGAGTATTTCGTCCAGCGCCACGGCGACTGGTACTTTGGCTGCTATACCGTGATGGCCGTGGGCTGCTTCTTCATGGCCTGGCTGCCGGTGCAGATGTACAAGAGCATCTGCGCGAAGAAGAAGAGGCAGAGGGGCGAGGCATGAAGCGTTCGGAGATCAACCGCGCGCTGCGCGAAATGGAGGAATTCTGCCGCCGCGAGCGCTGTTATCTCCCGCCGTTTTGCTCCTTTACGCCGGAGGAGTGGCGGAAAAAGGGGCATGAATACGACGAGGTGCGCGACTGCGCGCTGGGCTGGGACATCACGGACTACGGTCTCGGCGATTTCGAGCGCGTCGGCTTTTCGCTCATCACGATCCGCAACGGCTGCCGCGAGAGAAGCGGGGAGTACCCCAAGGTCTATGCCGAAAAGCTGTTGTACCTGCGCGAGGGGCAGTATTCGCCCAACCATTTCCACTGGGTCAAGACCGAGGACATCATCAACCGCGGCGGCGGCAACGTGCTGATCCGCGTGTACAGCGCGTTGCCGGACGAGGAGATCGACCGGGAGAGCGACGTGACCGTCCGCTGCGACGGGCGGCGCTTCACCGTCCCCGCCGGGACGCAGATCCGCCTCCGTCCCGGGGAGAGCATTTCCATCCCCCGGCGGCTCTACCACGATTTTACCGTGGAGGTGGGCACGGGCGCGGTGCTGCTCGGCGAGGTCAGCGAGTGTAACGACGATAAGCGCGACAACCGCTTCAACCCGCCCGTCGGTCGCTTCCCGGCCATCGAGGAGGACGAGCCGCCCTACCGCCTGCTGTGCGGCGAATACCCGAAAGCCGAATAAAAACGAACCCCGGGCCGAAAGACCAGGGCGTGACGGAGGCGCTCTATGAAGCTATCGATTGTCGGCGTCAGCAAGCAACTGAATACCGCGTTTGCATGGGATGAGAAGCAAGATGTCCTGTATCTTCTTCCCCGCAGCTTCCTTGTCTGCTCATCTCCGCTGTGGGAGATTTTGTTTCTTTTTGCTGTCGGCTTTCTGGAGATTTTTCTTGCCGTCTTTGCTTTTTCCCGGGGGATCAGCGGACTGATCACTTTTACGGCGATCGTCTTGATTTCGGCGGGAGAATATGGTCTGCACCGCCTTTTGGAAAAGCAGAAATGTCGCCGCGCGAAAACGGGGCTTCGGCTGAAGCCTGACCAGATGAGTCTGGATCAGCTTCGCGACGTAAAGACAAGTGTCAACACCTGCTCGTACTATCGAGTTACAAATCTTTATCGGCTTGTCGGCTTATTGCCTTTGTCTGCATTTGCCCTGATCTACGCCATCGTTCTCCTGGTTCGAGTCAATCCCGTCTGGACGGCGCTTCTTGTATTCGCTGTCGTTTGTCTGCAGCTCGGCTTATATGGAATCTATCATAATCGGTGTGAAGCTGCCTGGCTCCGATGTTCCGTTCATCTGAACGAGCTGTTTTTGAAGAAAAACCGGGAGTATCGGGATTCTGTGATTGAAAAAGAGGTGGAAGAGAAGTACGGATTTCTTGATCCATACCTCTGAGCTATTTGCTCTTTGTCTCCCCGGAAACCGCAAGCAAAAGGCCCGGGGCGGATTTCAAAAAACATACGTTGTCATCCTGAGCGCAGCGAAGGATCTTTCACGCCGTGGTTTTGCCTCGATGAAAAAGATCCTTCGTCACTCCGTTCCTCAGGATGACACTTTTCTTCTTTCAGCAAATGAACCCCGGGTCGAAAGACCCGGGGTTCATCGTCTCAAAACAACATTCTAAAATTTCATTGCTCGCGCACGTTCAGGCAGAAGCGGTTGCGCTCGACGACCGCGTGCTCGACGTCGAGCACATAGTCGATCTCCACGCTGCCGCCCTTTGCGCCGATGTCGTGGCGGATGCGCTGGGTGGACATGCCGAGCGTTGCCATGCCATAGGGCGTCTCATACTGGAAGCTGTTCTTCTCGCCGCGGCGGAAGACCATGCGGCTGGTGATGCTGCCCGTGCGGTCGACGATGACCTCGTCGGGGCGGATCTCCACGCTCGTGCGCGTGCCGGGCAGGCCGGTGACCTCGCTTTCCATATAGCTGAGATACCCCGTGCCGTCCTCATAGCTGTACTTGCCGTCGGTCGTAAAGTCGATGCGGTCGGGCTCGCTGTCCTCGAGACGGTGGATGCTGTTGATGCTGATCACGACGTCCTTCATCTCTCACACCTCCATGGCCGGGACGTGGCACACCGCGCTCCGCGGCGGGCGGCCGAGGAAGATCGACGCGTGCGCGGTAAATTCCTCCGCGCTGCCGGAGGTGAAGAAGCGCTCCTCTCCCGCCGTGCCGCAGAGGTCGTTTTCGCGGAGATAGTCCGCGAGCTCGTGCGCCGCGCAGTCGGCCGCGCCGATGAGCAGCACGCCGTCGCCGAGACAGTCGCGGATGGCCTGCTCGATGAGGCCGTAGTGCGTGCAGCCCAGGATCAGCGAGCCGGCGCCGCGCGCGCGGATCGGCGCGAGATATTCCGCCACGGCCGCGCGCAGCTCGGCGTTGTCGGCGTCGTACTTCCCGCTTTCGATCAGCGGGACGAAGGCCGGGCAGGCAACCGGGACGACCTCGATGCCGGGGCAGGCCGCCTCAAGCGAGCGCTGAAAGCCGCCGCTGCGGATCGAGGCGGCGGTCGCGATCACGCCGACGGGCTTTTCGGCGTGCCTGGCTGCCTCGCGCACGGTGGCGGAGATCACGTTGAAGCTGCGGGTCTCATAGCCCTCCAGCACGTCCGGCGCGGTGGACGACACGGTGCCGCAGGCGGCAAGGATGGCCTTCACGCCCTTTGAGGCGACAAAGTCCAGATCCTGCCGCGCCATGCGCCGCAGCTCCTCCGCGGGGCGGGGGCCGTAGGGCATGCGCGCCGTGTCGGCAAAATATACGATATTTTCATGCGGCAGCTCCTTTTGCAGCGCACGGAGGGCCGTCAGCCCGCCGAGGCCGGAATCGAAGATGCCGATCGGTCTTGTATCCATATGGTTCTCCCAATCAAAGCTGTTTTAATAATATAGCGCATTACGGTCTTTATGACAAGCAGTTTTTTCGTCGTGACTGCCGAGTGGAAAATTTGCTTGTACTTTGCTATAATAAGTATATAATAAGCAAAGCACCCAAAGGAGGGATGACCGTGAACATTGAACTGACCGACAAGGAATTCCGTCGGCTTTTGGATATGGTGTACATCGGCAACTGGATTTTGAACTCCGGCCGCGGCAACGACCGGTTCGAGGATTATGACCTGCTGCAGGAAAAGCTGTTTGCGCTCTGCGCGCGCAACGGCATGCGCAGCCTCTCCCAGAACTGGCAGGGGCACGTCTTCCCCTCGAAGGCCTATACCGAGGGCGGCATCCACGAGGCGATCGCCGACTATGAGGACGCGGTGTTCTTCGACATTCTGGCCGAGGAGCTGGCGCGGCGCGATCTCGGGCTGGAGGAGAGCGAGCCGGAGGATTATACCGAGCTGCAAAGCCGCATGGACGAATATCTCGACGAATTTGATAAAAACGGGCTCGGCGCCGTGAGCGTCGATCTGTAAAAAGGAGCAGACATGCACGACGATCTGACACGTGAGGACATCAAAAAAATGCAGGAGGAGCTGGACTATCGCCGGCTCAAGCTGCATCCGGAGATATTGGAGGAGGTCAAGCGCACCCGCGCCTTCGGCGACCTGAGCGAAAATTACGAATACAAGGCCGCCAAGCAGGCCCAGCGCGAGAACATGAGCCGCATGCGCTATCTTGAGGGCATGATCAAGTCCGCCCATGTGATCTCCGACCGCTCCGGCGCGGACGAGGTGGGGCTGTTCGACCTGGTGGAGATCTATATGCCCGAGGATGACGAGACCGACGTGGTCCGCGTCGTGACGACCGTGCGCTGCGACCCGCGCAAGGGACTGATCAGCAAGGAGTCGCCCTTCGGCCAGCAGGTGCTGGGCAAGCGCGTGGGCGACCGCTTCACCGTTCAGGTGAACGAGACTTACAGCTATGAGGCTGTGATCCGCTCCATCACCAAGGACAGCGACGACGGCTCGGTCCCACTCCTGGGATATTAGTTCCTGGAGGACGGGAGAACGTTTTTGCTAGAAACTAGAAACTAGAAACCAGAAACTAAAATGGGAGCACCGACAGGCACTCCCGTTTCTCTTATTTCACGCTTTCGGCGAAGCGGAGGAAGGCCGCCCTGCCTTCTTCGTCGCGCTTGAACACGCCCGCGTGCTCGAGCACGGTCTTGAACACCTCGCCGACCTCTTTCTTCACGATCTCCTCGGCGTTGTCGGGGGTGAAGAGGTGGCGCTTCTTCAGCTCCTCCGCCCAGGGGGCGTGCTTCCCGGTCAGCGGCGAGGCCATAAGATCCTCGCCGTTTGCCAGACGGCGACTAAGCTCGCCCAGCTCGTCCTTTAAGCGCGCGGGCAGCACGGCCAGACCCATCACCTCGATCAGGCCGATGTTCTCCTTCTTGATGTGGTGCAGCTCGGCGTGCGGGTGGAAAAGACCCAGGGGGTGCTCCTCGGTCGTGAGGTTGTTGCGCAGCACGAGGTCGAGCTCGTAATCCTCGCCGCGGCGGCGGGCGATCGGCGTGATGGTGTTGTGCGCCTCGCCGTCGGTCTCGGCATAGATCGAGACACTCTCGTCCGTGTAGCCGCGCCAGGCGAGCAGGATCCGGTCGGCCAGCTCCTCGAGCCGTTCGCGGTCGGCGCAGGTGAGGCGGATGACGCTCATCGGCCAGCGGACGATGCCCGCCCTGACGTCGTCAAAGCCGGGGAAGGACAGCTTTGTCTCCACCTCGGCGCGGGCCATGGCAAACTCATAGTTGCCGCCCTGGAAGTGGTCGTGGCTGAGGATCGAGCCGCCGACGATCGGCAGATCGGCGTTTGAGCCGATGAAATAATGCGGGAAGAGCGTGACGAAATCGAGCAGGCGGCGGAAGGCCGCGCGGTCGATCTTCATCGGGCGGTGCTCGGCGCAGAGCGCGATGCAGTGCTCGTTATAGTAGACATAGGGGGAATACTGCAAAAACCAGTCCTCGCCCGCGAGCTTGATCGGGATCAGCCGGTGGTTTTCGCGCGCGGGATAATCGGCGCGGCCGGCATAGCCCTCGGCCTCGCGGCAGAGCTGACACTTGGGGTAGCCGGAGGGCTTGGCGCTGCGTGCCGCGGCGATCGCGCGCGGGTCCTTTTCGGGCTTGGAGAGGTTGATCGTGACGTCAAGCTCGCCGTATTCGGTCTCGGCCTTCCACTTTCGGTCCTTCGCGATGCGGTAGCGGCGGATATAGTCCGTGTCGCAGCTGAGAGCATAATACCAGTCGGTCGCAGCCTTGGGATCCTCGGCGTAAAGCGCGCGGAAACGTCCGATCACCTGGGAGGGACGCGGCGTCAGCACGCCCATGAGGCGCGTGTCCAGCAGGTCGCGGCTCGTGATGCCGCCGTCGATGACGCCGCGCGCCGCGGCGTCGTCGAGGATGGCCGTTAAGATCTCCTCCAGCGTTTCGCCCGCCTTCTCGTCCGCCGGCTCATAGGCGTCGAGCGAGAGGATATCCAGCAGCCGGTTGCGCGCCCAGACGGCGTCCGCCTCCTCGATCAGTCCCTTTTCCAGACCGTAGGCGACAAGCGCGCCGATTTCATCATAGATCATGGCAGATTCTCCCTTTTTCTGACGTTTGACGCCATTATAGCATAGCGCTCCTCCGGTGGCAAGGCGGAAGCGACGCCTTTGAGGTCCTTGCTTCCCCCCCCTTGGGGGAAGTGCCCCGAAGGGGCGATAGAGGGACCGTGCGAAGAGACAGCGCCCTCTTCCGGTTTTGCTTCGCTCAAGCACCTCCCCCAACGGGGGGAGGCGAGAGCAGCGCGGCGAAAAGTTTTTCCTGTTCGATTGTATCTTTTCTTTGAATATGATATAGTAACAGAAACATCGAAAAGCTTCGTTTCGGAGGATAGACGGATATGGAAATGACAGCGGCGGCCTCGTGGCTGATGGACGCCTTTTCGGGCATCGATCTGGGGATACTGAGCCTGATGCACACCTTTGCCGAGCACGCGGGCGGTCTGCTTACGCCGCTTTGCAAGCTCATCACGCTGCTGGGGGAAAAGGGCATCCTCTTCTTCCTGCTCTCGATCGGGTTGATGTGCTTTGCCCGGACGCGGCCGCTCGGCGTGTGCATCTTCGGCGCCGTGTGCTGCGGCGCGTTGATCACCAACATCCTGCTCAAGGACTGGGTCGCCCGGCCGAGACCGTTCGAGACGCTCGCGGTATACCGCGACTGGTGGCGGGCGATCGGCTCGCCTGCCGAGGACGGCTTTTCCTTCCCCTCCGGCCACGTCACCGCCGCCGCGGCCGGCATGGGCGCCATTTGCTTCATGCGCGGGCGGCGCTGGGTCTGGCCGGCGGTGGGCGTCGTGCTGGTGATGATGTTTGCGCGCAACTACCTCATGGCCCACTTCCCCAGCGACGTGATCGCCGCGGCGCTGATCGGCCTTTTCTCCGCCTGGGTCGCGTATCTCATCACGATGCAGATCTTCGCCTTTTTCTCCACGCGCAAAAAGGGCGACAGGCTGGCCGATTTCGTGATGCACTACAACGTCCCCGTCCCCGCGTGGCTGACCTATAAGGGCAGGCATTGAGCCCAATAAAAAATCCGGACCTGTCGGTCCGGATTTTTTGTTTTTTCTTATTTATCGGTGCGCTTTTTCTTCGTGAGAAGGATCAGCCCGCCTGCCGCGCCGAGCACGCAAACCGCAGCCAGCGCGCCCCACAGGGCGAGGTTGTTCTCGTCGCCGGTCTTGGGGCTGTGGCCCTCGGCATAGATGGTCAGCTTGGTCTCGGCCTTGCCGTCGTCAAAGTTGACGGTGACGGTGTGGCCGCCCTTGGCCAGCTTTTCGAGCGTCTCGGGCTTGAAGGAGACGACCGTGCTGCCGCTCTTGACCGTGTAATCGGTATCCTTGGTCAGCGTCTTGCCGTCGATCTCGACGGAGGAGAAGTGGTTGAGACAGGTGTCGTCCGCCTCGCTGCGCTTGACGGTGATCGAAACGGTCTTGTTGCTCTTGAGCGTGTAGTAGCCGTTGGCGCCGGCGGAGACGGTGTACTTGATCTCCGTCCACTTGGCATAGAGCGTCACGTCCGCACTCACGGCGGAGGTGAAGTCATAGGCCGTCTTGAGATCCTTGTCGCTGTACCAGCCGGAGAAGGAATAGCCCTTCTTGGTGGGAGCGGTGGGGTTGGCGGCCGTTTTGCCTTTTTCCACGGTCTGCTTTTCCACGGCGGAGCCGCCGTTCGTCTCAAAGCTGACGGTAAAGGTGTCGGGCTTTTTCTCGGTCCACTTGGCCTTGAGCTTGATGTCGGAATCGACGGGAGAGCCGAAGTCAAACTTCTTGCCGTCCGGCGTCTGCCAGGAGTCAAAGGTGAAGCCTTCCTTCGTGGGGTCGGCGGGCTTCGTCGCCTGGTGGCCGCGGATCACCTCCTGGGCTTCGACGGCGCTGCCGCCGTCGCTGTCAAAGGTCACGGTAAAGCTCTGCCATTTCCAGATCGCCGTGACGGTGGTGTCGGCAGTGATGTCCACCTGCTCGCCCGGCTTGCCGAGATCCCACTTGTCAAATTCCTTGGCGATCGGCGCGGTAAAGCCGTTTTCGGGGAGCGTAAGCTTCTTGCCCTTTTCCACCTTGACCTCCGCCATGCTGCCGGTGCCCTCGCCGGCCGCAAACGTGACGGTGAAGCTGTCCGCCTCCGCCGGCGCTTCCTGCGCGGTCCACTTGGCCTTGAGCGTGATGTTGGCAGTAATGGCCGAATTGAAATCGAACGCGGTCTCATCTTCCTTCAGCCAGGAATCGAAGGTGAAGCCTTCCTTCGTGGGGTCGGCGGGCTTCGTCGCCGTGCCGCCGGCGGTCACGGTCTGGGCCTCGACGGCGCTGCCGCCGTCGCTGTCAAAGGCCACGGTATAGGTCACGGTCTGCGCCTTCCAGATGGCCTTGAGCGTGATGTCGGCGTTGATAGCCGAATTGAAATCAAACTCGGTGCCCTCTTCCGTCTGCCAGTAGTCGAAAGTGTAGCCTTCCTTGGTGGGGTCTTCGGGCTCTGTCGCTTTTTCACCAGCGGCCACCTTCTGCTCTTCGACGGCGCTGCCGCCGTCACTGTCAAAGCTGACGGTGTAGGTCGTCGGAGTCGTGTCGTCGGTGGCGTGCGCCGCGCCGACAGGCAGCAGCGCAAGCACCATCACCAGCGCCAGCAGGACGCTGAAAAACTTCTTCGTACGAATCATAAGGAACCTCCTGTTCCGTTTTCATGCTCACCTTCCGAGACCCGCGGGGTCTTTTGAGGCCGGGCGGGGTGTTGCAAGCAACACGTTACGGAAGGCTGCGTGTCATATATACCACGCATCAAGAGCGGATTTCAAGGCTTTGGGGGCGCATTTAAGAAATCCTAAGAGACTGCCGGCCGGGGCGAACGCGCGTCCCGGCCGGCGGTTTTTGCTGAAATTTCAAGGGTTTTATATGTTGCGCATGAAATCTTTCATCGTATCCCTATCCCATAGCAAGACATTTGTTTGTGCTGCTGCTTCCTTGGCCCCTCGCGTGAAGTAACGGTTGGTCATGACAACGCCAACATGCCGACCATAAATCATCCGGCCAGCATTAACTTCTTGAACCGGCGTGTTTCCCAAGTCTGATGAATAGCATTTGCATTGGATGGCATATTGGACACCACCCTTTTCAGCCAAGATATCTACGCCTTGATCCCCGCTCGCCTGAGTAAGTTGAACTTTTGTGAATCCGTTCTTTTGGAGAAGCATCGCACAAAAACGTTCAAACTCTCTTCCGTCCATCGAATCTACAGACAGAAGTTGGCTTTCCAGGCCCTTCTTTACTTCCCCTGTTGGCCGATCAGAGGTTTCCAAAACGAAAGGCGCTCTCGGCGTAAAGAACGATCCGCTGGCTCTGTACACCGCCAAGGCCGCAGCATTTGCGGCATCTACAGTTTCACTATCAAAAAACTTGCTGCCTACATAAATGTTGTTGATAAAATCCCAATATGTCCTCTCTCTTCCATTATTGCTGTTTTTATAGATTCCCTTGCAGTTTTTCACCGCCTCGGTTTTCGCGCGGTCAATAACATCCCTAAGCCACCACTGAAAGTTGTTTTTTGCGTTCTTTTGTTCCGGCGTAATTACCATTAAGTCTGATTTAGCCCAGTTCGGAAGTTCCTCCGTACGATTTATTATACTCTTCCCCAAATGGTTCATCTCTTCCATTGCACGTATATACGTGGCAACGTCAGACGTTGAACGCACTTCATTATACAGTTCCAGATAGCGTCTGATGGATCCGTTTATTCTCTCCGCGCGATCTGTGTATCTCTTTCGATAAAGATATATCACAACGATCCCGAGCAAAACACACAATACCATTAAGGCAAGCCACGGCAATACATTCGTGTTGTTGGCTGCCCCGGTTTTTACATTTTTACTCGCGGATACGGTTCCTACCCCTCCGGATATGCTGCCTATTACAGATACGGCAAACAATATAAACACTGCGCGCATATCTTTCTTGAAAGACCTTCTGCCTCTTCTTCGCGCAGATCTCCGCACAATGCGTCGTCCCATGTCTGTAGCCTCCTTTGATTGGAAAAATATCTATCTAATGTATTATAACGTTATCCTTCCACTTTTTCCAGCTTCGCCTTGAAGGAGATCGCGCGGCACGTCTCCATACAGTCGAAGCGAATGACATAGGCGCCGCGCTCGAGGTCGAGCTCCTCGACCGTGCCCTCTCCCAGGATCGCGTGCTTCACGCGCGTGCCGACGGGGAAGGCGTTTTCCGCCGCTTTTTCTGGCAGGAAGCGCTCGCTGTGGGCGATATACTCCCGCGCGTCCGCGATCAGGTCGGCACGAGGCGGCTTTGTATATTCGAGATTCTCCTCCCCGATGTCCAGCAGGAAGCGCGAGGGGTATTTCGGCGCGCCGTCAAAGCTGCGTCCCGCGCTCTCGGAGAGATAGAGCCGCTTCTCCGCGCGCGTCACGGCCACGAAGGCAAGGCGCCGCTCCTCCTCCATGCCGGGCAGCGTCACGGTCTTGCGGCCGGGGAAGACGCCCTCGTTCATCGCGCAGAGGAACACGTACGGGAACTCCAGCCCCTTGGCGCTGTGGACGGTCATCAGCTTGACCTTGTCGGGCGCCTCGGCGGTGTCGGCGTTGGTGAAGAGGGCAACGTGCTTGAGATAGTGCTCGAGCGTGCACTCCTCGCCGCAGCTCGTTTCGTATTCATAGATCGACTGCTTGAGCTCAGCGAGGTTGTCGAGCCGTTCCTGCGAGCCCTCGGTGCGCAGCATGGCCTCATAGCCGCTCTCGTTCAAGATCGCGGCGAGCAGCTCCGATACCGGGCGGGTATCGGCAAGCGTGGTGTAGTATTCGATCAGCGAGATATACTGCCCCGCCTTCGTGCCGCGGAAGATCTCGTCCTCGCGCGTGCGCCGCAGCGCCTCATAGAGCGTGCAGCCGTTCTGATCCGCGTATTCGCGCAGAAAGGCCATGCGGCGCTGGCCGAGGTTGCGCTTGGGCGCGTTGGCCGTGCGCAGGAAGCTCAGATCGTCGCGGTAGCAGAGCATGCGCAGATAAGAGAGCGCGTCCTTGATCTCCATGCGGTCGAAAAACTGGACGCCGCTGTAGATCGTATAGGGCAGCTTTTCCTTGAGAAAAACCTCCTCTAAGCTGCGCGTGACATAGTGCGCGCGGTAGAGCACCGCGATATCCCGCAGCGCGACGCCCTTTTCCTCCAGCGCGCGGATCTCCGAGAGGATCCACTTCGCCTCCGCCTCGCTGTTTTCGGCATAGTGGCACAGCACCGTGCCGCCGCCGGGCAGCGTCGGGATGAGATCCTTTTTCATGCGCGCGGCGTTCTTGTCGATCAGCGCGTTCGCCGCCGTGAGGATCTGGGGCGTGGAGCGGTAGTTGCGCATCATCAGGATCGTGCGCGTGGAGGGGTATTCCCTGTCAAAATCGAGCAGATACCGCACGTTCGCCCCGCGCCAGGTATAGATGGTCTGGTCGGGGTCGCCGACGATGAAAAGGTTTTTGTGATAGCCGCACAGCGCCTGCATCAGCCGGTACTGCGGCTCGTCGATGTCCTGGAACTCGTCGATCATGATGTATTCGAGCCGCTTCTGCCATTTGAGACGGATTTCCGCGTTCTGCGAGAAAATGTAGAGCGTGAAGACGATCAGATCGTTATAGTCGAGCGCGAAGCACTTCTTCTCCTGCCACAGATAGCCGTAGAAGATGATATCGCGCGCGGTGTCGGCCTTGTCGTATTTTTCCTTCAGCTCGTCGAGTGAGAGACGGATCAGGTCAAGGTAGTATTCCGGGCGGTTTTTGAGCTTTTCGATCTCGATCATGTCCCGCGCGGCGGAAAAGCTCATGTCCCGCAGACTCAGGTCCCGCTCCTCATAGATGATGCGCAGCATCGAATCGACGTCGGAGTTGTCCAGCACGAGAAAGCGCTTGGGGTAGGAAACGGCGTGGCTGTCCTCCTGCAGGACCGAGACGCAGAAGCCGTGGAAGGTGTTGATATAGCCGGTGTCGTTGTCGCCGGTGAGGTTGTGGATGCGGCGGCGCATCTCGCTGGCGGCCTTGTTGGTAAAGGTCACGCACAGGATATTGCCCGGCAGGATGCCCATTTCATTCACGAGATAGGCAAAGCGCCGCGTCAGCGCGCGCGTCTTGCCCGAGCCCGCGCCCGCGATCACGCGCACGAAGCCCTCGGTCGTCGTGACGGCCTCGCGCTGGGCGTCGTTGAGCCCGCGGAGCAGATCTTCCATGTTTCGCTCACTCCCCTCGCACGTAATAGTCAAAGTCCTCTGATAAAAAGGCCGCAATCGCCGCTCCCCGCTCCGGGTCGAGCGCGCTGACGCGCCCGCGGCCGGCGACGTACGCATCGATCCGGCGCTTCTTCGCCCGGATGAGCCGCCAGCCGTCCCGCCCGTCCGGCTTTTGCGCGCGCTCGATCCGGCTCAAGGCGCAAAAATCCCGCCAGCGCGCGGCAAAGTCTTTGTCTTTGCAGAGCTTGCCCAGCAGCTCCTCTTCCGTCGAGCGCAGGTCGTCCGCCGTCAGAACTCCGGCGGCGAGCGCGCCCTGCAGCAGCTCGGCGAGGATCTGCATCGCATAGCGGTCGGCGTCGGAGACGTAGATCCGCGAGCAGGCAAGGGCGAGGTCGGCAAAGCGCGCCGCCTTCTCCGGCGTGCGGAAGCAGAGCTCCTCCTCGCCGTATTCGTTCCTTCCCGGCGCGATGTCCGCAAAAAGCGCCGCAAGCTCCTCCGCCGGGGCGAGGGAGAAGTTGAAGGCGTTGCCCACCGTGTATTCGAGCCGGTCGGCCGAGAGGCGCGGCGCGTCGTTGTCCGCGATGGGATAGCGGTGATAGTCCTCGACGTCCGCCGCCGTGAGGCCGAGCGAGGAGAGGATCGCGCCGATCTCCTCGCTTGCGCGGATGATGTCGGCCGTGCCGGACTCGGTCGCGGTCTGGTCGAGATAGTCGCCGCGCAGGAAGTCCACGACGTGGGCAAAGGGCGGCGTCGCGATATCGTGCAAAAGGGCGCTCACGCTCTGGGCCGCGTCGGCGGTAAAGCGCCAGACGATCAGCGCCGCGCCGAGGCTGTGCTCGAAGCGCGTATAGCGCGCAAGCGAGCGAAAGCGCGGAAAGGCCGTGTATTCGCAGCCGCAGTTCATCCCCACCTGCCTCAGCCGCCGCATCGGCGTCGTTTCGGCAAGGCGCAGGAGGAACGCCGGCGCCTCTGTGTCGTAGATGGCATGATAGTTCATCGCTTTCCCAGCTCCCAGAAGGCCACGGCGCTCGCCGCGGCGACATTGAGCGAGTCGACCCCGTGCGCCATCGGGATCATGACCGTATAGTCACAGTCCGCGATCGTGCCGGAGGCAAGGCCGTCGCCCTCGGTCCCCAGCACGACGGCGAGCTTTTCGCAGGCGCGCAGCGCGGGCGCGTCCAGGCGCAGCGAGTCCTCCCGCAGCGCCATGGCCGCCGTGCGGAAGCCCAGGGCGTGCAGCGTCTGCGTCCAGCTCTCCCCCGCCGGAAAATAGGTCCAGGGCAGCTGAAAGACCGTGCCCATGCTCACGCGGATCGCGCGGCGGTAGAGCGGGTCGCTGCCCTCGTCCGTGAGCAGCACCGCGTCCATCCCCAGCGCCGCAGCCGAGCGGAAGATCGCGCCGATGTTCGTCGGGTTCATCACGTTCTCGAGCACGGCGATTCTTCTCGCGCCGCGGCATACCTCTTCTACCGAAGGCAGCGCGGGCCGCCGCATCGCGCAGAGCATCCCGCGCGTGAGATGAAAGCCCGTGAGCGCGCAGAGCACCTCCTCCGGCGCGGCATAGACCGGAATGCCGGGGCAGCGGGCGATGAGCGCCGCGCCCTTGCCGGCGACGTGCTTTGTCTCCATGAGAAAAGAGACCGGCTCGCAGCCGCCGCCGAGCGCACGCTCGATGACGACGGGGCTCTCGGCGATGAAAAGCCCCTGGGCCGGGTCGCGGCGGCAGACAAGCTGGTTTTCCGTGAGACGGGCATAGACGTCCAGCTCCGGGGCGGAAAAGTCGTTGATGTTGATGATCGTAGCCATGGCGTGCTCCCTGTCTGTATTCGATGGGATCATTTTACCGCAGCGGGAGGGCGCGCGCAAGGGCGCCTTTGCCGCTTTTCATTATACAAAGGCGCTTTTGCCGCTTCAAGCGCGTCCGGGCCGGGCACAGTCCGATAGGCGGGACAGTGCGGCGCTGACAGGAAAAACCATTGACGGCAAACTTTTCGAGGGATAAAATCAAGAAAAAAGGCAGAGAAAGGAGAAATAGCCTATGCCCGGACCCGGTAGGGGGCTCGGCCCCCGCGGTTTTCTGACCGAGGAAGAGAAAAAGAACATGCCGAAGGTAAACGGCGCGCTGCTGGGGCGGATCCTCGGGTATCTCAAGCCCTACTCTCTGCAGTTCCTGCTGGTGTTCGTGACGATTTTGCTCTCGGCTGTGGTCGGCCTGCTGCCGAGCATCATCACCGGCCGTATCGTCGACGAGGCGCTCGTGGGCAAAAACATGCGCCTGCTCGTGCAGCTGCTTATCATGGCCTTCGTCACGCTGACGGCCTCCCAGGTGATCTCGGTGCTCGAGAGCTATATCAACGCCTGGATCTCCCAGCGCATCATCTTCGACATGAAGAACCAGATGTACGACCATCTCCAGCACATGCCGCACGCGTTCTTCACCTCGGAAAAGCAGGGCGACATCATCACGCGCATGAACACCGACATCTCCGGCGTCAGCAGCGTGATCTCCGGGACGCTGTCGAGCATCGTGTCGAATATCGCCACGGTCGTGACGACGCTCGTCGCGCTCTTTACGATGAGCTGGAAGCTGGCCATCGTGGGTATCGTGGTCATCCCGCTGCTGATCCTGCCGACGAAAAGCGTGGGCAAGCGGCGTTATCAGCTTCTGACCGATTCCCAGGCCAAGAACGACGAGATGAACCAGCTCATCAACGAGACGCTCTCCGTCTCCGGCTCGCTGCTCGTCAAGCTCTTTACCCGCGAGCAGAAGGAATACGAGCGCTTTGTCGATGTGAACGAGGAGGTCACGCAGCTGGCGCTCAAAGAACAGAACAGCGGCCGGTGGTTCCGCGTCGTGATGGGCATGTTCACCCAGCTCGGCCCGCTGCTGATCTACTTTGCGGGCGGCTATCTCATCATCTCCCAGGCAGACGCAGGGCTGACCGTCGGTACGATCACGGCCACGGTCTCGCTGATCAACCGGCTCTACCGCCCGGTGGAGAGCCTTTTGAACATCCATGTGGACTTTACGCGCTCGCTCGCGCTCTTCACGCGCATTTTTGAATACTTCGACATGCCCAATCCGATCCAGTCGCCCGAAAACGGCAAGAAGCCCGACGTGACGGACGCCGACATCGTCTATGAGCACGTGCGCTTTTCCTATGACTCAGAAAAGGAGCTGCTGCGGGACATCGATTTCACCGTCCCCGGCGGGAAGATGTACGCGATCGTCGGCCCCTCCGGCTCCGGCAAGTCGACGGTGGTGAACCTGATCCCGCGTCTGTACGACGTGCTCGGCGGGCGCGTGACCGTGGCAGGCGTGGACGTGCGCGACTTTGATCTTACGTATCTGCGCTCTCAGATCGGTGTCGTGACCCAGGACAGCTATCTCTTCAACGGCACGATCCGGGACAACCTGCTCTATGCCAAGGAGGACGCGACCCAGGAGGAGCTCGACGCGGCCTGCTATATCGCGAACCTTTCGGACTTCATTGCCAACCAGCCCGAGGGTTATGAAACCGTCGTGGGTAACCGCGGCCTGAAGCTCTCCGGCGGGGAGAAGCAGCGGCTCTCGATCGCGCGCGTGATTTTGAAGGATCCGAAGATCCTGATCCTCGACGAGGCGACGAGCGCGCTCGACTCGATCACCGAAAACGCGATCCAGGAGGCACTCGAGGCGCTGATGGAGGGGCGGACGAGCATCGTCATCGCCCATCGCCTCTCGACGATTTTGAAGGCCGACCGCATCCTGGTCGTCAAGGACGGCGTGATCGCGGAGAGCGGCACGCATGAGGAGCTGTTGGACGCGGGCGGCGTCTACCGCGAGCTGTATGAGACCCAGTTCCGCAAAATCCTGGAAATGGAGGGGGACAAATAGGATGAAAATGGAATACCGCCAGGTAAAGGAGCGCGTGGAAAAGGAATCCGCCGCCCTCAAGGGACTCGTGATCAAGACGGGGATCGGCATGCTGATCGGTCTTATCGCCGCGATTTTCCTCTTCCGATGAGAAGCAAAAAAGGAAGCGCATCCGACAGGATGTGCTTCCTTTTTTATTCGTCCGGCTCATTCCGCCGCGTCCGCGCGGATGCGCTCCATGATGCGCGCCACCAGCTCGGTGCGGGAGAAGGGCGTGATGAGGAAATAGCCGTCCACGTACGGCGCCATGCGGCGGGCCAGCTTCGACGAGATCTCGACGGCAAGCTCCTCGCCCCGCGCGCGGTCGGCGTTTTCATAGCGTGCGATCGTCTCCTCGTCCACGCGGATGCCCGCGATCTCGCTGTTGATGAACAGGGCGTTGCGCTGGCTGACGATCGGCAGGATGCCGCCGAGGATCTTCCCTTTCAATGTCTTGCGCGCCAGTTTGAGGTTTTCGAGCGCCTCGTCGGTAAAGACGGGCTGGGTCAAAAAGCCGTCGGCGCCGTTTTCCTCCTTCTGCCGTGCCAGATCCAGCTGGATGGCAAAATTGCGCGCGTTGACGTTCAGCGCGGCAAAGATATGGAACGGGGCGGGCAGCACGGCCCTGTTCATGCTGTCGACAAACTTGATGAGCTTGCGCGAGTTGAAGTTGTACACGCTCTTGACCTCGTCGCGGCTGGCCGCCGGGACCGGGTCGCCGGTGACGAGGAGGACGTTGTTCACGTCCTCGGCGCAGAGACCCAGCAGCAGCGCCTGGGTGGCGTTGAGGTTGCGGTCGCGGCAGGTGAGGTGCGGCATGACGTTCACGCCGAGCTCGCGCTTGATCTTGCAGACCATAAGGCTTGAATCCATGCGCGCCCGCGCGATCGGGCAGTCGGCCACGGTGATCACGTCCGCGCCGCCGTCGCGCAGCGTGCGCGCGCCCTTCATAAAGCCGTCCACCTTCGCGCCCTCGGGCGGGTCAAGCTCGACGGCAAAGGGCTTTCGCGCGCTGTCGCAGAGCGCGTCCCAGAACGGGTCGTGCCGCAGCGCGGCCCGCTCCCGCTCGCGCTTCTGCGCCGGATAATCCACGAGCGCGGGGGCCGGGGCGCGCAGCGCCTTTGCCGCGGCAGCCATATGCTCCGGCGTCGTGCCGCAGCAGCCGCCGAGGATCTGGGCGCCGCGGGCGTGCAGGATCGCCGTCTGAGAGGCAAAATAGCCCGGCTCGCCGTCGTAATAGGTGCGGTTGCCGCGCACGGTGGGATAGCCGGCGTTCGGCATCACGGAGAAAAGGCCGTCGATCGGGCCGATCTTTCCCATGAGCTCGACCATCTGGCGTCCGCCGGAGACGCAGTTGAGCCCCACGGCGTCGATATAGGCGTCCGCCGCCGCGGCGCGGCACAGCTCGCCGATCAGGCGGCCGTCGCGCGTGAAGCCGTCGGGCTGCGCGGCAAAGGAGACGAGCACAAAGGCCTCGGGGTCCGCGGCCTTGATGTGCGCGGCGATCTCGTGGAGGTAGAGGTCCGTCCCGATGGTCTCAAAGAGAAAATGCCGCGCGCCGAGCGCGAGAAACTGATCGACGATGAAGTGGTATTCCTCCAAAAGGTCGGTGTCGTCGCGCGCGTCGATCGGCCCGATGTCGGCAAAGACATAGGCGTCCTCGCCCGCGGCGCGGCGGGCGATCAGCCAGCCCTCGCGCAGGATGGCGGCGCAGTCCTGCGGCGGGAAATTCTGGCGGTTGGCGCCGTAAGTATTCGTCTTGATCGCCCGGCAGCCCACCTCGAGATAGGCGCGGTGGATCGCCTCGATCTCACCGGGGGCGCTGAGATTCGCCCACTCGCAGTCGCGGTGGCTCGTCCTGTTGCGCGAGGCGTAATAGGTCCCCATGCCGCCATCGAAGAGCAGCACGCCGTTTTCGCGTATAAACGATCGGATCTCCTTCATCCCAGCACCTTCTTTGCGATATCCGCGCCCTGCTTGGCGTCTTTGGCGTAATAGTCCGCGCCGATCTCGGCGGCGTATTCCTCCGTCAGCACCGCGCCGCCGACCATGATCTTGCAGTCGTGGCCGCTTTTTCGCAGCGCGGCGATCGTCTCGGCCATGCTCGTCACGGTGGTCGTCATCAGCGCCGAGAGGCCGACAAGCCTGACGTTTTCCCGCACGGCGGTCTCGACCACGGTCTGGGGCGGCACGTCGCGTCCGAGGTCGATGACCGTATAGCCGTAGTTCTCCAGCACGACGCGCACGATGTTCTTGCCGATGTCGTGGATGTCGCCCCGGACGGTGGCCAGGATGATCTTGCCCCTGGAGACGCTCGCGCCGCCGCGCTTGGCGATGCGCGTCTTGATCACCTCAAAGCCCGCGCAGGCAGCGCCAGCCGCCTTCATCAGCTGGGGCAGGAAGAGCTCGCCCTTTTCATAGCGCTCGCCCACACGGTCGAGCGCGGGGATCAGCAGCCGGTCGACGACCGCAAGCTCGTCCATCTCCGCAAGGGCTTTCTCCGTCAGCGCGGCGGTCTCGGCACCGAGTCCGCGCAGGATCGCCTCGTCGAGGGTCATCTCCGCGCCGCTCTTTGCGGCGGGCGCGGCGTCAGCCGCGGCGTTTGCAAAGCGGCGGATATAGGCCTCGCTGTCCCGATCCTCGCCGGAGAGCACGCGGAAGGACGCGATCGCGTCCATCACGGCACTCTGGTTGGGGTTGACGATCGGCAGGTCGAGCCCGGCGTACATCGCCTGGGTCAGGAAGCTCGCGGTGATGTTCTCCCGCGCGGGCAGCCCGAAGGAGATGTTGCTCACGCCGAGCACCGTGTGCAGCCCCAGCTCCTCCTTCACCGCGCGCACGGCGCGCAGTGTCTCGGCGGCCTGCTCCTGCTGGGCGGAGACCGTCAGCGTCAGGCAGTCGATCAGCACGTCCTCCTTGGGGATACCGCAGGCAAGCGCCGCGTCCAGGATCCGTTTCGCGATCGCGACGCGCCCCTGCCAGTCCTGGGGGATGCCGTTTTCATCCATGCAAAGCCCGACGACGGCGGCGCCGTATTTTTTGCACAGCGGCAGGATCGCGTCGAGCACCTCTTTTTTTCCGTTGACCGAGTTGACGATGGCCTTGCCGCAATAGGCGCGCAGCCCGGCCTCGATGGCGCGGGGGTCGGACGAGTCGATCTGCAGCGGCAGATCGACGGCGGCCTGCAGCGCCCTGACGGTGCGTCGCATCAGCGCCGGCTCATCGAGGCCGGGCAGACCCACGTTGACGTCCAGAATGTCCGCGCCGGCGTCCTGCTGTTCGATGCCGCGCGCGACGATATAGTCGATATCCCCCTCCCGCAGCGCCTGCTGAAAGCGCTTTTTGCCGGTGGGATTGATGCACTCGCCGATCACACGCACGCCATCGAGCGCGACGGCAGCCGTGCTGCCGCAGACGCCGCGGCAGGTCGTTTCGCTCCGCGCCGCGGGACGGGTGCAGGAGAGCGCCTCGGCCGTGGCGCGGATGAACGCCGGCGTCGTGCCGCAGCAGCCGCCGAGAATCGTAACGCCCTTTTCCGGCGCCTTGGACAGCTCCGCGGCAAATTCCGCGGGTGTGATATGATAGTCTCCGGTGGCCGGGTCGGGCAGACCGGCGTTCGGCTTTAGAATCAGAGGAAGCTCCGTCCATCTGCGCAGCTCCTCCACCAGCGGGAGCAGCTCCTTCGGCCCGAGGCTGCAGTTGAAGCCCAGCGCGTCCACGCCAAGGCCGGTGAGCGTCAGCGCCATCGCGCCGACCGTCACGCCCAGGAAGGTGCGTCCCGTCGCCTCAAAGGTCATCGTCGCCCAGACGGGAAGCTCGCAGTTCTCCTTTGCGGCGAGGACAGCGGCGCGCATTTCGCCGAGATCACTCATCGTCTCGATCACAATGAGATCCGCCCCGGCCGCAACGCCGGCGGTGACGATCTCGCGGAAGACGTCGTAGGCCTCCTCAAACGAAAGGTCGCCCAGCGGCTCGAGCAGGCGCCCCGTCGGGCCGATGTCCAGCGCCACCCGGACGCCGTCAAAGCCCTCGGCCGCGCTGCGCGCGCAGCGCACGCCCGCCGCGACGAGCTCTCCCACGCCGTATCCGCAGCCCGCGGCCTTATAGCGGTTGGCGCCGAAGGTGTTGGTATACAGCACCTTCGAACCTGCCCCGGCATAGCGCCGCTGCACGGCGGAGACGGTTTCCGGCTGCGTGACGTTCCAGAGCTCCGGAAGCTCCCCGAGCGGCAGTCCGGCCGCCTGGAGCATGGTGCCCATGCCGCCGTCGAGCAAAATGATTTCAGCTTTGTCCACAGCGTTTGCCCTCCTTTCGATAGGCGCAGTCCTCCCGCATGCCGCAGCTCTCGCAGCCTCCCGCACGCTTTGGCTGCGGCCGGTCCGAGACGCCGATGAGCGCGGTGACGCTCTTTTGCGGGATCATCAGCGCACTCTCCGACAGCGTAACGCCGATGCGGCGGCTGACGTCCAGCACACGGAAGAGCGCGCGCTGGTCGGAAAGGGGCATGTCCCCGTAGCCGGGAGAGAAGCGGTCGGTCAGATAGCGGGGAGCCAGCGCGGCGGCGAGGTCGGCGCAGTAGTTGTCGCAGACGCGCTCAATGGCCGCGCTGCCCGCGGCGTCAAGGATCACGGCCTCGGCCATGTCCCGTCCCGCCGCGCGGCGGATCAGCGCCTCCGCCTCCGCGCCGAGCGTCGCGGCGAGCAAAACCACGCTGTCGCAGTCGGAGAGAAACGCGCGGATATCCTCGCCTCCCGGGCGGTAATCCGTTCCCGCGAGCGTCCCGTCCTCTTGAAGAGAAAAGAGCCGCCAGACAAGGCGCGGGCGCGCCGTTTGCAGCAGCAGCGTCTCACAGCGGTCAAGCTCCGCAAGGCTCTCCCCGCCCAGCTCGCCGCCGCGATAGCGCAGGTATTGCAGCACGTCGCCGCGGGGGATGCGATCGAGTCTCGCCTCCATGGGCTCTTCCTCCTTTTTTCATTCAGTAATAATGTTTTATTATATAAAAGTGCCGCGCGGCTTGTCAATTCCTCAAAAAAGAAGGAACTGCGAGGGAGTGTAGGGTTTACAATGATGTGT
>DJYJ01000002.1 GCA_002450075.1 Clostridiales bacterium UBA6981
ATCAAATGCTTACCTATCGCTATAAAGGCGGTGGGAGAGATGATAGACAACAAAACGATCGTTCTCACGGGCGCAAGCTCCGGCATCGGCTTTGAGGTTTTAAAGCTCCTGGCCCAGGGGAAGGGCAACCGCATCCTGGCCGTTGCAAGACATGTCGACAACATCAAGTATTTTGCCGACAACGTCACAGCCTGGCCCTGCGACATCAGCACCCAGGCGGGCGTGGACGCGCTCTTCCGAAAGGCCGAGGAACTGTTTGGAAAAATCGACATTTTCTATGCCAACGCGGGCTTCCCGTATTATGAGGAATTCAACTATACCGACTGGGATCGGATCGACGCAATGTTCCGCACGAACACGATCTCACCGATCTACACCTATGCGAAATATATCGCGCACCTAAACGGCCGCGCGGGCATCCTGGCCTACACCGTCAGCGCGATCGGGGAAATGGCCATGCCGGGCTATGCGATCTATTCCTCGTCCAAATTCGCGCTCAACGGCTTCCAGCAGGCAATCAGGATGGAAAAGCCGGACAATCTGCAGATCACCTGCCTCTACCCGGTCGCCACGGACACCAACTTCTTCAAGGTGGCCAACGCCGTCGAATTCGAAAAGCCCTTCCCGGTGCAAAAGCCTTCCACCGTCGCAAAGAAAATGGTCAAGGGCATCGAGAAGGGAGCCGAGCGTGTCTCGCCCTGCGGCCTCTTCGGACTGTCCAAGGTGCTGATGGGTGCGCTGCCCCCGGTCAAGACCGTGTATCTGAACATGGAAAAGGCCAAGCTCGAGCGCTTCAAGCAAAAGCTTTCGCAGTATCACAACCGCCTCCACGCCGACGCCGCCGCTGCTGTCGAGCACGGGCGCGAGCTGGGCTCGCAGATCCGCGAGAAGAACCGCGAGGTGGTCGGGGAACTCGAGGAAAGGGCGGAGAAGGTCCGCGGCGAGATCGAGGAAAAGGCCGCGAAGGCACGTGAAGAGATAAAGGACAGGATCCATGGCGTATGATATGTTGCTCAGCCCGATGAAGATCGGGACCATGACCGTGAGGAACCGCACGGTCATGACGGCGGCGGAGATGAGCCTCGGCCGGACCGACGGCTGCCCCACCGAGAAACTGATGGATTATTATGAAGAGCGTGCCAAGGGAGGCGTGGGGCTGATCATCCCGGGCATCTGCCGCGTCAACGACATGGGCGCCGCCTCAACCTTTACCCAGCTTTCGATGAGCCGGGACGAGAATATCGAGCCCATGCGCGTCTTTGCCGAGCGCATCCACGCCCATGGCGCAAAGCTGTGCCTTCAGCTGCACCACCCGGGACGTCAGGGCTATGCCAGCTCGATCAACACCCTGCCCGTCATCATCCCGATCGTCAAGCGCTTCCCGCGCGTGCTGGACGCGCTCTTCCGCTGCACGCCGCTGCTCCTGGGGCTGGAGGAGAAAAAGATCTGCATGTCGGTGCAGAGCCCGTCAAACTGCGAGCTCTCCGCCCACGGCGCGACGCGCATCCACGCGATGAGCCGGCGCGAGATCAAGCATCTCATCCGGGACTTTGTCGACGCGGCCGAGCGCTGTCAAAAGGCGGGCGTCGACGCGGTGGAGCTCCACGGCGGCCACGGCTATCTGATCCAACAGTTTTTAAGCCCCAACACCAACCTCCGCACCGACGAGTACGGCGGCGATTTTGAGGGGCGTCTGCGCTTCCTGCGCGAGATCATCGAGGGCATCCGCGCGCGCTGCGGACGGGACTATCCGCTCATCGTGCGTCTGACGGTCGATGAGATGTATGCCGCCGTCGGAAAGAGCGGCAAGGGCTACGATCTCGAAACCGGGAAAAAGATCGCCAAACGTCTTGAAGAACTCGGCGTCGACGCAATCAACGTCACCTGCGCCTGCTATGACGTCTACAACCGCTGGCTCGAGCCCACCTCCTATGAGCCGGGCTGGCGCGCCTACCTCGCAAAGGAGATCAAAAGCGTCGTAACGATCCCGGTCATTGCGGTCAACTTTATCCGCTCCCCCGAACAGGCGGAGCGGCAGCTGGAAGAGGGATACCAGGATTTCATCGGCTCGGCGCGCAGCTTTATCTGCGATCCGCACTGGGTCGAAAAGGTCGAGAGCGGCCACGCGGAGCAGATCCGTCGCTGCATCGGCTGCCTGCACTGCATCTCCTCGTTCATGACCAACGCCAAGGTGGGCAAGAGCGGCGAGTGCGCGCTCAATCCCGGCGTGGGGCAGGAGCGGGCGTACGAAAACCCGCCCCAGGACGGAAACGGCCGTCTTGTCGCGGTCGTCGGCGGCGGCATCGCGGGCCTCGCGGCGGCGGAGACAATGGCGCGACGCGGCTTTCGTGTCGAGCTCTTCGAGCGCTCGGACGAGCCCGGCGGCCAGGTCAAGACCGCAGCGGCCTGCAACCTGAAGGGAAAGCTCCTCTGGTGCGTCGAGGACCGCCTTGCCTCGCTGCGCGCGCTCGGCGTCGCACTGCATTTCGGCGTCGAGGCCACGGCAGACAGCGTCCTTGCCCTGCAGCCCTGGGCGGTCATCCTCGCCACAGGCGGCGAGCCGGTCCGACCCAGGTCCATCCGCGGCGCGGACGCGGCCAACGTCTACACCCCGCCGGAGATCATCCATCGCCGTACCGTCCTGCGCGATCAGAACGTCGTCGTCGCAGGCAGCGGCATGACCGGATTGGAGACCGCGGAGATCCTAAACGAAACGGGCAACCGCGTCACCGTCATCGAAATGGCGGACGAAATCGCGCCGGGTACCTGGTTCCAGCTTGTCGACGACGAGATGGAGCGGCTCGTGCCCGCCGGCACGCAGTTCCGCCCCGGCATGCAGCTGCTTGCCATCGAGCCGGACTGCGCCGTCGCCATCGACAAAAAGACGCACGCCCTTGTCCGCCTCCCGGCGGACAGCGTGGTGCTCTCGCTCGGCGTCCGGCCTGTCCACCCGCTTCTCGATGAGCTGAAGGGGAAGATCGAAAACCTCGTCTGCGTGGGCGACGCCGTCTCCAGCGGCACGATCGCCGACGCGGTCCACAGCGCGTATGACGCGTGCATGAAGCTCAGATAAATCAACAAAAGCGGCTGAGGAACCATCCTCAGCCGCTTTTTTCGTTTTACGACAACTCCGCGATTTTTTCCTCCAGCCGCTTTGCAAAGGCGCCGATGTCCGCCCCGTCGACAAAGCGGTGGTTGACCTCGACGGACATCCCCAGCGTCAGCCGTCCGCCCTCCTCGACAAACTTTCCCCACGCGATGCGCGGGATCGCGTCGCCACGGTCGTCGCCGCGCTCATTCGTCAGCGCCGTGAGATCCACCCACGGCAGACAGGAGAGATAGACGAGCGCGTCGCTCTCGCTCTCCGGGTCAATAAAAGCCTCCTGCGCCTTCTCGCGCTCCACAGCCTCCCGGCAGAACTCTGTGAGACTGCCGCGGCAGGGCATCGTCACGATGCGGAAATACTTCTCGCCCGCGCGCCTTACGGTAAAGCTCGGCTCCCGCCGGTCGAGCAGGAACACCTCGCCGCCGCGGAGCGTATACAAAAAGGCCTCCGTCTCATTCACGGCCTGCGTCACGAGATAACACATCGCGTAATAGAACGGCAGCCCCTTTGTCTTGACATGGCGGTAAAGCCCGCCTACGTCCAGATGAAAGCCCACGCTGTACCAGGGCTGGGCGAGGGGAGAGAAGAACTCATAGATCTCCCGCCTGTCCCAACTGTAAAGATCGATTTTTCGCATATGCGGCCCCTCCGTTTCCTATCCATCATTTTAATCGACGCCGCGGGGAAAAGCAAGCGCCGGAGGTATCGCTCCCAGACCTTTCTTCGACCCTCCTCGCCCTTGACCGAAGAGGGCATTAGTGGTAAAATATCATGAATTATATTGGAATATTATGCTTTACAGACAGAGGAAGGGCTTATGTACGTCTCGGACAAGTGGAAAGATTTTGAGCTGATCGACTGCTCCAAGGGTGAAAAGCTCGAGCGCTGGGGCAAATACTACCTCGTGCGCCCGGATCCCCAGGCCATCTGGGAAACGCCGCGCCGCAACCCGCACTGGAACGTGCGCGACGGCCGCTATCAGCGCAGCGAGTCCGGCGGCGGCAGCTGGGACAAGTCCGCCCTGCCCGAAAGCTGGCAGATCCATTACGGCGAACTGACCTTCAACGTCCGCCCCATGAACTTCAAGCACACCGGCATCTTCCCCGAGCAGGCCTGCAACTGGGACTGGGCGATGGAGCAGATCCGTCGTGCCGACCGCCCCATCAGCGTCCTCAATCTCTTCGGCTACACCGGCGCGGCCACCCTCGCCTGCGCCAAGGCGGGGGCGAGCGTCTGCCATGTCGACGCGGCCAAGGGCATGGTCGCCTGGGGCAGGGAAAACGCCGCAGCCTCCGGCCTTTCCGACGCGCCGATCCGCTGGATCGTGGACGACTGCGCCAAATTCGTCGAGCGGGAGATCCGCCGCGGACACAAATACGACGCGATCATCATGGACCCGCCGTCCTACGGGCGCGGTCCGGGGGGCGAGGTGTGGAAGCTCGAAAAGGATCTCTGGCCCTTCGTCTCGCTCTGTGCGGGCGTGCTGTCGGACGATCCGCTGTTCGTGATCATCAATTCGTATACCACCGGGCTCTCTCCCTCGGTTTTGAGCTATGTGACGGAGAGCATCTTTACCAAAAAATACGGCGGCCGCTCCGACAGCCGCGAGCTAGGGCTCCCGGTCACTGACACCGGGCTCGTCCTGCCCTGCGGCGCGACATGCCGTTGGAGCGCCGAATAAAATAATTCCCCAGTAGGGGAGGGGCTTGCCCCTCCCGCAAAAACGATAAGACGGGACAAAAGTAGGGGAGGGGCTTGCCCCTCCCGCAAAAACGATAAGACGGGACAAAACCGATATGAGCATCATCAGCTTCAAACAAGTGCATTTCACCTATCCGGGGGACGAACTGGAAAGCCTCTGCGGGGTGGATCTCGAGATCGACGAGGGCAGCTTCGTCGCCGTCCTCGGCCATAACGGCAGCGGCAAATCCACGCTTGCCAAGCATATGAACGCGATCCTCACGCCCGATTCCGGCAGCGTCATTGTCGACGGGATCGACAGTCGCGAGGAGGACAAGGTTTTTGAGATCCGCCGCCGCGTCGGCATGGTCTTCCAGAACCCGGACAACCAGCTTGTCGCCAACGTGGTTGAGGACGACGTGGCCTTCGCCCCGGAAAACCTCGGCGTGCCGAGCGCGGAGATCCGCGAGCGCGTGGACGAGGCCTTGAAGCAGGTCGGCATGTACGAATACCGCACCCATGCCCCGCACCTGCTCTCCGGCGGACAAAAGCAGCGCGTCGCGATCGCGGGCGTCATCGCCATGCGCCCGAAGATCATCGTCCTTGACGAGCCCACGGCCATGCTCGATCCGCGCGGCCGCGACGAGGTCATCTCCACCGTCACACGCCTCTGCCGGGAGAGCGGCATGACAGTCGTGCTCATCACGCACCACATGGAGGAGTGCATCGGCGCGGACAAGCTCGTGGTCATGTCAAACGGCTATATCAAGGCCGCCGGCAGACCCTCCGACATCTTCTCCGACGTCGAGATGATGGCGCGCGAGGGGCTCGCCGTCCCGGAGACGACCAAGCTCCTCTACGAGCTGCGCCACTGCGGCTATGACGTGCCGCTCGATGAACTGGATGAGAAACGCTGCGCGGCTGCGATCGCCGCGGCAAAGAAAGAATAAGCGGAGAACAGTCTTATGGCAGAAATTAGGGTGGAGAACCTGCGCCACGTATACAGCGCGGGAACTCCTTTTGAAAAAGTCGCGATCGAGGACGTCAGCCTCACGATCCCCCAGGGCCAGCTGGTCGGCGTCATCGGACATACCGGCTCCGGCAAGTCGACCTTTATCCAGCATCTCAACGCCCTGCTGCAGCCCACGTCGGGCAAGGTGCTCGTCGGGGGCCGCGACATCAACGAAAATAAATTCTCCCGCCGCGACGTCAAATGGGAGGTCGGCATCGTCTTCCAGTATCCGGAGTATCAGCTCTTCGAGGAGACGGTCTACCGCGATATCGCCTTCGGCCCGCGCAACATGAAGCTCCCGGACGACGAGATCGACCAGCGCGTGCGCGAAGCCGCCCGTTTCGCCCAGGTGGGCGAAGAGCTCTTTGAGCGCTCGCCCCTTGAGCTGTCAGGCGGTCAGAAGCGCCGTATCGCCATAGCCGGGGTGATCGCCCTTCGCCCTGGTGTCCTGATCCTCGACGAGCCCACCGCAGGCCTCGATCCTGCGGGTTGCCGCCAGATCCTCGACAACATCTGCGCCTACCACCGCGAGAGCGGCTCGACGGTCATCATCGTCAGCCACAACATGGACGACACCGCCCGCATCGCCGAGCGCATCATCGCCTTTGATCACGGCCGCGTCGCGATGGACGGCACGCCCGAGCAGGTTTTTTCCGAGCCGGAAAAGCTCATGGCCATGGGTCTTGACGTACCGCAGGCCACGGCGCTTGCCATGGCGCTGAAGGACGCGGGCGTTCCGCTGGAGGGCTCGATCTATACGCACGGCCAGCTTCTCGGCGCCGTACTCCGGGCAAAGGAGGCGGCGATATGCTGAAGGATATCACGCTGGGCCAGTATTTTCCCGGCAATACGATCGTCCACCGCCTCGATCCGCGCACCAAGCTCATCCTGGTGATCGTGTATATCGTCGCGCTGTTCCAGGCAAAGGGCTGGGTGTCCTATGCCGCGGTGACGCTTGCGACCGCGCTGTGTATGATCCTGTCCCACATCCGGCCGAAAAACATCTTCAAGGGCTTGAAGCCGATGCTGTTTATCATCGTGCTGACCGCGCTTTTGAACATTTTTTACACCGAGGGCCGCGAGATCATCCCCGGCTGGCACATGACCTGGGAGGGACTTGCCCGCTCGGTGCAGATGATTTTGCGTATCGTGCTGCTGATCACCGGCACCTTCCTCCTGACCTACACTACCAGCCCCATCGCGCTTACGGACGGGCTGGAGATGCTCTTAAGCCCGCTGAAAAAGATCAAGGTGCCTGTCCACGAGATGACGCTGATGATGTCGATGGCGCTGCGTTTTATCCCAACGCTGATCGAGGAGACCGACAAGATCATGTCGGCCCAGAAGGCGCGAGGCGCCGATTTCGAAACCGGCAGACTCATCGACCGCGCCAAGGCCCTTTTGCCGATCCTCGTGCCGCTTTTCGTCTCGGCCTTCCGCCGCGCCGACGAGCTGGCCGTGGCGATGGAGAGCCGCTGTTATCACGGCGGCGAGGGACGCACCCGCATGAAAACGCTCCGCTTTGCCGCGCGCGACTGGGCCGCGCTCGGCACAGGCGCGCTGTTCCTCGCGGGGATGTTTGTGATGAAGCACTACGGAATATGAAGAACATTGCGATCCGACTGACCTATGACGGCAGCCGCTACCACGGCTGGCAGACGCAGAAAAGCGAGATCACCGTGCAGCAGACGCTCGAAGGGGCGATCGAGAAAATGTGCGGGGAAAAGGTCCATGTGACCGGCTGCGGCCGGACGGACGCGGGCGTGCACGCGCTGCGCTACTGCGCCAATTTCAAAAGCGAGTGCCGCATCCCGATGGAGAAGCTGCCCCTCGCGCTCAACAGCTATCTGCCCGCCGACATCGCCGTGCTCGCCGCCTGCGAGGCGGAGGAGAGCTTCAATGCGATCGGCTCCTGTATAAAAAAAGAATATATCTACAAAATACACAACAGTAATCTTCGCGATCCCTTTCTCGAAAAGCGCGCCTGCTTTTATCCCCAGCGCCTCGACGTGGAGAGAATGAACGCCGCGGCGCGCGCCTTCGAGGGCACGCATGATTTCGCCGCGGTGCGCAGCGTCGGGACCGAGACGAAAACGACCGTCCGCACGGTCTACTGGTGCTCGGCCGAGCGGGAGGGGGATCTCATTACCGTGCGCGTCTGCGCCGACGGCTTCCTCTACAACATGGCGCGCGCCATGGTCGGCACGATGGTTTATGCCTCTTACGGAAAACTCTCGCCTGACGAGATTCCCGCGCTTCTGGAGCGCGGCGACCGCCGACTCACCGGCCCGACGATGCCGCCGCAGGGGCTGTATCTCAACCGCATCTGGTATGACGGCGCGGTGGGAGAGATGATGGCGGACGCATAGACGCTCTGCCGCAGGCAAAATCTAAGATTATTTCATATATTTGTTCATATTTATATGGTATAATCTCCACTACGAAACGAACGGCGACGCAGCGGAAAAGGCCGCGGCGCAGGAAAGGACTACATATGAAGCTGATCATTGATATTGTCCTCATTACGATCATCGCCCTGTGTACCTGGGGCGGATATAAAAAAGGACTGATCGGCAGCATCGCCGCGCTGCTGGTCATCGTCATTTCGCTTTTCAGCGCGAAAATGCTCTCTGCCGCCTATTCCGGCGAGGTCATTCCCGCACTGCGCCCGTTTGCGAGCGGGTATCTGAGCGCGACGGAGACGCGCGAGCGTGTGCTCGACCGTCTCGGCTACGGCGAGAGCGATAAATCCCTTGACGATATCCTCGCCGAAGATCCCTCGCTGCGCTATGATTATGCCTATGAGTGCATGAGTGAGGTCGGACTTTATGCCGACCGCGCCGACGAGATGGCCTCCCGCGCGGTGGAGCTCTCCGAGAGCAAGGGCGAGGACATGACAGACGCGGCGGTGGACGTGCTGTGCGATGTCGTGACCTTTGAGGGCGGGCTCGCACTGGCGTTTTTGATCATTTTGATCTTTATCACGGCACTCGGAAACCTCTTCAATCTGTCATTTAGAATGCCGAACATGGAAAATCTCGACGAGATCGGGGGCGCGGTGCTCGGCTTTGTCAAGGGCATCATCTACTGTGTGCTGCTTTGCTGGGTGCTGAGCTTTTTAGGGCTCGTGATCGGCAAAAAGACCCTTGACGGGACGACGCTTGCGCGCTTCTTTCTGACCTTCCGCTTCCTGACCAACGGCCTCATGTAAGGGGCTTCCTGCTATTTCTTATTCCCAAGGAGGGATCGTATGCAACCTACGATGTGTTCCCGCTGCGGTAAAAACGTTGCAGTGGTTTTCATCACCAAAATCGAAAACGGACAGACAAAAAATGAAGGACTCTGCCTGAAGTGTGCGCGGGAGCTGCACATCAAGCCCGTGGACGACGTCATTGAAAAGATGGGCATCTCCGACGAGGATCTCGACAGTATCTCCGGCGACATGATGAACGCGCTCTCCGGCGCGGAGGAGCTGCTCCCCACCGACGACGAGGGACAGGAGGATGACGACGGCAAGACCGCGACCTTCCCCTTCCTCAACCGTCTCTTCGGCGGCCCGAAGCAGGACGGCAAGGACGGCGCGGCGCCCGGCGCGCAGAAGAGCGAGCCCAAGGACGCCCCGCGCGGCAAGCATAAGTTCCTTGACAATTACTGCATCGACCTCACGCGCCGCGCCGCCGAGGGCAAGCTTGACACCATGATCGGCCGTGCCGAGGAGCTCGAGCGCGTGATCCAGATCCTCAACCGCCGCCAGAAGAACAACCCCTGTCTGATCGGCGAGCCCGGCGTCGGCAAGACGGCGATCGCCGAGGGCCTTGCCCAGCGGATCGCGGACGGCGCGGTGCCGGATAAGCTCAAGGGCAAGCAGGTCTTCCTGCTCGATCTCACGGCTCTTGTCGCCGGGACCCAGTTCCGCGGCCAGTTTGAAAGCCGCATGAAGGGCCTGATCGAGGAGATCCGCCGCCAGGGCAACATCATCCTCGTCATCGACGAGGTGCACAATATCGTCGGCGCGGGCGACGCCGAGGGCAGCATGAACGCAGCCAATATCCTCAAGCCCGCGCTCAGCCGCGGCGAGATCCAGGTCATCGGTGCGACGACCTTTGCCGAATACCGCAAGCATATCGAAAAGGACAGCGCGCTTGAGCGCCGCTTCCAGCCCGTCACGGTGAACGAGCCGTCCATCGAGGACAGCATCGCCATCCTCAAGGGCATCGCGCACTATTACGAGGACTATCACGGCGTGACGATCTCCGACGAGATGTGCCGCCAGGCCGTCGTGATGAGCGAGAGGTACATCACCGACCGCTTCCTCCCCGACAAGGCCATCGACCTCATCGACGAGGCCTGCTCGGACGTCAACCTCAAGGACGAGGGCATCAACCGCCGCATGGCCGCCGAGCGCGACCTCGAGAACATCCGCTTTGAGCGCGACGCGCTGATGTCAGACGGCGCCCAGGCTGTGCAGACGCTCACGGAAGAGCAGCTTGACAAGCGTTACGCGCGCATCGCCGAGCTGCGCAGCCGCGAGATGCAGCTCGAGCAGGAGATCGAGACGCTGAAGAACACGCGCCCTGCGCTGACGGCGGATAATCTCGCCCGCATTATCGAGCTTTGGACCAAGATCCCCGCCTCCTCGATCCGGGAGGACGAGTTCGAGCGGCTTGCCAGCCTCGACGAGCGCCTTAAAAAGCATATCGTCGGCCAGGACGAGGCGGTCAATGCCGTTTGCGCCGCGATCAAGCGCAGCCGTGTAGGGCTGCAGGTCAAGCGCAAGCCGGTCAGCTTTATTTTTGTCGGCGGCACGGGCGTGGGCAAGACCGAGCTTGTCAAGCGTCTGGCGGAGGATATGTTCGATTCGCCCGAATCGCTGATCCGTCTTGACATGTCCGAGTTCATGGAAAAATTCTCGGTCTCGCGCATCATTGGCTCGCCTCCGGGCTATGTCGGCTATGACGAGGCCGGACAGCTCACCGAGAAGATCCGCCGCAAGCCTTACAGCGTCGTCCTCTTTGACGAGATCGAAAAGGCGCACCCGGACGTCATGAATATCCTGCTCCAGATCCTCGACGACGGGCGCATCACCGACGCCCAGGGGCGCACGGTCAACTTTGAAAATACGATCATCATTATGACGACGAACGCCGGCAGCAGCAGCAAATCCGGCAGCGTCGGCTTCGGCGGGAGCCTGAGCGACATGACCCGCGAGCGTACGATGAAGGCGCTCAATGAGTTCCTCCGTCCCGAGTTCATCAACCGCGTCGACGAGGTCGTCTGCTTCAACCAGCTCACGGAGGAGAACTTCCGCGCGATCGCCGAACTGATGCTCGGCGAAGTAAAAGAGGTCCTCGCACAGCGCAACGTCGCCTTCTCCTGGGACGAGAGCCTGCTTGATTATCTCGTCAAGGAAGCGTACAGCGTCACCTACGGCGCGCGCAATCTGCGCCGCCTGATCCAGAAGCAGGTCGAGGACGTCCTGGCCCAGCGGATCATCGACCGCCACGGCGAGGGCACGAAGGAGATCCTCCTCAGCGCGCCCGACGGCACGATCAACATGGAACTGAGAGGCTGAAGATGGAAAGAGTATCTGTTGTCCGCGGGGACATCACCCGTGAGAGGACTGACGCGATCGTGAACGCAGCCAACTGCTCGCTGCTTGGCGGCGGCGGCGTGGACGGCGCGATCCACCGCGCCGCGGGGCCGCGTCTGCTCGCCGAATGTCGCACGCTCGGCGGCTGCCGCACGGGCGAGGCGAAGATCACCCGCGGCTATGACCTCGCGGCAAAATACGTGATCCACACGCCCGGCCCGATCTGGCGCGGCGGCAATGGCGGCGAGGACGCGCTCCTGCGCTCGTGCTATCTCTCCTGCCTGCGGCTTGCGTCCGAAAACGGCTGCCGAAGCGTTGCGTTCCCGTCGATCTCGACGGGGGTGTACCATTTCCCGCTTGACCGCGCGGCGAGAATCGCGATCACGGCGATCCGGGAGTACCTTGCCGACCACGGCGAGATCGACGAGGTGCGCATGGTCTGCTTCGATCCGCGCACGGAAGAGGCTTACCGGGCCGCGCTCGACGCGGCGGAGGGCACATGAAACGCGGGATCAGACTGCAGTATAATTCCCCGGTCGTGCTGAGCTTCGCGCTGCTCTCGCTTCTGGCGCTGATCCTCGGTATGATGACGAAGGGCGCGACGACGGCCAGGTATTTCAGCGTCTACCGCTCGTCGCTTGCCGACATTTTCACCTATCCGCGCTTCTTCTTCCACGTCCTCGGGCACAGCAGCTATGCCCATTACATAGGCAACATGATGCTGATCCTGGTCGTCGGCCCGCCGCTCGAGGAAAAATACGGCAGCCGGAGCCTCCTGTGGGCGATCGCCGTGACGGCGCTCGTCTCGGGGCTGATCCAGTGGCTGTTTTTCCCGCACACGGCGCTGCTCGGCGCCTCGGGGATCGTGTTCATGATGATCGTCATGTCCTCCCTTGCGGGGATGAAGGACGGCTGTGTGCCGATCACGCTGCTGCTCGTGCTCGCACTGTATGTCGGCAAGGAGGTCGTCGACGGCGTGGTGCTGGCGGATAACGTCTCGCAGCTGACGCACGTTGTGGGCGGCATCTGCGGGGCCGTGATGGGCATGAATATGCGATGAGAAAGGAACGCCTGCTCATCAGCGCCTGCCTGCTCGGCGCAAACTGCAAGTATTCCGGCGGCAGCAACCGTCTGCCGGAGGAGGTGCTCGTTGCGCTGCACGAGCGCTATTTCCTTCTTCCCGTCTGTCCCGAAACGGCAGGAGGACTCGGCGTGCCGCGCACAGCGAGCGAGCGGAGAGGCGAGCACGTCGTAAGCCGTACGGGAGCGGACGTGACCGCGGCCTACCGCGCCGGCGCGCGGATCGCCTGCAGGCTGTGCGAGAGGTTCCAATGCCAAAGCGCACTCCTGAAGGAACGCAGCCCCTCCTGCGGCTGCGGCAGCATCTATGACGGCAGCTTTACCGGGACGCTTATAGCGGGAAACGGCATCGCGGCCGAGGCGCTTCTCGCGAGCGGCGTCGCCGTTATCGGCGAGAGCGAGATCGAAAAACTCCTCTGAAATAAAAACTGTCTCGGGTCTTGTGACCCGAGACAGTTTTTTATCCGGCGATCCGTTTTCCCTCCGCGTCTAGGAACACCGCCGGCACAACGCCGGAAACGGCGCGTGCCATCTCGGAAGGGGAGACGGCGCTCCCGCTGCGGCCGTAGACGGGGACAAGCTCGATTCCTTCGTCATATTCGGCGCGAACGGCCTTGCGGGGCATCGAGACATAGAGCGCTGCACGCAGTCGCTCCTCAAGCTTGTCCCGGTCGGCCACAACGCCGAAGGAGCGCCCCGCGGCGCGGACGGCATAGAGCGGAGAAACGCCGGGCACCTCAGCGAGGATACGCGCACTCAGCTGACGGCTGGCGCCGCAGGGCGGGCGGAAGGAGAGAGAAACACGATGCTCGATCTCCGGCATCCGGGCCCGCCGCGGAAGGATCTCCTCCGCGGCCGCAGCCGCGGCCAGTTCCGCCCGACGGGCGTCACCGAGGGAATAGACAGTCCCGTCCCAATTCCCATTTACTCCGACACGGCAGACGAGATTCAGATTTGCGGCGAGAGTGAAGAGCAAGGCAAGAGAGAGAAGGAGCGCGCGCGATTTCAAAAGCATCACCTCAGAAGAAGAATGGCATGGTCTTTGCCCCGGGGGAAAAGACCCGTGCCATCCCAAGATAATGCCCCATTCCCGCGCCGTCAAGGCTTTCGGCAAAAGCTCTTTTTTTTCGATCGCCGCGGTATGGGAATATCCTAAAAGACCTGCGGATCCGAGCGCTGCGGCCGGAATACAGCCACATCAGAATACGCCGGGGGTTCAGGATAATTCGATCGGCTCGATCTGTGCGGCGGAGATCTCATAGGCGGTGCGCTCTTCACTTCCATTTTCGGTCAGCTTGGTATAACGGCGGCTCTGGATGCGTCCTTCGAGCGCAAGATGCGTTCCGACCTCCCAGAGCGCTGCCTCACGCGCTTTCAGCCCCCAGCAGATGCACGGCAGATAATCCGAGCGTCCATAGCGCCGGTTGACCGCAAGGATCAGATCGCAGATATCCCGCCCCATCGGCGTTGTGCGCAGATTCGCCCTTTTGCAGAGCGTGCCGCGCAGCCTCACGCGGTTGTCGTCCGCTTCCTCTGTCAGCTCGAGCGTGCGTGCAAAGACCGATACCACGAGACGCGGCCATTCACCGCTGCGGTTGTTGAAGGTGCGCACCTCGCCCGTGACGCACAGCCGTGCGCCCTTTTCCGCCGCACCGATCATCGATTCGCGTATCGTGACATTTACAGTGTCGGCCGTTCCGGACAGCCGCCGCACGAGCAGGGGGAGGGTATAGAAGGACTGCGACCGCGCCGCGTGAGAATAGACCGCCTCCGCCAGACAGGTCCCGCAGAGAATGACCTCGTTATCCGATGAGCATAGATCCATGGCTGTTGTCCTCTTTTCGGTGATAGAAAGTTCTGTTTCCAATCTATTCGGCACAGCCCCTTGAATATGCCGCCCCGTTCGTTTATAATATAAGCACTAAAACCAAAGGAGAACTGTTTTATGGATATCAGCGACATCTTAACGAAATGCGATCATACACTGCTGCGCGTCGATTGCCGTGCGGAGGAGATCCGCACTCTCTGCGACCAGGCGATCCGCTACCATTGCGCCAGCGTGTGCATTCCGCCCTGCCATGTAGCGGGAGCCAAGCGCTATGTCGGCGACAGGCTCGCGATCTGCACGGTCATCGGCTTTCCGAACGGATATATGACCACCGCCGCCAAGGCCTTCGAGGCGGCTGACGCCGTGAAGAACGGCGCGGACGAGATCGACATGGTCGTCAATCTCTCCATGGTCAAGGACGCCGCTTGGAATGAGGTCGCCAAGGATATCGTCGCCGTCCGCAAGGCGACAGAGGGCAAGATCCTGAAGGTCATCATCGAGTGCTGCCTGCTCACCGAGGAGGAGAAGCTGCAGCTCTGCCGTATCGTTTCCGACAGCGGCGCCGATTTCATCAAGACCTCCACCGGCTTCTCCACCGGCGGAGCCACGCGCGAGGACGTCAAGCTGATGCGTGAAAACTGCCCCGCGCGCGTCAAGGTCAAGGCCGCGGGCGGCATCTCGTCGCTGCAGGACGCCGAGGACTTTATCGCGCTGGGAGCCGAGCGTCTCGGCACCTCGCGCATTGTCAAGCTTGCGATCGCGCAGGAGCAGGAGAACGGATAAGTCCGTTTGCGCAGAACCGGCGCCGGGAGGACCTCCCGGCGCCGCACTTTTTCAGAAGAAAAAAGAGAAAAAGATGCTTGACAGGAGTGCGGAAAGCTGATATAGTAATCCCGCTTAAAAACAAAGCAGGTACGGCTTTCCGCCCACCTCACCCGCCGGCAGTCTGGCCGGGCGCGGTCAATAAGGCATAAAAACCCCGCAGGGGGCGTATGCTGTGTTGTGGTGCGGATGCTGTGCATCCGTATTTTTTTATGTTTCCGCTACTATGGAGGTGGGCTACAATCGCTAACACAGATCATCAGATCAACGAAGAGATCCGCGACAAGGAAGTGCGCCTGATCGGAGCTGACGGCGAACAGCTTGGCATCATGTCGGCTGAGGAAGCGCTGCGTATCGCGACCGAGCAGGAATACGATCTCGTCAAGATCGCGCCCGGCTCCAATCCGCCGGTCTGCAAGATCATGGATTACGGCAAGTATCGCTTCGAGCAGACCAAGAAGGAAAAGGAAGCGAAAAAGAACCAGCGTGTGATCGAGATCAAGGAGATCCGCATGTCTCCGAGCATCGACACCAACGACTTCAACACCAAGCTGAAGAACGGCCAGAAGTTCCTCTCCGAGGGCAACCGGCTGAAGGTTTCCGTCCGCTTCCGCGGCAGAGAGATGGCGCACACCGAGATCGGCGGCGTCATCCTGCGTGACTTCGCGGCCAAATGCGCCGACATCGCGAACATGGACAAGGCGCCCAAGCTTGAAGGCCGCAATATGTCGATGTTCCTCTCGCCCAAGCCGCAGACCGCGCCGAAGAAGCCCGGAAAGCCCAAAGCCCCCAAGACCGAGACCCCGGCTGCCGAGCCGGTGGCGGAGGCCGAAAAAGCCGCGGAGGAATGATCCGCACAGCAACATTGTAAAACAGCAGGTTTTTCCTGTTTGAATCAGAAAAGGAGAAATAGTCATGCCTAAACTGAAGACGCACAGTGGTGCCAAAAAGAGATTCAATCTCACCAAGACCGGTAAAGTTAAGCGTGCGCACGCTTACAAGAGCCATATCCTCACCAAGAAAGATACGAAGCGCTGCCGCCGTCTGCGGTCCGAGACCTATGCCGACGTGACCAATGCCGCGACCATCAAAAAAATGATCCCTTACAAATAAGGGCTGCAAGTGTAAATAGGAGGATATACAAATGGCAAGAGTTAAAGGCGCAATGATGACCCGCAAGCACAGAAGCAAGGTGCTTGGCTTGGCAAAGGGTTACTGGGGCAACAAGTCCCGTCATTTCAAGATGGCGAACGAGCAGGTCATGAAGTCCGGCCGTTACGCATATGTTGGACGCAAGCAGAAGAAGAGAGATTTCCGTTCGCTGTGGATCACCCGTATCAGCGCCGGCTGCAAGCTCAACGGCATGAACTACTCCACCTTCATGCACGGCCTCAAGCTCGCGGGTGTCGATATGAACCGCAAGATGCTCTCCGAGACCGCGATCCACGATCCGGCCGCTTTCACCGCTCTGTGCGAGCTGGCCAAGGCTGCCAAGTAACAGAAGAATCCGATCAAAAAATGCCGCTCGCTTTTCCTGAGCGGCATTTTACTGCTAGAGGGTACGACATGATAAGAGAGTATCTGGAAAAGCACGAGTGGGCACACGAGACCCTCATTACGCTCTATACCATCGTGCTGGAATTTGTCTACGCCATCGGCATGAACATGTTTATCGTCCCGGTCGGGATCTATGCCGGAGGGCTGATGGGTATTTGCCAGCTGATCCGCACTCTGCTGGTCGAGTATCTCGGCATTGCCGTCAACTTTGATATCGCGGGTCTGCTCTATTATGTGTTCAATATCCCGATCTTCCTGTACGCCTGGAAACGGATGCGGCGCAGAACACTCGTCAAGACGATCATCGCGGTTACGTTTTCAACGCTTTTTCTCGCGATCGTCCCGGTCAAGCCGCTGCTGCCGGATGACATGCTCGGCAGCGTGATCGTGGGCAGCCTGATCACCGGCTCGGTACTGGGTCTGGTGCTGCGCTGCGGCTCGTCGAGCGGTGGGCTTGATATCATCGGTCTGATGATGGCGATGGGCAAACGGGAGACCGGCGTCGGACAGCTCTATATCGTCGTCAACGCGGTCCAGTTCGTCGCCTATGCCATGCTGTTCGACCTTCGCGTCGTGATTTATTCCATGATCTCCACGTTCCTCAGCTCTTTTGCACTCGACCACTTTCATTTTCAGAATATCAACGTCGAGGTCAAGATCATCACCAAGCGCAAGGACGAGCTGGCGGATGCGATCCTGCGCGGGCTGCGCCGCGGTGTGACCGAGTGGGCGAGCGTCGGCGCCTATACCGACGAGCCCAGTGAGGTGCTGTATGTCATCATCTCAAAATATGAGATCACCCGCCTGCGCAACATCATCGCGCACTGTGATCCCAACGCTTTTGTCGTCATCGGCGACAAGGTGCACGTCTACGGCAATTTTCTCAAAAGGCTATAAGAAACAGGGTACGGGATTTCCGTACCCTGTTTCTTATCTGCTTTGGGCAGAGTCTTGCAATCGACCGGCAAATCCCATATAATGAAAACAACCTTTTGATAGTATAAGAGGGTGTTTATATGATCGAAAACGCCGAAAAGTTTTTTGCCCGTTATCAAACGGACGAGGCGCTCAGAGCGCGCGTGAAGGAAGCGCTGGACTGCTACCCCGGCAGCTTCGAGATCCGCGAGCCGCTGGTAGAGGAGGTCCTTCTGCCGATCGCCCGCGACCTCGGCCTTGACTTTACCGTCAGCGAGCTGCGCGCCTATGAGACGAGAAAAAAGCTCAGCCACCTGCATCAGAGCGACGAGGAGTACTTCGCCTCGATCGAGGACGAGGAGGGCTTCTGGCTGCTCGACAACGGCTGGGAGTACGATGAAGAGGTGCTGCGCGTGGGGGAGGAGTGGAAGAAATGAAGATCCTTGCCTGCTCCGTCCGCGGCGGCGATGTCTGCGCGACGGTCCTTGCCGAGAAGGAGGATTGCCTGCGCTCCGGAGGCGGCCATGCCGCCGTCGAGGGCTGCATCCACCGGTTTGCCGACGAAAAGGGCCTGCCCGCGCTCGCCCTTGCCCGCGTCACCCGCATGCAGGAGACAGCCGACGGCGGCATTGAGTTTGACTTTGACGCCGCCGTTCCGCCCCAGGTGAAGCTGGGAAAGTATCTGGGGCTCGAGGTCTATGTCCCCGCGGATGAAAGCCCGGATCTGCCGGTGCTGCGCGCCGCGGCGGAGACGCTCGAGGCCGACATTCCCGAGACGTATATCAGCCGCAAGATCGACGGTCTTGTCCGTCAGCGGCTCGAGGATGTGGCGCAGCGCCCCGGCTTCAACACGCTTGCCGATATGTACGCCGTGCTGCGTGCAGCGAGCGGGGAGCTTGCCCTCGGCTATGACGACAATGCGCTGTGGGACATGGCCCTCGCCGTTTCAGACGAGCTGAACGCCGGAAACATGCGTGCCCGCAGCTCGCGCGAGATCACCGAGCTGCTCGCGTCTGCGCTGTATCCCGGCGCAGGCGGCGACCATGCCTTTGCCGTGATCGAGCGGGCACTGGAAAACCGTGCGGCGTGCAAGCGCGCCGAGAGCGTGGAGACCATTGCCGAGGAAAGCTTTGCGAGCTATCTGCGCATGGCCGGCAAGAGCATGGCCGAGCTGCGCGGCGAGTTCCGCCCGCTTGCGGAGGAGCTCGTGCGGATCGACCTGCTGATCGACGAGGTTGCCGCGCGCGAGCACATCACGCTTTCGGACGAGGAATTTGACACCGCGCTCGAGACGATCGCCTCGATGTACGAGCTGCCTCCCTCCGAGGTGCTGGGCATGATCGGCGCCTCGACACTGCGCGCGCAGCTGGTCCGCGACAAGGCGCGCGCGATGATCGTCGACAGCGCCGACACCTTCTGATAAAAAAAGAGGACGCTTTTGACGTCCTCTTAGGCTTATTTTTCCGATCAATTGAGAAATTCCTCGCGCGCCTCTGCGCGTCTGCTGCGGCTGATGGGAACAAGCTCGCCGCTTGCCAGGACAAAATCGTCGTGCGCGAGCGACTCGATCTTTCCCTTGTTCACCCAGTAGCTGCGGTGGCTGTGGATAAAGGAATGGGCAAGCGCGTCCTTCAGCAGTCTGGACGGCGGCTCGGATGAGGTGAAGCTCTCCTTCTCCGTGCGGATGATCGTGCGGCGCCCGTCGCGCTCAAGATACAGCACCTCGTCGAGCGGCACAACGGTCACATTCCCGCGGGAGCGGATCACGATCCCTTCTCTCCGATAGGTCTCGATCGACGAGAGCGCCTTGCGGAGCGCCGGCGCGATACGCTCGCTCAATTCCGAGCGGAGAAGAAACCAGACGTGGTCGGCGCGGTATACCTCGGTGGCAAAGCGAAGCTCGTCCGACACGAAAATGATCCGACAGGCCGGAATGAGCAGATTGAGCTTTTCGGCCAGCGAGATCGCTCGCTCCGAGTCCGACAGGATCCCGAGAACGGCGATGTCGGGCGCATAGTCGGCCGAAAGACAGCGCAGCAGCTCCTCGGCGCAGCAAAACGATTCGATCTCACACTCGAGCGGCTTTATATTCGCTTCGAGCAGAGCGGCAAGCTGATGACGATATTCCTGATCGCGTTCGCAGATGGCAAGACGCAGCATGCGAAGAAACCTCCGAAAGAAGAAAAAAGAGCGTGTCGCCTCCGGCCGGAAGGGGTCGGAATTAACAGCATTTTCCAACTGGATAGTATAGCATTTTCCGCCGCAACAGTCAAGCGCGCCCGGCCGATCTTTTGGCAGGGCGGTGTAGGGTTTACAATGATGTG
>DJYJ01000061.1:0-19176 GCA_002450075.1 Clostridiales bacterium UBA6981
AAAATGGCTACAAGTAAGTTTTTACCCTCACTCGTCCATTTCGTGCGCGGCTTTGCGGCATGGGCGTTCCTTGTCCCGCTGTTCTTAGCTTATCCGCTATAAATGGGACACGGAACCGTCCCCTGTCCCATTTCTTGAATCAGATCGTTGTTTCAGGGCCATATTGATTAGGAGGCTGTATAGTGAGAATAGAATATGAAAATGATACGGATCTTGCAGAGTTCGAAGCAATAAACAAGGGGTACCGTAACGATATTATCGTTAATATCAAAGGAAGCAGATTCAGAATATATGCGACGACAATGAGAAGGTTGGAACAAGACTTTGAGACCGAAATAAAAGAGTATGGCTTTTATGAAGTCGAACCAAACATCGTAATTGTTGAGTCAGCTACTAAAGAATCAATAGAAAGCACAATAGAATACTTGTTTAAATGTAAATACTTTGAAAAACTACATGAGACAGGGGTCGGTTCCCCGTCCCACGAAGAAAACGACAATTAAATCACACAGTCACGGCGAGAGGAGCTGATCACTCCCCCACTGTGCGCAACAAGACAAGCCGCCCGGCGGGAATTCCCGCCGGGCGGCTTTTGTATATGGGGGATGTTGAAAAGAGGGATTACAGGATGATCTCTTACTTGATCTCCAGCTTGCGGCTGGCGGGGATCTCGGCGGCCTTCTTCGGCAGGTTCAGCGTCAGAACGCCGTTTTCATAGGTGGCCTCGATGCCGTCGACATTGATGCCGGAGACGTCGAAGCTGCGGGTGTAAGAGCCGTAGAAGCGCTCGCGCTTGATAAAGTTCTTCTTCTCGTCCTCTTCCTTCTTCTCGCTCTTGTGCTCGGCCGTGACGGTCAGGCAGTCGTTCTCGACGTTGAGCTGGATGTCTTCCTTGTTAAAGCCGGGAAGCTCAGCCTCCAGCTTGTAGGCGTCGCCGGTGTCGACCACGTCGGTGCGGAAGGCGGAAACCATGCTGCTGTTGTTGCCGAAGAAGCTGCGTTCGAGCTCGTCGAACTCACGGAACGGATCCATAGCGGCAAGATGACGAATATGACGATCAAACGGAATGATTTCAAACATGATGAATACCTCCTATTGTTTTTCATTCTCGAGAGGCTTTTCATGTCTCTCGCTTCTTTGTGTATATAAAATACCAAACATTTTTGAACAAATATCCTCTATTTTATGAACAAACTGTTAACGTTGGCACTCTCCTGATTTGAGTGCTAAAACCGAACAATGAAATAACCGCAGGCGGTCATCCTGCGGTTATTTTTTGCAAAAGATATGGCATTATGCGGTAAACTTACAGCGCAATCGGGACGGCGCCGTCCTCGATCGGGCAAACATAGCCGGAAGCGGCCTTTTCGGCAAACTCCGCTTTGGCTTTACCGAGGAGCGCCGCGTCCTCAAGAAGGTCGATTGCCGCGCCGGCGAGCGACTTGGCGGCATAGAGCATTGCCTTGTGCGCCATGCTGCTCTTGCCGCAGGCCACGACCTGCCAGCTGTGGCCCGGGATGCCGGAGGGCCAGGTGGCCGTGTTGATCTGCGCCGTGGGCGTGAGCCAGCTCACGTCCCCCACGTCGGTGCTGCCCGGCGTGAAGAGCGTGCCGTGGTAGAGCGGCGCGAGGAAATCGTTGATCGGCCTGGTGCCGTTTTCGCTCCACTCCCTTACCTTGGCCGCGATCGCCGCGTCGGCGCGCGCCCCGACGCCGGGAAGGCCTTTCTCGGGCGGAAAACTCTTTTTCAGTTCCGCGGCGAAGGCTTTTTCCTCTTTGCTGTATGTGGGCACGCCGATCTCGGCCATGTTGCGGTAGAGCACGTCCTCCAGCGTAAAGTTCGGCAGCAGCTCGGCCGTGCCGTCGATGAACACGCGCTTGAAGCTCGTCCCCGTCATCAGCGCGGCGCCCCTCGCGATGTCGTCCACGCGCTTTTGCAGCGCGACGGAATCCGCCACCTTGTTGGCGCGCACCATGTACAGGACGGAGGCCTTGGCCTGCACGACGTTGGGCGAGACGCCGCCCGCGTCCGTGATCGCATAGTGGATGCGGCAGTCGTCGGTCATGTGCTCACGCAGGAACTGGACGCCGATGTTCATCAGCTCCACCGCGTCAAGCGCGCTGCGGCCGTTGTGTGGATCGCCCGCCGCGTGCGCCGCCACGCCGGAGAAGTTGTAGAGCACCTGGATGCAGGAATTGTTCGTCCCGGTCTCGACCTGGTTGACGTCGCCGGGGTGCCAGCTCAGCGCGGCGTCAAGCTGCTTCCACAGCCCCTCGCGCGCCATATAGGCCTTGCCGCTGCCGCCCTCCTCGCCGGGGCAGCCGTAAAAGATCACGGTGCCGCTCTTTCCCGTCTGCTCGAGATAGTGCTTGACGGCCGCAGCCGCGGCAAGCGAGCCCGCGCCGAGCAGATTGTGCCCGCAGCCGTGCCCCGCGCCGCCGGAGACGAGCGCGTCCGGCTCGGTCTTCCCCGCCGCCTGAGACAAAGAGGAGAGCGCGTCGAATTCGCCCAGGATGCCGATCACGGGCGCGCCGTGACCATAGCTTCCGCAAAAGGCCGTTTCGATCCCGCAGAGCCCTTTTGTCACCGCAAAGCCCAGCTTCTCGAGCTCCTTACAGTAGAGCGCGGCGGACTTGAATTCCTTTAAGGACAGCTCCGGGTTTTCCCAGATCTCATCCGCGATCTTTTTATATACCGCCGCCGTCTCGTCGATGAAAGCGAGCGCGGACGCCTTCTTCTCGTTCATAAAGCCACCTCTTAAGCAAAAGCGGAAACTATCGAAATAGTTCCCGCCCTCGCCTCTTTTTCATTTTCTTAATACAGAACTTTACTCAAAAATTCTTTGCAGCGCGGGTTTTTCGGATGGTTGAACACCTCGTCGGGCGTGCCCTCCTCGGCGATCACGCCGTCGTGCATGAAAATGACCCGGTCGGCCACTTCCTTGGCAAAGCCCATCTCATGCGTGACGATGACGGAGGTCATGCCGTCCTTGACCAGGTCGCGGATCAGGTCGAGCACCTCGCCCACCATCTCCGGGTCAAGCGCGGAGGTCGGCTCGTCAAAGAGCATGACGTCAGGCTCCATGGCCAGCGCGCGCACGATCGCGACACGCTGCTTCTGCCCGCCGGAGAGCGTTGACGGGTAAACGTTCGCCTTGTCCTGCAGCCCAATGCGGGTGAGGAGCTTCATGGCCTTTTCATTGGCCTCCCGCACAACATCGTCCGGCGTTTTCCCGGACGCCTCGCCGCGCTTCTTCGCGTCCTTTAAACGCTGCTTGCCGATCTTGATCGGGGCGAGCGTGATATTCTCCAGCACCGTCTTGTTGTTGAAGAGGTTGAAGTTCTGGAAGACCATGCCCATCTTCTGGCGGCCGAGGTTGATGTCGATCCCGTTTTCGTCATAGATCTTTTTCAGCAGCGCCGCGTACGCGGGGCCCTCTGTCTTAGGATGCTTTTCCTTCAGCAGGTCCTCGTCCTTGATTTTACGGATCGCCTCGTCGTCGGAAAGGCCGCTTGCGATCAGCTTTTGATAGGTTTTGGAGGCGCGGATCACGTCAAAGTGCAGATAGGGGTCGGGCGGCGTCATCAGCCTGCCCTCCATCCACACCTCGCCGAAGGTCGGCTCCTCGAGCAGGTTCATGCAGCGCAGCAGCGTCGATTTACCCGAGCCGGACACGCCGATGATCACAATGACCTCGCCCTTTTCCACGTGGGTGGAGACGCCCTTGAGCACATGAAGGTCGCCGAAGTTCTTGTAGATATTTTTGATATCAAGCATGCGCCTTCATCCGCCTTTCAAACACTTTGAGGATCTTCGAGAGGATATAGGTCAGTGCGAAGTACAGCACGCCGACGATCGCGAGACATTCCATCGTCAGATAGGTATAGCCCTTGACCTTGAGATACGCCGTCATCAGCTCGCCGACAAAGAAGGTCGAGGCCAGCGAGGTCTCTTTGACGACCATGATGAACTCGTTGCCGAGCGCGGGAAGGATGTTTTTCACCGCCTGCGGCAGGATGATGGAGAGCATCGCCGTGGTGTGGGTAAGACCCAGGGAGCGCGCCGCCTCCATCTGGCCGACGTCCACGGCCTCGATGCCGGAACGGATGATCTCGGAGACATAGGCGCTGGAGTTGATGATCAGCACGATCGACACGGAATAGATGTACGGCAGGGACGAGAGCTTCGGGATGATCATCGGGAATACGAACACGCCGATGTAGAGCTGCAGCAGGACAGGCGTCCCCCGGACGACCTCGACCAGGATCGCGGCAAGTGCTTTTAAGATCTTGAGTTTTGAGCGCTTGGCAAGCGCCAGCAGTGAGCCGAAGAAGGCGCCGCCGGCCACCGCGATGACGGACAGCAGCAGCGTATAGCCGATGCCCTGGATCAGAAAGACCTGCCAGTATTTCGCCAGGATGTTGGCGATGTTCGTAAGAAATGTCATGGACGGAAGCTCCCTTGTGTGATGTGGCTGTGGGAAATATTACTCGGTGATCTTGTTGCCCTCGTCGTCAAAGCCCAGCTCGTCGAGCGTGGAGACGCCGGCGTAGACCTTGCAGGCGTCGTACCAGCCGGAGTAGTAGTCGTTCTCAAGCGCCTTGGCCAAAGCGGTGTTGACCTTTTCCAGCAGCTCGGTATTGCCCTTCTGGAGCAGGCAGACGTTGTTTTTATAGATCTCGTCCACCTCGAAATCAAAGCCGGTGAAGGCGATCGAATCGCTTGCGCTGGCGATGATGGACTCGCCGTTGCCGTGCGCGACAGCCAGGAAGTCGATCTGCTTGGCCTTGAGCGCCTCGACAGCGGTGCCGAGATCACTGAAGACGTTGCTGATGTCAACGTCCATCTCCCCAAAGGTCTCCTCGACCAGCACCTGCTGGAGCGAGGCGCCCTGATAGCCGATCTTGGCGCCGACAAAGTCCTCGGGCTTGGTGAACTTGCCTTCGTTCTCCTTCAGGCAGATGATGGACTGCTCGGTCTCGTTGTCGCCGGCAACATACCAGTCGGAAAGCTCATAGTTCTGCGAACGCTCATAGGTCCAGGAGAAGCCGGAGATCGCAATATCAACGTTGCCGGTCTGTACCGCGGCCTGGCAGGCGTCAAAGGACATGGGCTTTAAGACAAGGTTCATGTCGAGCTCCTGGGCAAGGTAATTGGCCAGCAGCACGTCAAAGCCGACGATCGCGGCGTCGCCGCTCTTGGCCACGTCATAGAACTCCATCGGCGCGAAGTCGGGCGACAGGGCGACCGTCAGCGTTCCGTTCGTGCCGTTCGTGCTGAAGCCGGCAAGATACTTGTCGTACGCGGCGGCGAGATTGGCTTCGCCTTTTGCGGCCGTGCTCGCGCTGCTTCCGCAGGCAGCCAGGCTCAGCAGCATGGCGACACTCAGCAGCATACACAAAATTTTACTCATCTTTTTCATCGCTTTGTTCCTCACTTTCGTCAGATGCCATAAGAATTGTTCTTGACGTTTGTGAGAATAGCACAAGCGCAGGGCGAAGTCAAGTAATTTTTGAAATAATATTCTTTTTTTCTTGTTTATATTTATTTTTATTCATTTAATTGTGAATATTCGCTTTTATAACGTTGTTTTATGCAAATATCCGGGGCAAAGCGGACGCTTTGCCCCGGATATTTTGGTTTGTTTTTATTTTCGATTGGCAAAAAGCGAGCAGAAACCGAACGCGATAAGGTCTGCGATAACGACGCTCGCGCCGCTTGGCGTTTCGAAAACATAGGACGCCATCATGCCGAAGAGGAAGCACACGACCGAGATCACCGCCGCGCAGATCACGACGCCGCGGAAGCTGCGGCAGATCTTCATCGCGCCGAGCGCCGGGAAGATGATCAGGCTGGAGATCAGCAGCGCGCCCATCATGCGCATGCCCAGTACGACCGTCACCGCCGTCAGCACAGCGAGCAACGTGTTGTAAAGGTCGGCGCGCGTCCCGGTGGCGCGGGCAAAGGTCTCGTCAAAGGTGACAGCAAAGAGCCGCGGATACAGCAGCAGGAACACCGCAAGCACCGCGAGGGAAAGCACAACGCTTAAAACCGTGTCTCCCCGGCTCAGCGAGAGGATACTGCCGAAGAGGTAGCTCGTCACCTCGGTGTTCATGCCACGCGTGACGGACACGACGACAACGCCGATCGCAAGCGCGCTTGAGGAGATGATCGCGATCGCGGCGTCGCCCTTGACGCGTCCGTCGCTGCGCAGGCGCAGCAGCAGGATAGCGGCGATCACAACGACGGGCACCGTCACGGCCAGCGGCGCGAGATGAAAGGCCGAGGCGATCGCGAGCGCACCGAAGCCGACGTGGGAAAGGCCGTCGCCGATCATCGAATAGCGCTTTAACACCAGTGAAACGCCAAGCAGCGCCGCGCACAGGCTGACCAGCACGCCGACGAGCAGCGCCCGCTGCATAAAATGATAGGAAAACAGGGAAAGAAGTCCGTTCATATCCCGCTCCCTCCCAGAAACCGGCGCCCAAGAGCGCTCTTTTTATACTCCGCGGCCGTGCCGAAGAAGAGCTGCCGGTGGCCGAGATGGAGGATGTGCGTGGCATAGCGCACCGCCTCGTGGATATCGTGCGTGACCATGATGACGGAGATATCGTCGCAGAGGTTGACAAGCTTGATCAGGTTGTACATCTCCCCGGCCGCGACGGGGTCGAGCCCGGTCACCGGCTCGTCGAGCAGCAGGAGCTTCTTCGTCGCGCACAGCGCCCGCGCCAGGAGCACGCGCTGCTGCTGGCCGCCGGAGAGGGCCTGATAGCTTTTGTCCTTCAGCTCCTCGATGCCCATGCGTTCGAGGTTGGCCGCCGCGCGCTTTTTGTCCTCGGCACTGTAAGTAAGACGCGAGCCGAGGGAATTGAGGCAGCCGGAGAGCACGACCTCCCACACGCTTGCGGGAAAGTCGCGCTGGATGTTCGTCTGCTGCGGGAGATAGCCGATCTCGGTCTTTTTCAGCCCGTCGCCGAGCGTGATCCTGCCCTTTGAGGGCGCTTTGAGCGACAAAAGCCCGCGGATCAAGGTCGACTTGCCCGAGCCGTTTTCGCCCACGACGCAGAGATAGTCCCCCGCCTTGAGCGAGAAATCGACGCCCTCGAGCACCGTCACGCCGTCGTAGGAGAACGACGCGTTTTCACATGTTAAGATTGCCATCAGCCGAGCGCCTCCCTCACGCTTTCGGTATTGGCCCACATCAGGCTCAGATAGGTTTCGCCGCGCGCAAGATCTCCGGCGCTGAGCGTATGGCAGGAGTGGAACAGCAGCTTTCCGCAGCCGGTATCCTCGCAGATCACATCCGCCATCTTTTCGTTTGAATACTCGATCGTGAAAACCGCGGGGACCTTTTCCTCCCGCACGCGGTCGATCAGAAAGGCGACCGTGCGGGCGGACGGCTCGGCGTCGTCGGCGCAGCCGGGAAAGGCCGCGTAATAGTCAAGGCCGTATTCCTCGACAAAGTAGCGTACCGGGAAGCGGTCGGCAAAGATCAGGCAGTCGAGCCTTCCCTGCGCGACGATCTCGCGGAAGGCGGCGTCGAGCCCTTCGAGCTCCGCGCAGTAGCCGTCGCAGTTTTGCCGGTAATACGCAGCGCCGTCCGCGTCGATCGTGCAAAGCTCGTCACAGATCGCCCGGCAGATCGCCATGGCGTTGCGCGGCGAGGTCCAGACGTGCTCGTCGTATTCGATCTCGTCCTCATGCTCTTCCTCGTGGAGATCCTGCATGCCCTCTTTTTCCTCTTCCTCCAGGGGGTCGACACACGCGAGCATATACAGCACCGGGACTTCGCTGTCGATCCCGTCCAGCATGGTCTCGAGCCATTCCTCCGACTCGCCGCCGTTTGCGACAAGCAGATCGCAGTCCGCGATCCGCCTTAGGTCGCGCGGCGTAGGCTCGAAGCTGTGCGCCTCCGTCCCAGGCGGGACGAGCAGCGACACCTCGCACCGCTCGCCGGCGATCGTGCGCGCAAAGTCATAGGCGGGGAAAAGCGTCGTGACGACGACGGGCTTTGTATTTGGTTTTTCCTTCGCCGTATCCGCCGCAGCGGCACCGCAGGCGGCCAAAGAGAACAGCAGCGCCGCGGCGAGCAGCGCAGTGAGCAATCGTTTCATGCCAAACATCTTACAACAAGCCGCCGCCCTTTGCAAGGAAATCTTCGTTGACAGCGCCCGCGGCGGCGGATTAAAATAATTTTATCCAAAATCATGCGGGAAAGCGGGCAGTTGGGATGAATATCTGCATTTTCGGTGCCTCGAGCGACAGGCTGGAAAAGGAATACTACGACGCGGCGCACCGTCTCGGCGTGCTGATCGGCCGCGGCGGGCATACGCTTGTGTACGGCGGCGGACGCGACGGGCTGATGGGCGCCTGCGCCGAGGGCGTGATCGCTTCCGGCGGCAGTCTCGTCGGCATCGCGCCGCGGTTTTTTGACGAGGGCGACGTGCTGCTCAAGGAGCACGGCGAATTCATCTTTACCGACACGATGGCCGAGCGCAAGAGCAAAATGGAAGAGCTCGCGGACGCCTTTATCGTGCTGCCCGGCGGCGTGGGGACGCTGGAGGAATTCTTTGAGGTGTTCACGCTGCGCCTCCTTGGCCGGCACGGGAAAAACATCGTGCTGCTCAACACCCTCGGGTATTTCGACGGTCTGTATGCTCTGATCGCCGGGTCGATCGACAAGGGCTTTACGGCGAAGGACGCTCTGGGCTGTCTCCCGCTGTGCGCCACAGAGGAAGAGGCGCTTGCCGCCGCGCTCGCGCCAACGAGGCACGAAACGCGCGCGATCAAAAACTGGAGCAAATGACGGCAGCTGCGCCCCGGAGCATCGGTCTCCGGGGCGTTTTCCGTCTCGGAGGGGCAAACTATTGAAATATCGGGAAAACTTTGGTATGATAAGTTATTAATAAAAATAAGGTAAAGAAAGCTGTTATGAATCGAAAAGAATGGAAGATCCCCTATGACAGGCCGTCCTTCCCGCAGGAACTGCTGGACGCGGGCTGCCCGCGGCTGCTTGCCGCGGTGCTGGCGCTGCGCGGCATTTCTTCCCGGGCGGAGATGGACACGCTGCTGCGCGGCGGAGAGGAGCTGCTGCACGACCCCATGCTCCTCACGGACATGCCCAAGGCGGTCGCGCGCGTTCACCGCGCCATCGAGGCCGGCGAGACGGTGGCTGTATACGGCGACTATGATGTTGACGGCATCACCTCGACCTGTCTGCTGACGGACTATCTGCGCTACAAGGGGCTCAGATGCCTCTCCTATATCCCGGACCGCAGCGAGGAAGGCTACGGTCTGAACGACAGCGCCGTGGACATTCTCCACAGTCAGGGCGTGAGTCTCATCATCACGGTCGACTGCGGCATCACCGCGCACGAGGAGGCGCGCTATGCCGCCACGCTCGGCGTCGACATGATCATCACCGACCACCACGAGTGCGGCGATCCTCCCCTGCCGGACGCAGCCGCGGTCGTCGACTGCAAGCGGCCGGACGAGCCCTATCCCAACCATTATCTCGCCGGCGTCGGCGTCGCGCTCAAGCTCGTCTGCGCCTGCGAAGGGAAGAGCCGCGAGATGGTAGAGCGCTACTGCGATCTTGCCGCCGTCGGCACGGTCGCGGACGTTATGCCGCTTGTGGGTGAAAACCGGTATCTCGTCCGCAGGGGTCTTGAAAAGATCGAGCGTGCGCCGCGCCCCGGCATCGCCGCGATGCTGCGCGAGGCCGGCGTCGACAACCGCAAGCTCACTGCCGCGACGATCGGCTTTTCGCTTGCCCCGCGTCTGAACGCCGCAGGGCGGCTCGGCTGCCCCGCCACGGCGGAAAAGCTGCTGATGAGCAGCGATCCGGCCGAGGCCACCGCTCTGGCTGTGGAGCTGTGCGAGCTCAACCGCAAGCGTCAGAGCATCGAGACCGACATCTGGCGCGAGGCGAACGAGATGCTCGCCGAGACCGAGCCGGACGCGCCGATCGTATTGGCCAGCGACAAATGGCATCAGGGCGTGATCGGCATCGCCGCCTCAAGGCTTGCCGAGCAGTATTCGCTGCCCGCGATCATGGTCTGTCTCAGCGGCGAGGTGGGCAAGGGCTCGTGCCGCAGCTATGGCGGGTTCAACCTCTTTGACGCGCTCTCCGCCTGCTCGGAGCACCTGATCGGCTTCGGCGGCCACGCGCTCGCCGCGGGGCTGAACATCCGCAGCGACAAGCTGGACGATTTTCGCGCCGCCCTTGCGCGGTACTACCGTGAAAACAAGCCGGCTCCCGTGCCGGAGGTGCAGCCGGATCTGCTGATCTGCGACCCGGAGCTTTTGAGCATCGATAACGTCAAGGCGCTCGACCTGCTCGAGCCGTTCGGCAACGCCAATCCCCGTCCGACGATGTGTCTGTGCGGCGTCAAGCTGGAAAACGCATCCGACGTCGGCGGCGGCAAGCATCTGCGCATCCGCGTCCGGCTCGGGCGCGAGAGCTTTGAGGGGATCTTCTTCTCCCACACCGCGGCGGAGCTTTCGCTGCGCAGCGGCGAGACGGTGGACGTCGCCTTTACCCCGCAGATCAACGAATTCCACGGCCATGTCTCGGTCCAGCTGCTCGTCAGCGCGCTGCGTCAGCATGACGGAGGCGCGCTCTGCAAGCGGATCCTGGACGGCGAGCGCGGCGCTCTCTGGGCCGCGGCCGCCTACTGTCCAGAGCGGAGCGACTTTATCCGCGTGTGGCATATGGCCGAACAGGACGGCTTCCGTCTTGCTCCGACGGCGGAGGGGATCCTCTCCTCCACGCCGGCCGACATGGCGGAGGAGACCTATTGTCTGTGTCTGGCCGTGCTGCGGGAGGTCGGGCTCCTCTCCTCCCCTGACGGCGCGATCTACGGCGCCGAAAAGGCGGAGATCGAGGGGAAGGCCGATCTGGAAAACACCGAGATCATCCGCGCACTGAAATCGATTTGAGGATAACGGTCATGGAGAAAGAAGCCGAAAAAGGAAAGCTGCAAAACACGCCTCTCGACCCCGACGAAATGTATGCCGAGCTGGAGGAGAAGATCCGCGCCAACTGTCACGGCGTCGATCTCGCGCGCGTCCGCGCCGCCTATGAGATGGCGCGCAGCGCGCATGCTGGCCAGCTGCGCAAGGACGGCTGCTCGCCCTATGTGACGCACTGCGTCGCGGCGGCTGACATCACGGTGGACATGGGGCTCGACGAGGATTCGATCGTCGCCGCGCTGCTGCACGACGTGATCGAGGACACCGCGCTGACCCATGCCGACATCGCGCGCCAGTTCGGAACGGCTGTCGCCGACATCGTCGAGGGTGTCACCAAGCTGACGCGTGTGCAGTACACCAGCGTCGAGGACGAGCAGATGGAAAACATCCGCAAGATGCTCATGGCCATGGCCAAGGACATCCGCGTCATCCTCATCAAGATCGCCGACCGGCTGCACAACATGCGCACGATGGCCTATCAGTCCACGGAAAAGCAGCGCGCCAAGTCCCTTGAAACCATGGAGATCTACGCTCCCATCGCGCACCGGCTCGGTATCCAGCGCGTCAAGTGGGAGCTGGAGGACCTCTCGCTGCAGTATCTCGACCCCGCCGGGTATAAAGAGATCACCGACTCGCTCGAGAGCCGCATGCCCCAATTTGAGGCCTTTATGTCCGCCGTTGAGGAAAAGATCCAGCGCCGTCTCGATGAGGAGGGCATCCGCGCGACGATCTACAGCCGCATCAAGCACGTTTACAGCATTTACCGCAAGATGTACGCCCAGAAGCTGGACATCAGCGGCATCTTCGATCTGTGCGCCTTCCGCGTGATCGTTGACACGATCCCGGACTGCTACAATGTGCTGGGCGTCATCCACGACATGTTCAAGCCCGTTCCCGGGCGCTTTAAGGACTATATCTCCACGCCGAAGCCAAACATGTACCAGAGCGTCCACACCACCGTCATCGGCAGCGAGGGCATTCCCTTCGAGGTGCAGATCCGCACCTGGGAGATGCACCACACGGCCGAATACGGCATCGCGGCGCACTGGAAATACAAGATGGGCGACAGCAGCGCCGTGCTGCGCGCCGGCGACGAGGACCGCTTCGCCTGGGTCCGCCGTCTGCTTGAAAGCCAGCAGGAATCCGACGCGCAGGACTTTTTCCACAATCTCAAGATCGACATGTTCGCCGACGAGGTGTTCGTCTTCTCCCCCAAGGGAGACGTCATCAACCTGCCCGCCGGCGCGACGCCGATCGACTTTGCCTATATGATCCACTCCGACGTCGGCAACCACATGGTCTCCGCCAGCGTCAACGGCAGGATCGTGACCTTTGACTATGTGCTGCAGAACGGCGACATTGTCGAGATCCGCACCTCCAAGTCGGCTCCCGGCCCCAGCCGCGACTGGCTGAATATCGCCAAGAGCGGCAGCGCCCGCACCAAGATCAAGCAGTGGTACAAGCGCGAGCGGCGCGAGGAGAATGTCATCCGCGGCCGCGAGATGCTCGACGACGAGCTCAAGCATAACGGATTGAGCCTTGACGACGTGCTCGACGAGGCGATCATGTCCCCGATCCTGCGCAGGCTTTCCTACTCCAACGTCGAGGATCTGTATGCCGCGATCGGCTATGGCGGCATGACCGCCACGCGGGCGGCCAACCGGCTGAAGGACGAGTATGCCCGCGTACAGAAGCCCGACCGCAAGACCACCGTCGACAAGCTGACCGAGGCCGCCGAGCGGCGCGAGCAGGCCGCTGCCAAGCAGACCGGCAAGCCCATCCACGGCGTGCTCGTGGCGGGGCTGGACAACTGTCTTGTCAAATTCTCCCGCTGCTGCACGCCCGTTCCCGGCGACGACATCGTCGGCTTTATCACGCGCGGCCAGGGCGTTTCGATCCACCGCCGCGACTGTGAGAACTATCGAAGCAGCATCGCAAGCCCCGAAAACGACGGCCGCTGGATCGACGTTTCGTGGTCTGACCACATCACCGACAGCTATGTCACGACGCTGACGATCATCGCCAAGGACCGCTCGGGTCTTGTCATGGACATCGCGACGGTGCTCAATTCGCTCAACGCCAAGGTGCGGACGCTCTCGGCGCGCGACAACGCCGGAACGGCCATCACCACGATCACGCTGGAGATCAAGAATCTGGCCGAGCTGAAGTACGTCATGGGGCGACTTTCCTCGATTCCCGGCGTATCCGAGGTCGTAAGAAACGGAAAGTAAGGAGTTTTCAATATGAGAGCTGTCGTGACACGCGTTCTGAGCGCGTCCGTCGAGATCGGCGGAGAGATCGCCGGCGAGATCGGAAAGGGCTTTCTGATCCTGCTCGGCGTGCATGAGGACGACACCGAGGCGGAGGCGAAAAAGATCGCCGACAAGATATGCGGTCTGCGCGTCTTTGAGGACGAGCAGGGCAAGATGAACATCGCCCCCGGGCCGGCCGGCGCGGAACTGCTGATCATCAGCCAGTTTACGCTCTTTGCCGACTGCCGCTCCCGGCGTCCCGGCTTTTCCCACGCGGCGCGCCCGGAAAAGGCGATCCCGCTTTATGAGCTGGTCATCCGCGAGTGCCGCGCGCGCGGCTTCAAGGTGGAGACCGGGCGGTTCGGCGCGGAGATGTTCGTTGCCTCCGTCAACGACGGCCCCATCACGATCATTCTCGATACAAAGGAGCTTTGAAAGATGCTGATCAAAACTCTGCCCGTCGGGCAGCTGGAGGAAAACTGCTATGTCGTCACGAACGAGAAGACGCTTGAGTGCGTCGTCATCGATCCCGGCGACGAGAGCAACACGATCCTCGATTACATCGAGAGCAATCATCTCAAATGCCGCGCGATCATGATCACACACGGCCATTATGACCACGTCGGCGCGGCCGATGCCGTCGCCGAGGAGACGGGAGCCACCGTCTATATGAACACCCGCGACGACAAGGGCGGGCGGTCGTATCATCTGCCCTACCGCCTGCCGCAGGGCGGGATCGACTATGACGACGGCGACGTGATCGACGAGGCGGGGCTGCGCTTTGAGATCATCGCCACCCCAGGCCACACGCCCGGCGGCGTGACGATCCGGTGTGAGAACGCGCTTTTCACCGGCGACACGCTCTTCCGCGGCAGCTGCGGCCGTGTCGATCTCGAGGGCGGCGACGCGCACGAGGAGATGCTCTCGCTCAAACGGATCTGCTCCCTCCCCGGCGACTTTGAGGTCTATCCGGGCCATATGGACTCTACCACGCTCGAGCGCGAGCGCATGTTCAACTACTATTGCCGCGAGGCTATGAAACTGTAAAATTACAAAAAAAGAAAACAGAGGATCGAGACATGCAGGAACCTACCCTTGTCATTTTGGCCGCCGGTATGGGCAGCCGCTTCGGCGGACTCAAGCAGATCAAGGCCGTGGACGAGCACGGCCACGCCATCATTGACTTTTCGCTCTTCGACGCCTACCGCGCCGGATTCCGCAAGGTCGCCTTCGTGATCAAGCATGAGATCGAGGAGGATTTCAAGAACGCCGTCGGCCGCCGGATGGAGAAGTATTTTGACGTAAAATACGTCTTCCAGCAGCTGGAGAAGCTGCCGGAGGGCTGCACCGTTCCCGAGGGGCGCGTCAAGCCCTGGGGCACAGGGCACGCCGTGGCCTGCTGCGCCGGCGTGGTCGATGGCCCCTTCGCCGTGATCAACGCCGACGATTTTTACGGCCCCGGCGCCTACCAGGCGCTCTATGACTATCTTGTCAGTGAGCGGCCGGAGAACGAGCACGCCATGGTCGCCTATCTCCTGCGCAACACCGTGACGGAAAACGGCTCGGTCGCACGCGGCGTCTGCCGGGTGGAGGACGGCTTCCTTGCCGGCGTGACCGAGCGCACGCACATCGAAAAGCGCGGCAGCGACGCGGCCTATACCGAGGACGGCGAGACCTTTGTCCCCCTCTCCGGCGACAGCCCCGTGAGCATGAACTTCTGGGGCTTTGGCCAGCAGATGCTCCACGAGCTCGTCGCCCGCTTCCCCGCCTGGTACGCCGAGAACATGGCGCGCAATCCGCTCAAGTGCGAGTACTTCCTTCCCTCTGTTGCCAACGCGCTGATCGAAGAGGGCAAGGCCGCGGTGCGCGTCCTTCCCTGCCACGAGATCTGGCACGGCATCACCTATCAGGAAGACCTCCCCGACGTGGTCGCCTACATCGCCTCCCTGCGCGAGCGCGGTATTTATCCCGAAACACTTTTGGATTAATGAAAAGGAGAAAGTAAGAGCATGAATGTACTCGTCACCGGCGGCGCCGGCTATATCGGCAGCCATACCTGCGTAGAACTGCTCGAGCGCGGGCACAACGTCATCGTCATCGACAACCTCGTCAACTCCAGCCACAAGGCCGTGGAGCGCGTCGAGCAGATCACGGGCAAGCCTGTCGCTTTTTATGAAAACGACGTGCGCGACCGAGCGGCGCTTGACCGGATCTTTGAAAAGCATGACATCGACTGCGCGATCCACTTCGCCGGGCTCAAGGCCGTGGGCGAATCGGTCGCGATGCCGCTGGAATACTATGACAACAACCTCTTTTCCACTGTTCGCCTGTGTGAGGCGATGCGCGACCACGGCGTGAAGAACATTGTGTTCTCCTCCTCCGCCACGGTTTACTCCGGCGACAACGAGATGCCGCTGCGCGAGGATTCCAACACCGGGCACTGCACCAACCCCTATGGCTGGACCAAGTATATGTCCGAGCAGATCCTGCGCGACACCGCCCACGCGGTGGACGATTTCTCTGTGAGTCTGCTGCGCTATTTCAACCCCATCGGCGCGCACAGCAGCGGTCTGATCGGCGAGGACCCGCGCGGCATCCCGAACAACCTGATGCCCTTCATCGCCCAGGTCGCAGTCGGACGGAGGGATCACCTGAACGTCTTCGGCAACGACTACAACACCCCCGACGGCACCGGCGTGCGCGATTATATCCACGTGGTCGACCTTGCGCGCGGTCACGTTGCGGCCATCGAGTATATGCAGACCCACCGCGGCGAGAGCGTGTTCAACCTCGGCACCGGCCAGGGGTACAGCGTGCTCGATATGGTCAAGGCCTTTGAGCGCGTGACCGGCGTGAAGATCCCCTATGAGATCGCGCCGCGCCGCCCCGGCGATCTGGCCACGGTCTACTCCAGCCCCGACAAGAGCGCGCAGCTCCTCGGCTGGAAGGCGCAGTACAATCTCGACGATATGTGCCGCGACACCTGGGCCTGGCAGTCGAAGAATCCGATGGGATACGGCGAGGAATAGTTTCTGGTTTCTGGTTTCTGGTTTCTGGTTTTTAGCTTTTAGCTCCTAGACGAAACAGAATACTTTTTAAAAGATGCGGGAAGAATCTTCCCGTATCGCGAGCAGTCGGGGAACCGACTTCTCGCGATAGGAAACGGCAACCTTGAAGAAGGCTGCCGTTTTGCCTGATTGAACGTGAAGAGAGGGCTCCCCGCCCCCTCTTCACAATCTCCCCTTGCTCCTCGAAGGATAATGGCATATGACCGCGCATGGCTGTGAATAGTTTTAAAAAGATACGGGAAGAATCTTCCCGTATCTTTTTGTTTGGGAAGTTTTGCCATGAAGGTTTTAAGCGTGTTCGGGACGCGGCCGGAGGCTGTGAAAATGTGCCCGCTCGTGCTCGAGCTCTCCCGCCGCGGCGGGATCGAAAGTGAAGTCTGTCTTACCTCGCAGCACCGCGAGCTGCTTGCGGGCGTGACCGATCTCTTCGGCGTGAAGGCCGATTATGACCTTGATCTGATGCGCAGCCGTCAGACGCTCGCCGATATTTTCTGCGGCGTGCTGCGCGGCATGGAGGGCGTGCTGCGCCGCAGCCGTCCGGACGTGGTGCTTGTCCACGGTGACACCTCCACCTCCTGCGCCGCGGCGCTCGCCGCCTTCTACGCACAGATCCCCGTCGGGCATGTGGAGGCCGGGCTGCGCAGCTATCGGCGCTATTTCCCCTTTCCCGAGGAGATGAACCGCCGTCTCACGGCCGATCTCGCCGACTTTCATTTTGCCCCGACCGCGCGCAGTGCGCAGAATCTGCGCGCCGAGGGGATCGCAGAGCATATCTACGTCACAGGCAACACCGCTCTCGACGCGCTGCGCACGACCGTACGCCCCGGTTATGTCTTTTCCGAGCGCGCGCTGCGCGATCCCGCGCTCTTTTCCGGACGCACCGTGCTGCTGACGGCACACCGCCGCGAGAACATCCCGGAGGGGATCGCGTCGATCTGCCGCGCCGTAAAGCGTCTCTGTGCTGCCTATGACGATCTGCATGTGATCTTTCCCGTGCATCCCAATCCGGCCGTACGCGAGATCGTATGGCCGCTGCTGGAGGATGTGTCCGGCGTCATGCTCACGGAGCCGCTCGGCACGTTCGACATGCACAACCTGCTTGCCCGCTGCACGCTCGTTCTGACCGATTCCGGCGGGCTGCAGGAGGAGGGGCCGGCGCTCGGCGTGCCCGTATTGGTGCTGCGCGGCGAGACCGAGCGCCCCGAGGCCGTCGAGGCAGGCGGCGTCCGTCTGGCCGGGACGGAGGAGAGCGGCATCTTTCGCGCCGCGGCGCGCCTTTTGGACAGCGAGGACGAGCGCAGACGGATGGCAGGCGCCCCCTCGCCCTACGGCGACGGTCACGCGAGCGAGAAGATCGCGGATATCCTCATGGCGCAGCTTGGCGCCGGGGAGGCGGCGGGATGATCGCCCATATCTCGCTCTGCGCAAGGAAATACGGCTTTTTGCTGCAGGAGCTGATCGCGCGGGATTTCAAGGTCAAATACAAGCGCTCCGTGCTCGGTATGCTGTGGAGTCTGCTCTATCCCGTGCTGATGATGGGCGTGCTGGCGCTGGTGTTTCAAAACGTCTTTCGCTTTACGGCGGGCGGCGTGAGCTATCTCGCCTATCTCATGACCGGGCTGACGCTGTTCAACTATTTTTCCGAGGCGTCGAATCTTGCCATGAGCAGCGTGGTGGCAAACTTTGCCCTGATCCGCAAGGTCTATATGCCGAAGTACATTTTTCCGCTGTCGAAATGTCTGTTCGTCGGCATCAATTTTCTGCTGACGCTGCTGCCGCTTTACGCCGTGATCCTGCTGACGGGAACGGGGCTGTGCTGGCAGCATGTGCTGCTCCCCTATGCGTACCTCTGTCTGCTGGGCTTTACGGTGGGGATGGGCTTTCTGCTCGCAGCGGCAGCGGTCTTTCTGCGCGATCTTTTTTATATCTACGGCATCGTGCTGACGATCTGGACCTATCTCACACCGATCATGTATGATCTCTCCGCCGTGGGGAATCCAATGCTGATCGCACTGATGAAATGCAATCCGCTCTTCCAGTATATCGATTTTGCACGCACGATCATCCTCTTCCACACGACGCCGCGGCCGCTGCAGTTCCTCCTCTGCGGCGCTTCCTCGGCAGCCGTCCTCATCACCGGCGCGGCGGTTTTCCGCGCAAGGCAGGACCGTTTTATCTATTACGTTTGACGGTGAAGGATATGAACAGCAAAAACAGCGACATCATGGTCGAGGCGGATGCGGTCTCGATGCGCTTCGATCTCGGGATCGAGCGCGGCTTTTCGCTCAAGCAGTGGTTCGTCGAGCTCGGCCGCGGCGCGCACAGAGAAAAGGAGAGCTTCTGGGCGCTGCGCGGCGTCAGCTTTTCGCTCGGGCGCGGCGAGGTCGTCGGGCTGGTCGGCAGCAACGGCGCAGGCAAATCAACGCTTTTAAAGCTGGTCGCCGGGGTGATGAAGCCCTCCCGCGGCGCGGTGCGCTGCGGCGGGAGCGTCTGCCCGATGATCGAGCTCGGCGCCGGGTTCGACCCGCAGCTGACCGCGCGGGAGAACATCTATCTCAACGGTGCGATCATGGGCTATTCGCGCCCCTTTCTCACCGAGCGCTTCGACGCGATCGTGGATTTTTCGGAGCTGCGCGATTTTCTTGACGTACCGGTGCAGAACTTTTCCTCCGGCATGGTGGCACGCCTTGCCTTTTCGATCGCCACGCAGATCGAGCCGGAGATCCTGATCGTCGACGAGATCCTGTCTGTCGGTGACGCGGCCTTTCAGCAGAAAAGCGAGGAGAAAATGCTCTCGCTGATCGGCGGCGGGACGACCGTGCTCTTTGTCTCCCACTCGGTCGAGCAGATACGCAAGCTCTGCCCGCGCGCACTGTGGCTTC
>DJYJ01000061.1:19242-45073 GCA_002450075.1 Clostridiales bacterium UBA6981
CGAGCTGATGGCGGACGGGCCGAGTGAGAGCGTATGCCGGGACTATCTTGCCGCCGCCGGACTTTGAAAGGAGTCGGATCCATGCTCTTTCGTATCTGGCGTTTTGTGCGCCGCCTTTCCTCGCATTTGCTTCATCGGCGCTTTTCCGCCTTTTTCGGCGAGCTTGCCTCGCTCGTGCGTCGCCCGCTCGCCTCGGTGCGGGCGCTGCGGTATACAAGGCAGCTGCGCAGAACGCTCGGCGGCCTTGCGCGGGGGCGGCGCGTGATCATCTTTCCGCCTACGCTCGACTGGCACCTGCCGCTCTATCAGCGGCCGCAGCAGCTCGCCCGCGCATACAGTGAAAAGGAAAACACACTGGTGCTCTATCTCACGGCGAACAGCGCGCACGATCACGTGCTGTCCGCCGAGGCGATCGGCGAGAGGCTGTATCTTGTCAATGCCGCGCTCGCGCGGGAGCTGCCCGCGCTGCTGACGGAGGCGGCGGAGACGGTCGTCTCGCTCAGCTGGACGGCCAACCGACGGTATCTTCCCCTGCTGCGGCCGGATCGCGTGATCTATGAGTATATTGACGAGCTGGAGATCTTTGACGGCTATGACCGCGCGATGCGGCGCGACCACCGCTATCTGCTGCGGCACGCAGATCTCACGGTCTGTACCGCGCGCACGCTGTATGAAAAGGCGCGCCCTCTCGCCCGCCGCGCGATTTACAGTCCCAACGCCGGGGACTACGCCTTTTTCAGCAAGGTCTCCGACACCACGCCCGCGGAGGAGGCCGCTCACGCTGCCGCGCGCTATTCCTGTACGCTTGGCTATTACGGTGCGCTGGCCGGGTGGTTCGACTATCCGCTTGTCATCGAGGCGGCGAGATCAAGGCCGGACTGGCTCTTTCTGCTCGTGGGGATGGATTATGACGGCACGCTCCCCGCGAGCGGTGTTCTGTCGCTTCCGAACGTCCTGTGGATCCCGCCGCAGCCCTATGAGAAGCTGCCGTCGTTTCTGCGCGTGTTCGATCTCGCTATGATCCCCTTCGTTCTCAACGAGATCACGCGCTCTACCTCGCCGGTCAAGCTCTTTGAGTATATGGCGGCGGAAAAGCCGATCCTCTGCTCACGCATGCCCGAATGCCGCCGCTACCGCAGTGTGGCTCTCTATGGCGACACGAAGGATTTTTTGCGAAAAGCGGAGATCCTTCTCCGGCACCGAGGCGACCCCGCCTACCGGGCGCTTCTGCGCGGGGAGGCGCTTGAAAACACCTGGGCGGCGCGGACGGACGAGATTTTGTCTGCCCTCGACAGTGTGCCGCGGGAGGAAGCGGCGCGCGCGCCCCTGCGCATCAAAAAGGCGATCTCCGAATAAGTTCGGAGATCGCCTTTTTTCTATATATATCATGCTTTTTTCAAATTCAATCCGATGACACCGGCGGCGAAGACGCCCACAAAGAGCACCGTGTAGATAAGTCCCCGTCCGGCAATGAGGCTGACACCCTCGCCGATCACACTCAAGCCGGCGGCCAGCGCCGCAGGGAGCAGAAGGCGCAGCCCCTGTCTGTCGCGGAAGGCGGCGGCGACCGTGACGATCCCGGCGGCGGAGGCGAGCAGCATCGCGATCGCTGCGGTGAGACGCAGGGCAAGCTCATGCGCCGTCTCCGTCCGCTGACGGGCAAGCTCCTCGCGCGAGACCTCGATGAGATCCTCGCCGGAGAGCACGCGCGGCTTGATGCCGCCGTCCGACAAAAGCGCATAGCGCAGCGTGGTAAATCGGTCTTTTCTCTCGGTATAATCCCGGATCTGCTCGGCGCGTTCCCGCAGCTCGGCGGAGGTGCGCTCCAGTTCTTCCTTCCTGCGGTCAAGGTCGGCTCGCGTTTCGACCTGCTCCGTTTCCTTTTTTTCCAGCTCCTCTTTGCCCTTAATGAGCGTCGCCTCGAGCTGGATCAGCATTTCCTTGGCCGCGGCAAGCTGCTGTTTTCCCTCATCAAAGCCGGCCTTTGCCTGAAGGAGCATGGGTTCGGTCTCCTCGATCGCCTTCTGCGCCTCGTCAAGCTGGGCGCGCATGGCCGGGAGCCCTTCGAGCATATCCAGCGTCTGCTCCGCCTGGGCAAGCGCCCCGGCAAACGAGGTTGGGATCTGCTGCTGGGCGGGGATCATGGCCTGCGCCTCGGCAAGCAGCTGCTCCGCGGTTTTCGACCCGTCGGCAAGCGCGGCCGCCTGGGCGTTCACGGCGTCGATCGCCGGGGCGAGCATGGCCTGCACCTCGGCGGGGGTATAGGAGCCGGCCATCGCGCTGCTGATCTCGCCAAGCTGTGACGAGAGCGTCGCGAGGTAGCCGGAAAGCTGCGACTGGAGCGCCGCGCCGTCGACCTCGCCGGTCTCCGGGTCGGTCGGCGGATTTTGCACGACGGCGGCGATCGCGTCGACAGTTGTTCCAAGCGCCGTCTCCGAGCCCTTGACCGCCTCGAGTCCCGCGCGCATCAGCGCGGTATCGGGCAGCTGCGCCTTGAGCGCCTCGGCCTGCTCGAGCCGGCGGCGTCCCTCCTCCAGCTGGGCCTTGCCGGCGAGATACTGTTCATAGCCGGGAAGGAACTGCGCCTCGGCCTCCTCAAGAGTCTTGAGGCCGTTGTCATGCTGGATCCAGCCCATGCGCAGGCCGGAATAGCCCTGCTCGAGCTGCTCACGCCCCTGCTTGAGTCCCGCTTCCGTCGCGGTATACATGGCAAGATCCTTGCGGTAGGTCTGCATATCCCTGGTATACTGCTCGTTCAGCTCGTTATAAGCCTGCTCGTCCGCGTCATAGTCGTCGAACATGGCATCGATCTCCTCGCGCAGGCGCGCGGCCTCCTCCGTCTTGGCAGAGAGCGTCTCGACATAGGTATTCTGTTTTCTTCTGTTGTCGGCGGCCTTCTTGATACAGATGCCGCCGGAGATCAGCGTGATCGCGCTGACCGCCGCGAGAAACGCGGCCAGAAAGCGCGTCAGAGCCGGATGGCGCAAGTCGATCCCCTCCGAGCTGCCAGATTGGTTTTCTCATTAAGGATATTATTGTACAAAACAATTATGAAAAAATCATGTACACGGTGAAAAATCTTTGTCCGATCGGCAAAGCTGTGGTATGATCGGCGTGGTGATGAAAATGACACTGTCCTTCGCCCCCATGGAGGGCGTGACCGGCTATGTGTTCCGGCGGGTACATCACGCCTTTTTCCCGCAGGCGGACAAATATTACGCCCCCTTTATCGCGCCCGACAGCAAGGGTGAATTCAAGATCTCCCGGCTGCGCGATATCCTTCCCGAAAACAACGATACGATCGCGCTTGTGCCGCAGGTGCTTGCCAACGACGCCGAGGCCTTTCTGCACGTCGCGCGCCAGCTTGCCGACATGGGCTATGCGGAGGTAAACCTCAACATCGGCTGCCCCTCGGCGACCGTGGTGTCCAAGCACAAGGGCGCGGCCATGCTGCGCGAGCCGGAGACGCTCGATGCCTTTCTCGCCGACGTCTTTTCCCGTGCGCCGATCGCCGTGTCGGTCAAGACGCGGCTGGGCTTTGCCTCGACGGCGGAATTTGAGACACTCATGCCGATCTTTGCGCGTTATCCGATCTGCGAGCTGATCGTCCACGCGCGCGACCGCGCGGGGATGTACCGCAGCGCGCCCGACCTCGACGCCTTTTCCGCCGCGCTGCGTCAAGCCCGCTTTCCCGTTGTGTACAACGGCAATGTTTTTTCGGCAGATGACTTCCGCGCCGTCTCCGGCCGCTTTGCGACGCTCGGCGGCGTGATGCTCGGACGCGGGGCGGCGGCGAACCCGGCGCTCTTCCGTACGATCCGCGGCGGCGACAAGCTCTCGCTCGGTGAGCTGCGCGACTTCCACAATGCGCTGATCGAAGCGCATCTTGCCTCTGGCCTGAGCCCGGCCTTTACTGCCGGGAAAATGAAGGAGCTTTGGTTCTATCTCCACTGTCTCTTTCCCGACTGTGCCAGGCCATATAAGGCGCTGAACAAGGCCCGCGATCTTCCTTCGCTGCGCACGTGTGCGTCCTCGCTGATGGCCTCCTGTGCGTTCGAGCCCGCGCGCGGCTTTCAGCCGCCTGTGTAATGGATTCTTCCCTGAACGTTCAAAAGCCGGCAGTCTTACGACTGCCGGCTTTTGTTTTATAATTTGTATTTCTCGGTGTAAGTCTCGTAATACTCGTCAAAGCGGTGGGCGTGCTGCTTTTTCAGGTCAATGAGATAGCCGTGCATATCAAAGTCGTCCTGATTCAGCTCGATCATCGCGATGGCGATATTCGAGCAGTGGTCCGCCACACGCTCATAGTTCGTGATCAGATCGTTGAACGGGAAGCCCTGGCTGATCGTGCACACGCCGCTCTGCAGGCGGGTGACGTGGTGCTGCTTCATTGCCTCGCACAGATCGTCGATGTGATCCTCGAGAGGCTCGACGGCATAGGCCTTTTCGATATCGCCGCTTGTAAACGCCCCGACGGCAAGCGAAAGGATCTCCTCCACCGCTGCTGTCAGCACGCGCAGCTCGGCCGCCGCGTCGCCGGAAAAGCCGACCTTGCTCTCGTTCATCTTCTGGGCGACCTCGGCGGTGTTCATCGCGTGGTCGCTGATACGCTCAAAGTCGCTGATCGTGCGCAGGAACTTTGACACGTCCTCGTTTTGCTTGACGTTCAGTTCGCTCGTGTTGAGCTTGACAAGGTAGGTGCCGATCTTATCCTCGAATTCGTCGATCAGGTTTTCCATGCGCTCGACCTTGCCATAACCCTCCGCGCTGAATTTCCAGACCAGCTGCGCCGCCGCGCGGAAGGCGCCGGCAGACATCGCGGCCATGTCGTTGACGGTCAGGCGGCTCTGCTCCAGCGCAAGCTGGGGATGCTGGAGAAAACGCTCGTCAAGGCGGGCAAGGGCGGCGTTGTCGCTCTCCTCGCTTTCGCTGATACGGATCAGCTTTTCGGAAAGTTTGACGAACTGGCGGTTGAAGGGCATCAGGACGATCGCCGTCAGCACGCGGAAGATCGTATTCACGCCCGCGATCGTAAAGGGATCCATCTTCCATGAGCCGATCCCCAGCCCCACCGCGGCGTCAAGCCCGTAATAGAGCGCGGCGAACACCACCGCGGCCACAGCCTCGACGATCAGGTACAGGAAAGCCGTGCGGCGTCCGTCCACCTTGGCGCCGATGGCGGAAAGCAGGACCGGTACCGAAGCGCCGACCGCAATACCGAGAATGAGCGGATAAGCCACGGTGAAGTTGATCGCGCCGGTCGCGGAGAGCGCCTGCAGGATACCGACGGCAGCCGAAGCGCTCTGCAGGACCGCCGTGAAAGCAGCGCCGACAACGATGCCGACGAGCGGATGGGAAAAGGTCGTGAGGAGGGCGAGAAACTGCGGGCTGTCCTTCAGCGGCGAGACCGCGCCGCTCATCGTCTGCATGCCGAACATCAGCACCGTAAAGCCGAGCATGATATCACTCGCATGCTTGGTCGAAGCCTTCTTCGCCGTCATGCGCACCACGATGCCCACGATGGCAAACAGCGCCGCGATCGTCGAGGTCGACAGCAGTGAGGCAAGTCCGCCGCTCTCACCGAGATAGGAAAGGCATATGATCCAGCCCGTGATGCTCGTGCCGATCAGCGCACCGTGGATGACGCTGAGCGCCTGCTGGGTCTTCATCATGCCGGAGTTGACAAAACCGACCAACATGACCGAGGTCGCGGACGAAGATTGGATCACTGCCGTCACGCCCGCGCCGAGCAGAAGTCCCTTTACCGGTGTGCCGGAGAGGCGGTAGAGTATGATCTCCATCTGGCTGCCGGCGACCTTTTTCAGGCCGTCACCCATAAGCCCCATGCCGAACAGAAACAGGGCGATGCCGCCAAGCAGGGAGATGATGTTGGAAACTGCCATGCTGTGTGTGTCCTCCTTTGGAAAACGATTCTGTGCAGTGGGTCGGGGGGCGCTTAGTTGAATTCCGTCCACGGGAAGCTGTCCGGCGGCGGGGCAGAAAACTCCATTCTCTCCCCCGTCGCGGGATGCGGAAACGCGAGAGCATGCGACCACAGGGCGATACCGCAGTCCCGAACCGGGCTGCCGTAGCGTCCGTCTCCCGCAAGCGGAAGCGCGCGGGAGGCAAGCTGGACGCGGATCTGGTGGCTGCGGCCGGTAACCAGTGTGATCGAGAGCAGGCTCAGCATTCTGCCGTCCCGCTCTGCCGAGCCGAGCATTTCATAGGAAAGCTCCGCCTCTCGCACGCCGCGGCGCATCCGCCGCACGACATAGCTCTTATTGCGCCTGGGGTCGTGATATAAAAGGTCCTTCAGACTACCCTTTTCTTCAGCCGGTCTGCCGCAAACGACGGCAAGATAGCGCTTTTCCATCCGTCCCGCCGCGATCACGGCCGAGAGCGCGGCCGCCGCCTCCTTCGTCCGGGCATAGACCATCACGCCGCCGACGGCGCGGTCCAGCCGGTGGACGCAGAAGACGCTGCCGCCCGCTGTCTTTTCCAGCAGTTCCGGCATGCCGCCCGTCTCGGACAGGACGCCCGGCGGCTTGAGGCAGACGAGGATACTCTCGTCCTGAAATAAAATCTGGACTTCCATCGTTTTATTCCAACTGTGCGGACGCTTCTTCGTCCGCATAGACCGTGACGTTTGGCGGAAGCTGCAGGAACGCCGCGGGATAGACGCTGTCATCCCGGCCGTAGAGCGTGCGGTAGAGCGCTGTCGCCTTTTCCGCGCCGTGGGCGATCACGACGATGTCGCGCGCATAGCACAGCGTCCGGAAGCCCTGGGTCACGCCGCGCACAGGCACGTTTTCCTCGCCGCCGAAGCGAGGCGCGAGCTCGGCTCTCGTTTTCCTGGTCAGCTTTTGCACGTGTGTGCCGGAATCAAAGGGCGTCGCCGGCTCGTTAAAGCCGACGCGGGCGTTGTCGCCAAGACTGAGCACGGCAAGATCCAGCCCGCCGAGCGTCGCGATCTTCCGGTCATATCCCGCGCAGTCTTCCCCATCCGGGATAAAAATGTTTTCTTCTCGCGCGTCGCTTTTGCCGATGAGATGTGAAAGCAACCTTTGGCGTATCGAGGCGCCTTCCGGGAATGTTTCGCCCTCGAATTCGCAGACGGCGAAGAAGCGCACATCCGCAAGACTCACGTTCTTTTCTTTTGCCTGACGGCAGAGCTCGTCCCAGACGGCCAGCTCTTCGTCCAGCGTGCCGAGCGCGACGGCCGCATCCTTCTTTTCTTTGATGCGCGAGAGGATATGCGCCGCGGCGGCGCGAATGCTTTCTTCCCGCGGCAAAGACACGGTTTTCAAAGCTGATCCTCTTCCTTTCGAGTATTGCTTCCCGCTTGGGAAATACTAATTGCCGGGGTGATGTCTGCTTGGCAATTGTTTTTGTCAGAACCTTGATCCTGTATTTTAGTCTGCTGCTGTTTCTGCGCCTGCTCGGCAAACGCCAGCTTGGAGAAATGGAGCTGTCGGAATTCCTGGTCGCCTCGCTGATCGCCGACCTGGCGGCCAACCCGCTGCAGGATATCGGCATGCCGCTGCTCAACGGTCTGATCCCGATCGCGACGCTCTTCTGCTGCGAGCTGCTGATCTCGTCGCTTTCCATGCGCAGCATCCATCTGCGCGGCTTCCTTTTCGGCGAGCCGAGCCTGCTGATCTACCACGGAACGATCGACCAGCGGGAAATGGTCAAAAACCGCTTCACGCTCGATGAACTGATGCAGGAGATGCGCTCGCAGGGCGTACGCGATCTTGCTGCGGTCGAATACGCTTTCCTCGAGACAAACGGAAAGCTGAGCATCCTGCTCTACACCAGCAAGCAGCCGCCGAGTGCGGAAGAAATGAACATTCCGACGGATAACATCGGCTTTCCGCGCATCCTCGTCAGCGACGGACGGCTGATCCAGGAAAACCTGCAAAAAAGCGGCCATGACATGATCTGGCTGCAGGAGCAGCTTTCGGAGCATGGCGTCGAGCTCGCCGGGGTCTTTCTGATGACCGTGGACGACGCCTCGCAGGTCTATTGTGTGAAAAAGGAGCTTTTGAAATGAGACGGGAAGGGATCGCTATCGTGCTGTTGATTTTGCTGCTTGGCATTCTGCTGGGCAATATCCGCTATCTCGACAACCTCGTCGAGGAGATCGAAGAGGCTGTCAGCAGCTCCTCTGCCGCATGGGTGAGGGGTGACACACAACTCGCCGTCTCGGAAATGGAGACGGCGATGGAAGCATGGCGTTCCGCAGCGGAATATGCTCATGTTATGCTGCGTCAGGGCGAGATCGACGCCGTGTCGGACGCTTTTTTTGACCTTTCCGCCGCGCTTCACGAGGGAAAGGAAAACACCACCGACGCCTATCTGCGTCTTTTCTATCATCTTGACAGTATCGAACGGATGGACGCTCTGCGCCTGAGCAGCATTTTTTGAGCGCCCTTACTTCTCCGTCAGAAGCTTGGAGAGTTCCTCCATAAAGGTGTTGATGTCCTTGAAGCTGCGGTAGACAGACGCAAAGCGCACATAGGCTACCTCGTCGACGTCCTTGAGGCGGGCCATCACCATCTCGCCGATGTCGACCGTGCGGATCTCCCGCTCAAGCCCGCTCTGGAGCTCCTGCTCGATCTCGTCGGCGATCGCCTCGAGCTGGGAGAGGGTGACGGGACGCTTCTCACAGGCGCGCACCATGCCGTTGATCAGCTTGACCTTGTCAAAGGACTGGCGGCTGCCGTCACGTTTGATGACGACAAGCGGCAGACGCTCGATGATTTCATAGGTGGTAAAGCGCTTCTGGCAGGCCAGGCACTCCCTCCTGCGGCGGATGGTCGAGCCCTCTTCCGCCGGGCGCGAGTCGATGACCTTGCTGTCGGAATATCCGCAAAACGGGCACTTCATATCTCTTTCTCCCCCGATGATGTGTGATTGCAATCATTATAACACAGCACATTGTGCTTTGCTATAAGAAAATGTAAAAAAGGCAGGAAAAAAGCAAGCTTTTCAGCTTGCTTTTATGTGTTATGTAAACTTATTTGTTGAGCAGCACGGCAGCCGCGGCGCCGGGAAGCGTCGTCTCATATCCGACGATCATCTCCAGCTTCCTACCGAACACGCCGAGGGCGTAACGGGCGAGATACTTTTCCAGCAGCGGGCGGAAGTGGCGGCTCTTCTGTACGAGCGAGCCCTCGGCGCAGACGCAGATCGGCTTGTCCGTGCCGGTGCCGTTCAGCAATGCAATCGCGATGAGGTTGACGCACATGCATCTGGCCGAACGGTCGATCGCGGCAAGGCAGATCTCGTGGATGAACGCCGCGTCCTCTGAGCAGGAAGCGATCCCGTCCAGATCCTCGCCGCCGGCCCAGCGGTCGACCGTCGAGGCGTCAAAGCGGCCGCGCTCGGCGATCTTCTCCCCGCTCTCGGCGGAGAGGACGCCCTCGTTGACGGCGGCCTCGAACATGATCCGGCACAGCGAGCCGAGGTACACGCCCGCCGTCAGCTTTTCCAGATGCTTCGAGCCGGGGTTGTTGCTCTCGCAGTCGAGCTCCAGATCAAAGTCGCCGCGCGGAAATCCGTCATAGAGGCCGGACTCGATGTTCACGATGATGCCGTCCTCACCGTCACGATGCAGCTTGCCGATTTTCTTCATCGGGACGATGCAGCAGGTGTTGCTGCCCGTGCCGTTGATCTGGCCGATAAAGTCGCTGTATTTTTCCTTGTCGAGCGTGGCCGACACGCCGAGCAGCACCGCCGCCGTATCGTTTAGGATCACGACGCTCTTGCCCGTGCAGCCGCGGCGCTCGAGCTCTGTGAGCAGCGAAGCGCCGACCAGCTTGCCCTCAGACCCGGTCACGACGACCTCCTTGTCGATACGGATGACGCGGCCGTCGATCTCCGGCGTAATGTCGGCGGAGTAGGAGAAGCAGAAGCCGATCTTATCCGCGCGATCCATATAGGACATGATGCTGTCGGCCACAAAGGAGATAAATTCCTCCCAGGTGGCACTCTTGCCGATGCCGGGCATGGGCATTTTTTTCATCTCGCTGATCTCGCATTTCGCGCCGGAAAAGCGCGCGAGCGCACAGCGGTAATTCGTCCCGCCCGCGTCGATGACGACGGCGCTGACATTCTGCGGCACCTCGCCGCTGCTTTTCAGATAAGTGGGGATCATGGGCAGCATGCAGCCGTCCTTTTCAAGCCCTTCTTCCATGCTCTTCGCCATCTGCGGGCCGTAAAACGCGGGGTCGATCTGTTCCGGCAGCATGTTGTGGCGGGTGAGAAATTCCTGTGCGGTCATTTTCATGCGATTCGCTCCGTTCAAGGGCGGTGCCGGCAGAGCTCTGCCGGCACCGCTATTCGTTTTTGAATAAGGGTTATTCCTTGTTGGCCTCGATCACGCCCGCGGCCAGGCCGGCCAGGCCCTGGATCTCGCTGGGGATGATGATCTTGGTCGCCGTTCCGTTCGCGGCGGCGGTAAAGGCCTCAAGCGCCTTGATGCGCAGCACGGCGTCGGACGGGGCGGACTCGTTGATGAGGCGGATACCCTCGGCCGTCGCGGTCTGCACCTTCAGGATGGCCTCGGCTTCGCCTTCGGCCTCGAGGATCTGCTGCTGCTTCTTTGCGTCGGCGCGCAGGATCGCGGATTCCTTTTCGCCCTCGGCCTCAAGGATCGCAGCGCGCTTTTCGCCTTCGGCGCGGAGGATGGCCTCACGGCGTTCGCGCTCGGCCTTCATCTGCTTCTCCATCGCATTCTGGATCTCCTTGGGCGGGAGGATGTTCTTGAGCTCAACGCGGTTGACCTTGATGCCCCAGGGGTCGGTCGCCTCGTCGAGGATCGCGCGCATCTTGGAGTTGATGATGTCGCGGCTCGTCAGACACTGGTCCAGTTCAAGGTCGCCGATGATGTTACGCAGCGTCGTCGCGGACAGGTTTTCGATGGCGACCATGGGCTGCTCGATGCCGTAGGTAAAGAGCTTCGGGTCGGTGATCTGGAAATAGACGACCGTGTCGATCTGCATGGTAACGTTATCCTTGGTGATAACGGGCTGAGGCGGGAAGTCGGCGACCTGCTCCTTCAAGGAGACGATCTTCGCCACGCGGTCGATAAAGGGCATTTTGACGTGCAGACCGACGTTCCAGGTCTCCTTATAGGCGCCGAGACGCTCGATAACGAACGCGCGCGCCTGCTGCACGACGCGGATGTTGACAATGATCAGCGCAATGATGATGATAGCGATAATGATGATGACAGCCATGATGATCCCTCCGTTATTCTTTCCTGTATCCTTACTTTTTTCTGACGATCAGCTTGACGCCTTCGATCCGTTCGACAACGGCGACAGCGCCTTCCTCGATGATCTCCTCGGCCGCAGCGCTGCGCGCGGTCCACTCTTTCCCGGCAACGGAGACCGCCCCGGTCCCGTGAAGCGCGTCGATCGTCTCCTTCACGATGCACTCCTGACCGATGAGCATATCGGCGTTCGTGGCCTGCGTTCTGGAGTTGACGTACTTTTTGGCCAGCGGTCTTGTCACGACGAGCGCGAGCAGCGAGATCACGACGAACCACGTCGCCTGCAGCCAGATCTGCGCGCCGAGCATGGATGAAATCAGCGCCGCGAGCGCGCCGAGCGCAAACCAGATCGACACCAGTCCGGGCACGATCCCCTCGATGACGAGGAAGATGATCATCAGTATGACCCACACGGCCGTCATGCCGCCCTGGATTCCGAACATTTCACACGCCTCCTTCCGTTTTCTTTTTCTATTATATCCTCTCCTCGGCATTTACGCAAGAGGATTCTATAAGCCGCACGGGACGGGCGTCGATTTTGTCCCGACGGTGAAGGATGTAGTTTATTTTATGCAAAAACAGCAAAAAAACATGCAAAAGGGCGGAATTCTCTCTTTACTTTTACAGATTAAAGTGATAAGATGGAAATAACATGGAAATGAACGCAAACGGGTATGGGATACACGGAGGTAAACATGAACAAGCTCTCAAAAAAACCTCGCAATGAGAACATGTATAAAGCGATCCTCACGCTGCACGACGTCGACGAATGCATGAAGTTTTTCGACGATCTGTGCACCGTGTCGGAGCTCATGGCCATGGAGCAGCGCTATCAGGTGGCCGTCTGTCTTGACAAGGGCATGATCTATAACGACATTCTCGCCGAGACCGGCGCTTCCAGCGCCACGATCAGCCGCGTCAACCGTTCGCTGCAGTACGGCGAGGGCGGCTATGAGATCGCGTTTTCGCGTCTGGCCGCGGTGGAGGATGAGAAGAAATGAACTGCTACGGTCCGCTTGCGGCGTGGTATGACACGCTGACGGGCGATATCCCCTATGGCAGCTTCGCGGACTTTTATGAGGCGGAATTCGCACGCGACGGCGGCGAGTTCCGCCTTCTGCTCGATCTGTGCTGCGGAACGGGAACGCTGACGGCCGAGCTGTGCCGCCGCGGCTATGAGATGATCGCGGCAGACCAGTCCGAGGAGATGCTGATGGAAGCGCGCGAAAAGGCCGCCGAAATCTTCCCCGCCCCGCTGTTCCTGTGCCAGAGCGCGCAGGAGCTCGATCTGTACGGAACGGTCGACGCCGCGGTCTGCTCGCTCGACGGGATCAATTATCTCCCCGGTGAGGATCTGGGCGAGGTGTTCCGCCGCCTGCATCTGTTCGTGCGTCCCGGCGGGCTGCTGTTTTTTGACATCAAGTCGCCGGAGAGCCTGCGCGCGCTGGACGGCAGCGTCTCCGTTGACGAGGACGAGGATCTGCTCTGCCTGTGGCGGGCGGATTTTGATGAGAGTGAAAACTGTCTCGTCTACGGGATGGACCTCTTTGAGCGCGAAGGGGCGCTGTGGCGCCGCAGCTGTGAGGAGCACGTCGAATACGCCCACACGCGCGAGGCGCTGCGCCGTGAGCTGGAGGCGCACGGCTTTGTCGCCGTCCGCTTTGTGACGGATGGACCGCAGGGCGATCAGGGGCGCGTTTTTGTCTGCGCCAAACGGGAAGGATAAGGAGAGCATAGAATATGGATAAAATCATTCGAGCCACTGCCGCCGACGGCTTTGTCAAGATGGCCGTCGTCACGGCGCGCGATACGGTGGAGCGCGCTCGCGCCGTCCACGACTGCAGCCCCACCGCCGCCGCGGCGCTGGGACGTACGCTGTGCGCCGCCTCGCTGCTCGGTGACGCGATGAAGGAGGAAAAGGGCAGTCTCACCATCCGCATCAACGGCGGGGGACCGATCGGCAGCGTCGTCGCCGTGTCCGACTCGGGCGGGAACGTGCGCGGCTATGTAGAAAATCCCTTTGTCGAGCTGCCGCTGCGCAGCGACGGCAAGCTGAACGTCGGCGGCGCCGTCGGGCGCGACGGCATGGTCACGGTCAGCCGTGATATCGGATTAAAGGAGCCGTATATCGGCTCGACGGCGCTTGTCTCCGGCGAGATCGCCGAGGATATGACCGCCTACCTCACCGAGAGCGAGCAGGTCCCCTCGGCCTGCGCGCTGGGCGTGCTGGTCGGCACCGACCGCAGCATCAAGGCCGCCGGCGGCTTTATCGTCCAGCTCATGCCCGGCGCGGACAGCGCGCTGATCGACAAGCTGGAGGAAAACATCTTTATGATGGATCAGCTGACGACGATCCTGGACGAGGACGGAGCCGAAGCCGTATTCGAGCAGGTGCTCAAGGGGCTGGAGCACCATATCGTCGGGGAAAAGGAGATCGAATACCGCTGCTACTGCTCGCACGATCGCGTGAAGGACGCACTGCGCAGCATCGGCCGCGAGGAGCTTGGCCATATCGCTGAGGAGGGAAAGGACATTTCCGTCAGCTGCCAGTTCTGCGACAGGGTCTATTCCTTTACGCCCGACGAGATCGCGTCGCTGGCCGGAGAAGAGCCGGCATAAGGCTGCTTCCGCGGCGGGAGACGGTCTCTTCCGCCGCGGAAAAGAAAAATTTGATTTGGGATATTGACAACTTTGGATTTTTTTAGTATGATAACAAAGCTGTCGCGCGGGAGCATAGCTCAGCTGGTTAGAGCACCTGCCTTACAAGCAGGGGGTCACTGGTTCGAGTCCAGTTGTTCCCACCATAACTATATGCCTCGGTAGCTCAGTAGGTAGAGCAGCGGACTGAAAATCCGCGTGTCGCCAGTTCAACTCTGGCCTGAGGCACCATCTGCGGCCTTAGCTCATCTGGTAGAGCGCCACCTTGCCAAGGTGGAGGTAGCGAGTTCGAGCCTCGTAGGCCGCTCCACGAAAAAGAAAAGAGGGTTTTGTCAAAAGCCCTCTTTTCCAATATCCGGCGCCATAGCCAAGTGGTAAGGCAGCGGACTGCAAATCCGCGATTGCCCCAGTTCAAATCTGGGTGGCGCCTCCACGTCGGAGTTCACTCCGCACGGCTCGAAAAAAGCAATCGCGAAGGCGGTTGCTTTTTTCTCATCTGTGCTCCGTGGCTCCTCCTCTCAAAATCGAACCCGCTTTGCTGGGCTTCGATTTTGTTTTTTTCCGCGGCTCTGCCGCGGGCAAATAATCCGCTTTGCTCAAATTGTTGAAAGGGAATGCTTTCCCTTTCAATCCCTTCCCTTGATAGTTGCCACGTCGCTCCTCCTCCCAAAATCGAACCCGCTTTGCCGGGTTTCGTTCGATTTTGTTTTTTTCGGGCAAGAAACGCTATACTCGATCTGTTAAAAGCAAACGCTTTTTTCGCCAGGGTTTATTTTGTAAAGGAGGAATGTATCTTCACAAAATAAACCCTGACTGCGGCTTATTTGTGGCAAAGTGATACGGCAGTATGGGAGGAAGAGAAGTGAATATCGCTTGACTACAGGGCAAGAAAACTCACCCTGTAGTTTTTTCGCCGAAAAACGATTGCCTTTCTTTTCCTGGCGTGGTAAACTGATTTTGCGACACAACCAAATAACTGACATGCGAAGGGAATGGTTTTTGCCTTTTGGTAAAAACGCATTCTCCATCTTTGCATTCCCTTCGGATGTCAAAGGTTGTGTCGCAGCAATCGGAGCTATGCGTTTTTCGTGCGCAGTCGTTCCGGCTGCGCACTTTTTATTTTGTGGAGGAGAAGAATGCCCGAGCAGACAGAGAAAAAACTGACCGGGTACCCGTCCATCGACAAGCCGTGGCTTAGGTACTATGATCGCGATGCGGATGAGAGAGCTCGCGACATACCAGAAGGCAAAACGCTATGGGATGTTTTTGAAGAAAGACTTCGCAAATACAGTGATTATCCGGCAATTGAGTATTTTGGACGCACTATTTCGAGAACCGAGTTAATTGAAAACGTCTATACATGGGCAAGTGCATTGAGACACTTAGGTATCAAAGAGGATGAAATAATCCCATACTACGGTGTAATGACTCCTGATGTGTGTGCCATGCTGTTTGCATTGAATATGATTGGGGCATGTCCTTATTTCCTGAAACTATCAATGAGTCCGGAGGCTTTGGAGGAGGAGACCCGGGATAGCAGAATAGCAATTGTTAGTGATATCATGTGGGATAAAGTAAGCAGCGAGTTTTCTAAAGACCGATTTGAGAAAATAATCATTCTAAAAATCACCGATGCAATGCCTGCCCCAACTAAACAGGTCGTTTCTTTCATATCAGCTTTAAAAGGAAGAAGCAGAATACCGCACGGCAAGAAATATATATCTGCCACAAATGTCAAGAAACTCGCTCACCATTCTTCGGAAAGCCTCAAAGCCAAATATGTGGCGGGACGATTTGCTATTATTACATCTTCCAGCGGAACAACTTTAGACGGTATAGTCAAAGGCGTGGTAGCAACGAATGAATCTGTTTTGGGGCAGATCCTCGGCGCAACTAGTTCGGACCTTCCTTATGCGCCGGGCATCAGAACATTGAATCATTTTCCCCCAACCGCTGCCACCTCATTAAATTCTCTGTTTTTTCTACCGATATATAACGGAGCAACGGTCATTATTGATCCCCGGGTTTCAGAAGACGATTTTTATAATCAGTTAGTTAAGCTGAAACCTAATGTTGCAATCAACACAAGTAGCATGTGGGAAACATTCTTTAAAAGATTATCCGGGGAAATAAAAGAAGGAAAAAAGATCGATTTATCGCATGCCAAAGGTTGGCTCGTTGGGGGAGAAGGGGCTGACGTTAAAAAGCTGATAAAATGGGATCGAATACTCCAAGCATGTGGTGCAACATGCATGTATGCTGCTTATGGACTGTCTGAGACTTTTTCAGGGATATGTATTGACAGGCTGGACGCGAGAAGCGGTTTCGCTAAGTCGGTAGCTGGTGTTGGTCTGCCGATTGCAGGCCTAATCATGGGCGTTTTTGATAAAAATGGAAAAGAATTGCCTTATAACCACAGGGGAGAATTAAGAGTTAAGACAAAGGCAGCAATGAGGGAGTACTATCACAAGCCCGAGCTGACAGCGAAAACTATGGTTGACGGGTGGCTATACACCGGCGATTTGGCGGAGATCGATGAAAACGGCTTCGTTTACATTTGGGGCCGCTGCAAAGATACCGTCGCCTTATCTGACGGACGGGAGATCTATCTCTTTGATGTGGCGAACAAGCTCAAGGAAAAGGACTATATCGACGACGCCATAGTCTTGCCGATTCCCTCGCAAGGCAAAGAAAAACAACTTGCCGCGCATATCGTCTGGACGGACAAGCCCTCAGACGCTGAAAAGATTCATCGGATAGAAGAGCTGAACGAGCTGCTAAAAGACTATCTCCCTGACGAACTTAGTATTTTTGGCTACGCGGAGCATGAAGGGATGCTGCCCTATTCGCCCACAACGCTGAAGAAAGATAAAAACAAAATGTCCAAGCAATCGACGGGATATATGCAGGTGATTGACGGTCATCTGCGGACTATTAACGTTGATATTTTGGGCAAGTAAAACCAAGAGCGCACTTACTCACCACCTCACGGCGGTGTAAGTGCGCCCCCTGTTCCAGAGTACTTTTTATTGACAAAAGCTGTCTGTTTTTGTAGAATATGCATGCCCGCAAGGGTAGGGCGTTGCCAAGCGTAAAAAGGCGGTTCCGCCACATCTCCGAAAGGAGGTGTTGCTATGCCGATTACATTGACATTTCATGTATGGAAATACACGATCACTGTCACCGTAAAAAGCAGAAACCGCCACTCGGCCAAGTGACGGTTTCTCTATTAAGATAAACCACTAACTGGGCGGAGCCGCTTTTCGGCAACGCCTTTTTACAAACACATTATAGCGAGGATACCACATCTTGTCAAGAAAAACTCATCTGCACATACGCAGAACGAACAGGCGAGGGATAAATTTCTCCTTGACAAAACAGCCGTCAGCAGTATTTGTTGCTCCCCGTCCGGGAAGATGCTATAATCTCTTCAACAAACAGGAATCAGGAGGGACAAAGCATGACCGGGTATATGTCTGAAATGAGGAAGCTGGTCGGTCATCGCACTGTTATGCAGTGCGGCGCCAGTATCATCTGCCTTGACGCGCAGGAGCGTATCTTATTGGGAAAGCGCTCAGACAACCACAAATGGGGCTATTCCGGCGGTGCAGTTGAAATCGATGAAATTGCAGAGGATTGTGCAAAACGGGAATTGTTTGAAGAGATGGGTCTGACAGCAGAAGATCTTGTTTTTTTCTGTGTCAATTCAGGTCCGGATGCCCATTATATTTACCCCAACGGCGATGAGGTTTCAAATTTTGAAGTCGTATTCCTCTGCAGGAACTGGCACGGTGAGCCGAGATCAATGGATGGAGAAATGGAAGAGCTTCGGTTTTTTTCCGTCGCTGAAATCGATCTTTCCGAAATCTCTCCACCAATACGCCGCGTCATCGAAAAGCTTATTTCAGAGGGTGTCAGATAAAGGCAGCTTTGTCTTCCATCGCTCTCTGCCTTCCGTTTTCCCGATGGATTCAAAGACGGCGTGACCGACTCAGGTCACGCCGTCTTTTTCTTTTCTTTTCAAGCCGCTCTTTCAGGATGCGTAGATTTTGCCGACGAGGAAGGTCATCAGGCGCGTGGACATGAGCCTTGTGAGGAAAACGAAGACCTTGTACTTTCCTCCCATGGTCACCACGGGCTTGTGGCCCTTTTTCGTCGCGATCTTCGCCACGAAATTGCCGGCGAACTCGGCCGTCATGCCGGTCTGCTCGTCGTGCTCCATCACGGCGACGGAGCGCGAGATGCGTCCGCCGTAGACGTCGTCACCCTCGGCGCTCTTGGCGCGGGCGGCGGTGAAGCCCGTGGCGATGTCGCCGGGCATGATGACGCAGATCTCCACGCCGTAGGGGCGCACCTCCTCGTGCAGCGCGAGACAGTAGGTCCTGACCGCGGCCTTGGAGGCGGAATAGTAGGCCTGGAACGGGATCGCGATCGGCGCGGCGACCGAGCTCATGCACACGATCCTGCCGCCGCCCTGCTCGCGCATGATAGGAAGCGCGGCCTTGTTCATGTTCACCATGCCGAAAAAGTTGACGTCGAACTGCCGCCGTGCCTCGCTCGGCGGCGTGAACTCGACGGCGCCGGAGATGCCGAAGCCCGCGTTGTTGATGAGCACATCGAGCCGGCCCTCCCGCTCGACGACTTCTCTGACCGCCGCGGCGGCCTGGGTCTCGTCCGTGACATCGCCGCGGATATGACGGACGCCCTCAAGGCCGATGGATTCCTTGCGGCTCATTTCATAAACGGTGCAGCCCATCTTCACCAGCGCGAGCGCGGCGTTTTTGCCGATGCCGGAGCTGCCGCCCGTGATCAGTACGACTTTGCCCATATCTCTCCCCTTTTCTTTTACAGATTGGCGGCGATGATGTCCATCGCCTCGTCCAGCAGCGCCTCGGTGTGCGTGGCCATGTAGCTTGTGCGGAGCAGGCAGTCGGCCGGCGGCGTGGCGGGCGGCAGGACGGGATTGACGTAAACGCCCGCGTCATAGATCCGCCGCGAGGTCTCGAGGGTGTTCATGATGTCGTTGGTATAGAGAGGGATGATCGGCGTTGGGACATCGGCGATCGATTCGCGGATGCGCACGCCGCGCTTGTGGAAGCCCTCGCGCGCATAGGCGGACAGACTCTGCAGCCGCAGCGGCAGCTCGGGGTGCGCCTCGAGCTTGCGCAGCGCGGTGAGCGCGACGGCGCAGCTCGCCGGCGTGATGGAGGCCGAGAAGATGAAGGGGCGGGAGGCATGGCGCACATAGTCCGCCACGCGCGCGTCCGCCGCCATATAACCGCCGAGACTCGCAAGTGACTTGGAGAAGGTACCCATGTAGATGTCGACCTCATCCTCGAGACCGAAGTGGCTGGCCGTGCCGCGGCCGCCCTCGCCGATGACGCCGAGACCGTGGGCGTCATCGACCATGACGCGCGCGCCATACTGTCTGGCAAGCTTCACGATTTCAGGCAGCTTCGCGATGTCGCCGCCCATGCTGAAAACGCCGTCGGTGACGATCAGGCAGCCGGAATCCTCCGGCACACGCTGCAGCTGCTTTTCCAGGTCTTCCATGTCGTTGTGCGCATAGCGCAGCATCTTGCCGAAGCTGAGACGGCAGCCGTCGTAAATGCTGGCGTGGTTTTCCTTGTCGCAGATCACATAATCGTTGCGTCCGACGATCGCCGAGAGGATGCCGAGATTGGACTGGAAGCCGGTCGAGAAGGTCACGATGCCGCTCTTGCGCAGAAAGATCCCCAGCTCCGCCTCGAGCTCCAGGTGCATCTCCAGCGTGCCGTTGAGAAAGCGGGAGCCGGAGCAGCCGCTGCCGTAGCGTTCAAAGGCGCGGATGCCGGCCTCGATGATCTCCGGGTCGGTGGTCAGGCCGAGATAGTTGTTCGAGCCCAGCATGATGCGGCGCCTGCCCTCCATGATGACCTCGGTGTCCTGCCGGGATTCGAGCGCGTGAAAATAGGGGTAGATCCCCTTTTCGCGGACCTCGTCCGCCATGGAAGGACGATAGCATTTTTCAAAGATATCCATTGGCTGTCCTCCTGAGTAGTCCAAAATTTTTTATTAAAATATTTGAATTAAATATAACATGAACCGACAGGCGGCGCAAGACCCTGCTTTCTTAATTTTCTCAAATATGAAGAATCATTAGTTTTTACCGGCGGGGCTACCATTTTGGATTTTGTTATATTATAATACCCCGCGGAAGGGAGGCTTCCTAAATGAAAGGACTTACGCGCACGTTATTGACGGCGCTTGTTATTTTGCTTTTGCTGGCGGCTTTGTTCAGCGGGTGGAAGATCTATTCGATCCAGCGTGGCTATCACGACGCGGCGGATCGCTATGATTCGCTCTCCGGCTCCGTTTTCTCGACGCTTACGGGCAGCCGGGAGAAGACCGGCTCACCCGCCGGGAGCGTCGAAAGCGCCGACGGGGTGATCGTCGTCGGCTCGGAAGCGCCGCTTGACGTTTCCCCGATCTCGATCGACTTTGACCTGCTCGCCCAGCGCAGCGACGACGTCATCGGCTGGCTCTATCTGCCGGATACGGCGATCAACTATCCGGTCGTGCAGGGCTATGATAACGATTATTATCTCGACCATTTCCTCGACGGCTCGTACAATGTGGGCGGCTCGCTGTTTGCGGACTTCACCTGCCCGGATGATTTTTCGGGGCAGAACACAATCATTTACGGCCACAACATGCGCGACGGCTCGATGTTCGCGCTGGTCGACGATTATACCGACCAGGCCTTTTATGACGCGCATCCCGTCATGTATCTCAACACCCCCCAGCAGAATTACCGCGTCGACTTCTTTGCCGGCTTTACGACGGACCCCGAATCCTTTGTCTATGCCTCCGCGTTTGCGACAGAGGGCGACTATATCGCATACCTTAATACCGTAAGGCTTTATTCCGATTTCTCCAGTCCCGTCGAGGTGAGCAGCGCCGACCGGATCATCACGCTTTCGACCTGCACCTACTCCGCTGAGGACGTCCGCTTCGTGCTCTTCGGCAAGCTTGTGGAGATCGGCTGAGTCTCATCCGCACGGCAGCGCAGACCGGAAGAAACTCCGGTCTGCTTTTCTTAATGAGAAGGAGTTTTTTCCTTAAGAATTATTCAGCCTCCGGCATCTTGTAATCGAAACGTAACATGATATAATGAGACCATGAAAAGCAAAAATACGTTCATTCAGGGAACAAATTGCTTAAGAATCTTAAGATTTTCCCCGTCCTGTTCAGAGGAGAAACGCAAAATGAGCAAGTCATCTAAAATCGGTATCGTCCTGCTTGCGCTCGTGCTTGTCGTCCAGCTCTTCGCGCTCGCCGCTCCCGCCGCCTTTGCGGAAGGGCCGGCGGAGACCGCTGCGATCGGCTGGTCGGTCAAGGCCACGGGCAGCGAAGGACATGAGCTTACGCTCACCACCTCTGAGGAGGTCGAAAGCGCGCTCGGCAAGGGCTTTTCCGTTGATTTTGGGAAAGACGCCTCCGGCGCCCCCGTCACCGCGCCCACGGTCGCAGACCTGCGCCGCGCCGGTGTGACGCTCACGCCGCCCGCGGGCTATGTGCTGCGCACGGTGATGATTGTCGCGGACGGGAGCGAAGCCGCCGCTGAAAGCCGCAGTCTTCTTTCGATCGCCGGGGCAAAGACCGACGCCGCAGGCGCGGTCGTGCTGCCCGCCGCGATCTTTGCCGAGAGCTACGACGCCTCGGCCGTCGGCGCGGTCTTCAACGGCAGCGGCGAGCGCTATACGATCCGCATGGAGCTTGAGCGCGTCGATCCCGCCGCCTCGCTCACGGTAAGCTATACCGCCGGCACGGCGGCCGCGCTCCCCTCTCCCGTCGCCGCGGGCGGCGACTCGGTCGAGCTGACGATCCCCGAGGGGGCGGGCTCTGCCGACTATACGGTCGCCGCGCTCGACGCGCAGGCCGGTTCCCACGCACTCACGCTCGGAAAAATCTTTACGGGCTGGAAGCTCAGCTTTTCCAACGGCGCCTCCGCCATCGTCAAGGGCGGCGACAAGATCGTGCTTTGCTCCTCCGCTGTGCTTGAGGCCCAGTGGCAGGACGCGATTATCTTCTCGTTTACCGGCGGAGAAAAGGAATATGACGGCACGCCGCTCACCGCAAGCTATAACCGGTACGGCGAGCTGAAGGGCGGCGACGAGCTGATCGTTCCCGACAGCGCGCTCGCGCCCTCGCGCACCGACGCCGGCGAGAGCGAGGCCACGCTCGATCTCTCCCAGGTTCACGTCATGCGCGGCGAGGAAGACGTCACGGGCGAATACGAATTCGTCGTCAGACCCGGCACGCTGCGCATCGTACAGCGCGGCATCACCTTCACCGTCAGCGACGCGGCGGGCGAATACAGCGCCCTCCCGCTCATGCCCTCCGATTATACGATCAGCTCCGGCTCGCTTGCCGAGGGACACAGCGCCACCCCCACCTACTCCGGCCAGCAGACGCTGCCCGGCACAAGCACCGGCTCGGCCGTGTTCAAGATCCGGGACGGCAGCGGCAACGACGTGAGCGCGAACTATAACATCAGTGTCATCAACGGCTCGATCACCGTCGTCCCCCGCACGGAAAAGCAGAAGCTCACCGTGACGGTCAAGGACATGGAAAAGGAATATGACGGCGCGAGCACTGCGAGCGGCGAATTTGAGCTGAGCTCCGGCTCGCTTCTCGGCAGCGACAAGCTCGCCGCACTCTCCTTTGAGGGCGGCATCACCGGCGTCGGTCAGGGAAGCATCAAGGCTGTATTTGCCGTGAAGAACGGCGAGAGCGACGTGACGGAAAACTATGAGATCACCGTTGTACCCGGTAAGCTCGTCGTCAAGCCGCGGCCGATCACGATCACGGCCGACTCCGCCACCAAGGAATTCGACGGCACGGCGCTGACGAAGAACAGCTATACCATTTCTTCCGGCTCCCTCGTGAAGGGACACACGCTTGCGCTTTCGATCAGCGGCAGCCAGACAAAGGTCGGCTCCTCGGCGAACGTCATCAGCGCCAAGTCCGTCAAGGTCACCGACCCCGACGGCAAGGACGTCACCGCCCAGTATGCGCTCACGCTCAAGGACGGCACACTGACAGTCACCTCCTCGTCCTCTTCCTCCGCTCTTACGGTCACGATCAAGAGTGTGGAAAAGGTCTATGACGGAAAAGCGCTCGCCGCGAAGGACTATGAGATCACATCCGGCGCGCTCGCCGAGGGCGACAAGCTTGTTCCCGGCGCGTTTGACGGCGAGCTGACCAACGTCGGCGAGAAGGAGGTCAAGGCCGCCTTCACCGTGAAAAACGGAGAGACTGACGTGACCGACAAATACACGATCACCGTCGTGCCCGGCAAGCTGACCGTCAAGGCGCGCCCGATCACGATCACGGCCGCCTCCGCCTCGAAGATCTATGACGGCAGTGCGCTCACGCGCAATAGCTGGTCCATCACCTCCGGCGAGCTGGTCAGCGGCCACAAGCTGACGGCGACCGTCGTCGGCTCGCAGACCCAGACCGGCAGCTCGGCCAACAGCATCTCCAAAAACTCGATTAAAATCACCGACGCCTCCGGCGCCGACGTGACGGCAAACTATGCCGTGACGACCGCGACGGGCACACTGACTGTCGGCAATAACCCCGTAAAGGACATCACGCTCTCCGTCGGCGAGCATAGCAAGGTTTACGACGGCAAGGCCTATCGCTTTACCGGCAACGACATCCGGGTGACGGGCGGCACGCTGCCGGCCGGCTACAGTATCGACGCAACCTTCAATCCCGAGAGCGTCACCGACGTCGGGAAATACGACGTCACGATCAAGAGCGTCACGATCCGCAACGCCTCCGGCGCGGACGTCACGAACCAGTTCAACATCTCCCGCAGCAGAGGCAGCTATACGATCAGCGAGCGGGAGCTCGTGATCGAGACCAAGGCCGCGAACAAGGTCTATGACGGCGAGCCGCTGACCGAGCGTTCGACCCCGAACATCACCGGCCGCGTCGAGGACCACCAGGTCACGCTGCGCATCACCGGCACCCAGACGAAGGTGGGCTCGAGCGACAACACCGTGGCCGACGTCAAGGTCACCGACAAGACCAGCGGCGCGGACGTCACCAAGAACTATGCGATCCGCTATCAGTACGGTCTGCTGACCGTCAGCGATGAGTCCGGCACGGCAAGCGAAGGCCCCACCTGGGTCGGCGGCAGCGCGGGAACGCTGTTTATCAAGCTTGACCACGACTATGACGGCTTTGAAGGGCTGCAGATCGACGGCAAGGACCTTGACCGCAGCGCCTATACCTCCGCCTCAGGCAGCACGGAGATCTGGCTGAAGGCAGCCTATCTCAACACCCTGTCCGACGGCAGCCACACGCTGAAGGCAAAATACAGCGGCGGGGAGAGCGTGGAGACCGTGTTCTCCATCGAGGGCACCCAGACCACGCAGACCGCCCGCCGCGGCCAGAGCGGCATCTGGCTCATCCTGATGCTGCTGGCGCTGCTCGGCTGTCTGATCGCCGCGTATTTCCTGACCTTCGGCAGCGGCAAGGGCCGCCGCTGGAAGCGCCCGCTGCTCCGCAGGGGCGGCGCGCACAAGGGCGGAGATACCAACATCTGATTTCTGATCCCTATCCTCTCTTCTTTCCACTCCTGTAAAAAACGAAAGCGGGAAGCACGGCTGTGCTTCCCGCTTTTGTCAAATATACGAGAAAAAGAAAGACAGCACCCGGCCGGGTGCTGTCCTGTTCTTTGATCAATAGTAGCGCTTGTTCTTGTTCTTGCGCGCCGCCTCGGATTTCTTACGACGCTTGACGCTGGGGCTCTGATAGTACTCTTTCTTTCTCAGATCAGCCAGGACGCCGGACTTGGCGCAGCTGCGCTTGAATCTTTTCAGAGCGTTGTCCAGAGACTCGTTTTCCTTGACGTAGATTTCAGACATGTATTTCCCTCCCTCCAAATACACCTTGCGGTGCTTCAAGGGCCAAATGATTGGCTTTTCAACAGGGGATATTATAATGGTTTTCCCCGATCTTGTCAACCTTAATCTTTATTTGACGATCAGGTTGACGATGCGGTTTTTGACCACGATGGTCTTGACGAGGGTCTTGCCCTCCATCTGGCGCTTGATCTTTTCATCGGCCAGCGCGGTGTCCACGATCGTCTGCTCGTCGCTGTCGGTCGGAACGGTGATCGTGCTGCGGACCTTGCCGTTGACCTGGACGGCCATCTCCTGCTCGGCGGCAACGGTCTTCGACTCGTCATAGCGCGGCCAGTCCATCTGCATGGCCATCTTGCCGTACTTCGCAGCAAAGCCTTCAAGCTCCCACATCTCCTCCGCGATGTGCGGGGCAAAGGGAGAGAGCAGCTGGAGCAGAACCTCGAGGTCGCCCTTGGAAAGGCCGTTGGCATAAAACTCGTTGACCAGGGTCATCAGCGCGGCGATGGCGGTGTTCATCTTGAGCTGGTCGATATCCTCGCCGACCTTTTTGATCGTGCGGTGGATGCCCGGCTCGTTCTTCTTCGAGATCGCGGGATCGTCCTTGCAGAGATCCATCAGATTCCAGCACCGATCGAGGAAGCGCTTCGAGCCCTTGACCGCGTCGTCGGACCAGGTCGCGACCTTTTCAAAGTCGCCGATGAACATGATATACACGCGCATCGTGTCCGCGCCGTAGAGCTTGATGACGTCGTCGGGGTTGACGACGTTGCCGAGCGACTTGGACATCTTGACGGCCGGACGCAGCGCCTCGTTGCCGTAGCGCTCGATCAGCGCCTGCTTCTCCTCTTCCGTGGAGACGTTGCCGACATAGTGCGGGTTCTGGCCGAGGATCATGCCGTGCGAGGTGCGCTTGGCATAGGGCTCCTTGGTGTGGACGACGCCGATGTCATAGAGGAACTTGTGCCAGAAGCGG